>DHJA01000065.1 GCA_002404095.1 Planctomycetaceae bacterium UBA4732 | reverse complement strand
CAGCGGCGACAAGTCGGACACTTGCGAATTCCAACATGTGAGGTATGTCAGCGATAATCCTTTCAGCGGCGATAGGTCTGAAAGACTGCCCTTTCCGTCAGGGAACCCTCCCCCAGCGAACCCTCCCCCATAGCACTCCAGCTTCTTCAACCCCGGCAGCGCCACCGGCGAGATGTCCGTCACCTTGGCCGCCGAGAACCGCAGTTCCGTCACGCCGTCGCGTCCGATCGTTGCCTGTACCCAAGGGTCAGGGCCGGGGTTGCGTTCTTTCAGCTTGGCGGCCACCGCCTCCCCCTGCTGTTCCGTCGCAAGGGCGGTGACCTGCCGGACCCAGGCGTCATCGACGTGATGGGGCAGTTCCGTCGGGCCGGCCGCTTGTTTGCGCTCGAACCAAGCGTTGAGGGCAACCTTTTCGCCGCGCCGAATGGTGAAGGTCTTCTTGCGGAACGAGAGGTCGCCGCCGTCGTTCACTTCCAGGTCGAACTCGCCGCTCCCCTTGTCCGCGCGCACCACCGTCAGGGTGTACGTTTTGTTGATCTTGTGGTCCTGTAGCGCGACGGCGCCGTCGTGGACCCGGAAGGAGAAGTCTGGGTCGTCGGTGTCGATGACGTAATCGCCCTGGCCAGTTTGGATGCGGATCAGGGCCGCCCCCGCCCCAATGGAACCGGCCAGCAACGCCAGGGCCGCGACGCCCAAAATCAGGCGGCGACGCGGGGCGGCGCATGACGTTTCCGTCTGCTCTCGGGACTCGTTCTTCCGAGCCAGGCCCATCTCTTGGCCCTGTAGCGCCTGGGCCACTTCCCCGGCCGAGGCCGGGCGCCGGCCTGGGTTCTTTTCCAGCAAACGCATCACCAATTCCGACAGTTCCGCCGGCACGTCCGGGTTGAGATCGCTCACGGGCTTTGGATGAACCGTCGCCAGGGCCGTGAGGACCGCCATTGCCGTATCTCCTACGAAGGGCGTCTGGCCGGTGCAGAGCTTGTACAGCACGCAGCCGAGGCTGAACAAGTCGCTGCGGGCATCGACCTTCTCGCCGCGGGCCTGCTCCGGGGCCATGTACGCCGGCGTGCCCACGACCACCCCCGTTTGGGTCAGGTGTTCGCCGTCACCGTCGCCCGCGCGGGCCAACCCGAAATCGAGCACCTTCACCCGCGTCCGGCCGCCCGGCAGCGTTTCCAGCCAAAGGTTCGCCGGCTTCACGTCGCGGTGGATCAGGCCATGTTCGTGCGCGGCCGCCAGCCCCTCCGCCGTCTCCCGGCCGATGTGCAACACTTCCGCCAGCGGCAGCCGGCCCTCGCGCTTCAGCCGTGCGTCCAGGCTCTCGCCCTGCAACAGCGGCATCGCCAGAAACGGCACCCCCTTCTCCTCGCCGACCTGGTGGACGGCGACGACGTGGTCGTGCGTCAGCGATGCGGTCAGCTGCGCCTCGCGCAGGAAGCGCTGCCGCGCCTGGGCGTTCGCCGCCAGCGCCGGCTTCATCGCCTTCAGGGCCACGCGCCGCCGCAGCCGTGTATCCTCCGCCAGGAAAACCACGCCCATGCCGCCCGACCCCAACACCTTCAGCACGCGGTATTCGCCCAGCCGGCCCAGTTCGTCCGGCTCGCGCGGCGGCGCCAGCAGGGAACGCACGTCCTCGGCGTTCTCCGCCGTGAGGCCGCCGGGGGCCGGCGTCGCCTCGGCGGCGGCCGGCGGCGTCACGTTGCGGTCGGTCGGCAAACTTCGGAGCAGGCCGTACAGGTCGCCCGCCAGGCGGTCCAGGAGGGCGTTCTTCGGCTGCGGACGCCCGGCCTGGTCGCGGAAGTCGGCCACGAAGTCGTCCTCGGCCCAGATAGTCGGCAACAGCTTCCGGCACTCCGGACAGGACGCCACGTGCGTCTCCACGGCTGCGGCCGTCGGCTCCGACATGCGGCCCAACAGGTATTCTCGAAGGTCGGCGGCCCCGACACAGGCGGATATGGCGTTCATGGCGGACTCCATCAACAAGCACAGAGATTGGTGAGCGGTCGAAATAGGATACGCGGCCCGATGCGAAACCTGACGCGAAAATCGCCGATTCAGTCAAGAAGGCCGTCGAGTTCCTGCCGCAGCCGGCGCAGGACGCGCGCCTTAGCGGCATAAACGGCATCGATCGACATGCCCAGGTCGGCCGCGACTTCCGCCCCGGACCTGCCCTCGACGACCAGCGCCCAGCACGCCTTCCAGGTCTTCTCCTCGAAATCCTGGCGCATAATCTGGACCGCCCGCCCGAACAGGCAAGCACGATATTCCGTCTCCCAAATGGCGTCGGTTCCGTCCGGCGCAGCCGCATCGGCCAGGGCGGCGTCACCGGCGTTCGGGGGAACAGCAGCTTGCTTGCGCAAAGCGCTGCGCCAGCTGTTCTCGGCCACGGTGCGCAGCCAGGCGCGGAACCCTTTGGCGGGGTCGTAGGTAAACTGCGGTAGTTTCTGGACGAGCGCGACGAATACATCCTGCACGAGGTCGGCGGCGTCCGCCGACCGCAGGCCCATGCGGCAAGCCCAGAAATAGAGGAGCGGGGTGTACAGGTCAATGAAGCGGCGCCAGGCTTCCTGTTCGCCGGGCCGGTGCAACCGTAGCAGCAGGCTGGAGGAAGTGGATTCCATGAGGGCGCATTCCAAGGGCCGATAGAAGTCTTCGGACTACGGAGAGGATTGTAATCGGCAAACGCCCCGCGCACAACGAAAATGCGGCGCGGGAACATCCGCCCGCTCTTTCCGGCCCTTGACACCTTTTGAAGCAAAGCGGTACACTTCCTACATTACAGTTCATCGGGGTGTTGCTGGCCGTGCCGGCGCCGACGAGACTAGGTACAGTCGGGAACGGACTCGGTGTGGCCCCGCGGAGAGCCAGCGTGAAGGCGATCATCAGCGACATTCACAGTAACTTCGAGGCGCTGCAGGCCGTCCTCAAGGACATTGAGCAGCAGGGCGTTTCCGAGATTTACTGTCTCGGCGACATCGTGGGCTACGGCCCCAACCCCTGCGAGTGTCTCGACCTCGTGATGAAGTGCAAGATCGTGATCCTCGGCAATCACGATCAAGGGGCCATGTTCGACCCCGACGGCTTCAACGGCCCCGCCGAACGCGCCATCTTCTGGACGCGCGAACAATTGGAGTCCGTCACCGAAGGCCGACAAGCCAAGGAACGCCGCTGGGAGTTCCTGGCCGAGCGGCCGCGCAGCGTCCGCGAGGACGGCCTCCTTTTCGTCCACGGCTCCGCCCGCAATCCCCTCAACGAATACGTCTTCCCCGAAGACATCTACAACCAGCGCAAAATGGAACGCATCTTCGCGTTGGTCGAGAAATACTGTTTCCAGGGGCATACGCACGTCCCCGGCATCTTTACCGAACAGGTGGCCGACGACGTTTACCAGTTTCACAGCCCCGAAGAGATCGACCACCAGCACCGACTCGACGGCCGTAAGACGCTATGCAACGTCGGCTCCGTCGGCCAACCGCGCGACGGCAACTGGCGCGCCTGCTACATTCTTCTCGACGATAATCCGTCGCCGGGCGTCATTCGCTACCGTCGTGTTGAGTACGACATCGAAACTACTATCAAGAAGGTGTACGCCGTCCCCGAGTTAGACAACTTCTTGGGCGACCGTTTACGCGACGGCCGTTGAAGGTGGCCGACTCGCTCCGCGAGTCGGTTGCGCGAATGCCGCTCGCGGAGCGAGCGGCCCACTCTCAAGGTGGCCGACTCGCTCCGCGAGTCGGATTGTCCATCGCCGCCCGCCCTTTGCACACTACCAGCTTGGATTAGCGTCTCAATGCAGCAGCAACAACAGACAAAAAAGGTCGTTATTTTCGTCGCCTCCATGGCGCTGTTACTCGTCGCCTGGTATGGCCTGAAGTATTGGATGTTTCCGCCGCCGCCCTCGCCTGCGCCGGTCGAAGCCCGTCTGGCGGCGGCGCTGCTAAGTCAATGCGACGGCGGTTTCGGACAGGGCATCGCCCAGGCCGCCGCCCTGTGGAGCGCCGAGGCCAAGCGCTCATCGGAGACCAAGCCGGAGGAAGAGCCTGTCGCAGCGCCGCCTCCGGTCGTCGCTGAAAAGCCGCTGCCGTCGCGGGAGCAGTACAAGTATCTTGGCGACATCTCCCGCAACTCGAAGTTCCACCTCAACGTCGCGTTGACCCCGCGCGGCGGGGCCGTGCTGCGCGTGGTGCTGAATAAGTTCCAGCAAGCCGACGCGCTGGGCCGCCCCGTCAACTTGTTGAACGGCTCACCGAAGCCGTATGAAATAGTGCCCGAGGATCCCAACAACCCGTCCAACCTGCTCCTTCATTACGACGTGAATAAAAAGGACGACGACAAACCCTACGAGACCTTGGGCAAGGTCGATTGGACAGGCGCCCCCGACCAAAAGACGGAACCGGAGGTCGTGACGGATACCGTAGACGGCCGGGAACGCCAGTCGGTGACCTTCTGGTCGCCGCAGGTGCAAGGCTTCCAGGTCGCCAAGACCTACTCCCTGACGGAAGGCGATTATCACCTTGGCTTGGAGGTGAAGGTCCAACGGCTGGCGGACGCCAGTCTAGGCCCGGACAAGACCCTTCCGTTCCGCTATCAGATGACTGGCTTCCACGGGCTTCCTGTCGAGGGCCGGTGGTATACCAACACCTTCCGCAACTCGGTAATCGGTCAGGTGGATAGCAAGACCGGCTATGTGTCGCGCGACTTGCAGGACCTTCGCCAGACGATGTCCTGGGAAGGCGGCAATGCGGTGGACCGGCAGCAGGGCTATGTCATGCGCTATGCCGGCGTGGTGGTGCAGTACTTCGCATCCGTCATCGCTGTGGATAACCAGCAGGACAAGCAAGACTTCCTGGCCCACGCTCGGCCGACGCTGGAAACCGCCGTCGCCAAGGGCGTCGTCAGCAATGTTGACCTCGTCCACAACAGTTTTGAGCTAGTCCGAAGCGACAACAACAAGATTGAGAAATTTCGGATTCGTGAAGACGAGAAAAAAGACTTTGAGGGACTGCAAAAGGGCATAAAGACCGCCGTCGTCTACACCACCGGCGGCTACGAAGGAGAGAAGGACTATCCTGAATACGCCCATAAGCTGCTCGACGAGGCTCAGACGCAGCCGATCTGGGAAGACGACGTGACGGTGCGCGTGGCGACGGAGCCGATTGAGTTGAAACCCGGCGGCGAGGTCGTTCACAAATATTTATTGTACAACGGCCCCGTAAAGACCATGTTGCTCAGTCAGATGGGCGGCGTCGAGGCGGTGCGGCCGGAGCTGGTCAATCATTATCTTTACGACCTCAACTTGGATACGTTGACCGATTACCAGTCCAACAACTGGTTCGGCAACTACATCACCGGCCCTTTGCGCATCAGTTACTTGCTCATCCAGATCACCAACATTATGCACACCGTGCTGTGGGGGCTGCACTACTACGTCGGCATCCCCTACATCGTGTGCATTATGATTCTGACGTTGATGGTGCGCGGCGTGATGTTTCCCGTCAGTCGTAAGCAGGCCATGACGAGCCTGCGTATGCAAGAGTTGGCGCCGGAGTTAAAGAAGCTCAAAGAGAAATTCCCCGACGACAAGCAGGCAATGGGTGCGGCGCAGATGGAGCTGTACCGCAAGCACGGCATCAATCCGCTCGGCACTTGCTGGATGCTATTGTTGCAAATGCCGATCTTCATGGGCTTGTATTACTCCTTGCAGGAGAGCATTCACTTCCGGCTGGCGGGGGTTTCATCGTATTGGATGCCTAATCTCGCGGCGCCCGACATGCTGCTCTATTGGTCCAATACCATTCCCTTCATCAGTCAGCCGGACTGGTACGGCTGGCCTTGCTACCTGGGGCCATTTCTGAACGTGCTGCCGATCCTGGCGGTGTCATTGATGTTGGTGCAGCAGAAGTGGACGATGCCGCCGCCGACGGACGAGCAGCAGGAACAGCAGCAGAAGATGATGAAATATATGATGATCTTCATGGGCGTCATGTTTTACAAGGTGGCGTCCGGCCTGTGTATCTACTTCATCGCTAGCAGTATATGGGGTTTTGTGGAACGGCGGATGCTGCCTAAGCGGAAGCCGGGGGCGCCGCCGCCCGAGGTGAAGCCGGGGATGTTGGCGCGGCTGCTGCCGCCCAAGTCGCCTAACGGGACAACGGGACCGAAAGAGACGTTTTCGTCGCGATTCTTCCAGGAGGAGCCGCGCGGCAAGGGCAAGCGCGGTAAACGTAGGCAGGACAAGGCCGGAAAAGCCGGCGACGACGGCTCGATGTGGCAGCGCCTGCGCGCCTGGTGGGAAGACGTATTGGAACAGGCGCAGAAGAAGTAGCACCGCTAAAAGGCTCTCCGGAAAGCAAAGAAGCGGCCACAGATGAACACAGATGAACACAGATGAATATTGATGAGAAGGAAAGAGGGGTCAAGATTGCCGGATAACATCGCGTTTTTCCTCTCTTGCTCATCATCTGTGTTCATCTGTGTTCAT
>DHJA01000280.1:1121-6746 GCA_002404095.1 Planctomycetaceae bacterium UBA4732 | reverse complement strand
TAGAAGCCCGTCCAGCGGAACCGGACGGGCTAGAAGCCCGTCCAGCGGAACCGAACGGGCTAGAAGCCCGTCCCACCCATCAATCCATGCGTGACGAAGCACTAGTTTTGAGGCCGCTTCTTATCGCCGTGGAATTGGCGGTTAAAGTCGTCCGGGCTGTACGGATCGGCGGGTTCAGGCGCTTCCTTCCCCGGCGCCGCAGGCCGCAGCTTGTCACTTGGCGGCGTCCGCGTCTCGCCGACCGGCGACGTTGCGGCGGTTCTATGCGCCGCCTCGTCTCGCAATTGCGGATTGTCGGCCAGCGTCGCCCACACCCAATCTTGGAGGGTATGGTAAGCCGCCGCCTGCCGGTTCTTGATCGGCGCCTGTTCCTGCGAGCCGTGAACGCTGACGGCCTTGGACAACAACAAACTATTCTGCGGCTGGGCAAGGTTCACTTCCGCAAGCACGGCCGTCAGGTTTTGCTGTAACGTCTTACGGTTCAGCACGGCCGCGCTATAGGCGCGCGTCAGTTTGAAGGCGCCGCCGCGGCCGTTGGCGTGGCAGTTGGCGCAGGCGTTCATCAGGATGGGCTGAACCTTCACGGCGAACTGGCCCAGCGCCTCCTCGGTCAAATCGACGGAAACCCTCGCACCATCCGCCGAATCATCCGGCCCCTTGGCCGGCGCCGGCTTCAGCGGGCCGGATTCCTCAAGGTAAGAGAGGAGCCGACGGCTGGGGACGTGATCGGGCCGCAGATTCACGGCCGCCTTGACCTCGGCGACCGCCCGCTCGTGCAGTCCATTGAGCCGGCACCATTCGGCCAGACGCAGGCGCTCGTCGGGGTCGCTTAGGTTGGCCCGGCCGCGTACGAAATTGAACGCCTCGTCCATGTCGGCGCACAGGCGCAACACGCGGTCGGCGGGCACCGTCGTTTCGCCGATGAGCCGGCGGACGCGGTAGGCGTCGCCGATTCGTTCGATGTCGCCGGCCAGCGGCTGTTCGTTTTCGAGGATAAGCACTTTGCCGCGCGTCGGCCCCATGTCGGCCGGTGAAGGCGCGTTGGGGGCCGTGAAGACGGCGGCGTACAACAGCAGTGGAATAAGGGTTTTCATGGCCGGCGGACGATAGACGCAGGTGTGATTGGAGTCAAGAGGGATAAATGGTGGGGCGCCCGTCTCGATTTTGGAGGCGGCGGTCGTAGGGGCGGGGTTTCCCCGCCCGGAAGGTTCGTGAACCAATCATCATGTCGTTGCACCTTGCGGGCGGGGAGACCCCGCCCCTACAGCCGTCGCCCCACCTTCCAGGCCGGCGACTGGCATTGCGACGGCCAGCCCTTCTCGCTATGAGTTTCCCTCTACACACAAAGAAGGCGGGAGTACGTCTCATGTCCACCGCGCTATGGCTGGTCTGCGCGGCCGCCCTGGGGCAGCCTTTGCCGGAGCCGCCGTCGGTGATTCCCGGCTTCGATCCTAACCAGCCGTTTAACTTCCTCTACACCCAACCTCCGCCTGAGCAAGCCGGCAAGAAAAATCCGTCGCCCGACTTGCCGCCGACGGAAGAAAAGAAGGCCGAAGCCGCGCCCACTCAGCCGCCGTGGTACAGCATCCACGCCCAGAGTACCTTGGTCTACCAGGGCAATTTCCCTTTTCACGATCCCTATGATGGGCCGAACAGCGCTATCGGCAGGGTGACGAACGATCAGACGGCCACCGGAACGCTCTACTTCGATTTTCGCCCCTGGCAAGGCGGCGAAATCATCTTTAACCCCGAATTCTCCGGCGGCACCGGCCTCGACGGCACAGTCGGTTTCGCCGGCTTCCCCAACGGCGAGGCCACTCGCACCGGCAAGCTCGAACCGACGCCTTACGTCGCCCGGGCCTTTTACCGGCATACGTTTGAGTTCGAGGGGGAGAGCGAGAAGGTCGAGGACGCCGCCAACCAGATCGCCGGTATTCGCTCGCGCAACCGCTTTAGCATCAGCGTTGGCAAAATGTCCTCCGAGGACGTTCTCGACGACAACGTCTATAGCCACGACCCACGCACCCAGTTCCTCAACTGGTCGATAATGTACACCGGCGCCTGGGACTACCCCGCCAACACACGAGGCTACACCTTTGGCGCCCTGTTCGACTACACCACGATGTTCTATGCCGTGCGCTACGGCATTTTCGCCGAGCCGACCACGGCCAACGGGGCGGAGTTCGACCCGCACTTCTTGAAAGCGCACGGACAGATCGTGGAGTTCCAGGAAAATTTCATTCTGGGCGATCAACCCGCTCATCTGCGCGAGTGGGCGTATGCGAATACTTCTCATGCGGGCAAATACCGGGACGCGATCGCGCTGCCGTCCTTTCCGCCCGACATAACTCTGACGCGCAGTTATCGGACCAAGTACGGCTTCGGCGCCAGCTTCGACAAGCAGATCACGCCGGATCTCGGCTTTCTCATGAGGGCCGGCTGGAACGACGGCCAATCGGAGACCTGGGCGTTCACCGAGATCGACGCGACGGCGGCCGCGGGACTGCAACTCAAGGGGACGCGCTGGCATCGGCCGAACGACATTGTCGGCCTGGCAGGCGTCATTAACGGCTTGTCCAACGCACACCGCGACTATCTGGAGCAAGGCGGCGTCGGCTTCATTATCGGCGACGGCCGACTGCATTACGCCCCCGAAGAGATTCTGGAAACATACTACAATTGCGAGCTGAAAAAGGGCATCAACTTCACGCTCGACCTACAAGGCATCGATCATCCCGCCTATAATCAGGACCGTGGGCCGGCTCTCATCGCCGGCGCGCGTGTGCATCTGGAGTATTGATCGTTTCAAGGCGTAGTTCCATGACTCAAGACCTCTCTCAGCGACACATGCCCGTCGGCTCGTTCCTTCCGCCCGAAAGCAACGATTGGAAGCGTTACCGCCTCAGCGACGAGCAAGTGGCGTTTTTCCACCAAAACGGATATCTAAAAGACGTCCGCATCCTCACGGACGAACAGGTCGAAACGCTGCGCGGCGAGCTGCAAGGTTTGTTCGACCCGAACCATCCCGCCAACGGCCTCTTTCACGAATACCACTCCAACGAGTCCGCCGACCCGACGCGCGTGCTATTTCACGCGCTGGGCGCCTGGCGCATCACGCCCGGCTTTCACGACCTCCTCTGGCACCCCGCGTTTCTGGTCCCCGCCAGCCAGCTCCTGGGCGGTTCCGTGCGCTTCTGGCACGATCAGCTATTCTGCAAGCCGGCCCAACACGGCGGCGTCGTGGCGTGGCACCAGGATTATTCGTACTGGACGCGGACCAAGCCGATGGCCCACCTCACCTGCTGGATCGGTCTGGACGACGCTACTAAGGATAATGGCTGTCTGCAATATATCCCTGGCAGCCATTGCTGGAGTTTACTGCCGATCACCGGATTGGCCGGCGACATGGAAGCGATCCGCTTCGTGCTGACGCCGGAGCAGCTACAGCAATTTGAGCATCCCGTCGCCGTGGAATTGAAGAAGGGCGAGGCGGCGTTTCACCATCCGCTGATGATTCACGGCTCGTTCGCCAACGCGACGGATCGCCAGCGACGGGCGACGGTCCTCAACGTCCTGCGCGACGGCGTAGCGTCGGCGTCGGATGAGCCGTTGCTTAAGGGCGTGCCGGTGGTCCCGACGGGGCGAAAAGTGGAAGGGCAATTCTTCCCGCTGCTGTACGAACCGTCAGCTTCTACCCCAGTGTATTCCCCCCATTGACGGATATCTTTTGTCCTGTAACGAAGCTCGCCCCGTCCGACGCCAGGTAGGCGACGGCTTCGGCCACGTCTTCCGGCCGGCCCATGTGCTTCATCGGCACTGCCGCGGCGTAGGCGTCCTTGGCCTCATGCGGATCGTCGGCGTGGCGTTCCGTCGGTATCCAGCCCGGCGCCACGAGGTTGACCGTGATCCCCCAGGCCGCCAGTTCCATCGCCCACGAGCGCGTCAGACCCCATTGGGCGCCCTTCGCCGACACATAGTTTGCGAACTCCGGTACGCCGCGGTCGAAGACCTCCGAGCCGATGTTGATGATCCGGCCGCGGCGCCGTTCCTTCATCGGCCCGACCACCGCCTTGGCCAGCAATACCGGGCTTTTCACGAAAAACTCCAGCATATCCAGACAATCGCGCCACGTTAAGTCTTCGAGCTTGATGAACGGCTGCGGCCCCGTGGCGTTGGCGACCAGCACGTCGATAGGGCCGTACTTGGTTCGCACTTGCTCTACCAAGCCGGTAACCGCCTTCTCGTCGCGCACGTCGGCCTGGAACGCCTCGGCTGTGCCGCCTGCCTTGCGGATTTGCTCGACGACCTGTTGCGCCCTTTGAGGATTGCCGAAGTAGTTTACCGCGGTCCGCGCCCCACAAGCCGCCAGTTTGGCGGCCATAGCCGCGCCCAGGCCGCGCGACGCGCCTGTCACCAGCGCCGTCTTTCCGCTCAGATCGTGTGTCATATCAATTCCCCTTCAGCGATATTATGTGGTTGCTTAATCGCTCATAACCCTGCTCGGTGACAAGGTAATTGTGTTCGATACGAATGCCGCCTATTCCGGGTACATATAGTCCGGGTTCGAGGGCCACTACGTCGCCGGCCAACAGTGTTTCGTCGGCGTGGCGGACGAAGTAGGGCGCCTCCGGATGCGTCAGGCCGAGGCCGTGGCCGGCGTGACCGGGAAAATGCTCGGCCATGCCCTCCTTCTCGAACACGCCGCGCACCGCCCCATAAACCGCGCTACATTCCGCGCCGCCGTGCAATTCCTTTTCCCCGGCGGCCATCGCCTGCACGCATAAATCGTAGAGGCGTTGTTGGTCGGCGTTCGGCTCGCGGCCGACGACAAGCGTATTGGTGAAATCGCCGCGATAGCCGGCGATCACCACGGAGAAATCGAGGATGAGCATGTCGCCGGCTTGAAGGACGCGGCTGGTGGGTGGGCCGCCGCGCCGTTCCGGCCCCGGCGACACCGCGAAATCGCCGTAGACGATGACGTGACAGCCGGCCGCTTGGATGCAAGCGGAATTGACCTCGCAATAAACGTCCAGCTCGGTCATGCCCGGCTTGACCACGGCCAGCGCCCGCTTGTGGCCGGCCTCGCCGGCGCGCATACAGCACTTTAACAGATCGATTTCATCGGAATCTTTACGCCGGCGCATCGCGGCGACGGCGCCGATGACCACGGCGGCGTAAGGGTCGCCGGGACGGTCGTGGACGCGAACGCCGGAGTGGGCCGGGTTCACTTCTTTGAGCAGAGCGAGTTGGCGCGGCCCGCGGCCAGGCGACTGACCGTCGTACCAGGGGACGACGACGCGCTCCTCAACGTGAGCCAGCGCGACCGACTCGGGCAGACGATCATCGTGTAGCAACTTGGCTTGGCCGTCGCGGCGCAGCAAGAGAACGCCGCCGAAGCCGGCGCCGAGGCTGAAGGGATCGACGTGGAAATTGGCCAGGTACATGAGATGAATCGGATCGGCCAACCGGAGATGATCGCTGTCCGGTTTGGGATCGAGCCGGTCCCACAAGCGTTCCCGCCGCCGCCGACACCCTTCCGCCGTCAACATGGGTCGCTCCCGATTCGTGGCCTGGCCCGTAGCCCGCAGCGCCAAGCAAGGGCGAGCCTCGCCCTTGCTTGGCGCT
>DHJA01000280.1:448-1015 GCA_002404095.1 Planctomycetaceae bacterium UBA4732 | reverse complement strand
CTTGCTTGGCGCTGCGGGCTACGGAATCGGCCCCCTTCCCTGCAAACTGAGACACTACCCGTGGCCTACCACGCTTGCATTCTCTGCATATCCCCATTTAGTATTATTAAGGTCGATAGTTTTTCGGCCACGGCGAGCAACAGGAGGGCGCGACATGACCTCACAACGGAGCCTGTGGGAATACCTGGAGGAAGGCAGGAGCAAAACGGAGTTTCATGAACACGCCGACAAAGAGCGTTCGCGCAAGCAGACGTTTAAGCGGCTGGGCGCCGGGGGTCACTGGCTGGCTTTGTTGCGCGTGGCCCGCACCATCGGGCAACCTTTCACGCTCAACGACATTTCCGTGGCCGTATGGAAGGCCCACCCCGAAGCCTTCGGCATGAACGGCTATTCCTATCCGGATAATCACAAGGTCCACTATATCCTTTATGGCGCGCGCGGGCTGATCGCCAAGGGCATCCTCATACGGGTTCAGCAAGGGCTTTTCCGCGTCGCCGAGGGCGTCGATCCCGATGCGCTGCTCCAGACGGTTTCGGCGGATTAAGACTCTGTTCCAGAAGGGCGGGG
>DHJA01000280.1:0-253 GCA_002404095.1 Planctomycetaceae bacterium UBA4732 | reverse complement strand
GGGGCGAGGTCTCCTCGCCCCCTTCTGGAACAGA
The DNA here is from genome assembly GCA_002404095.1 of Planctomycetaceae bacterium UBA4732. GTDB lineage: Bacteria > Planctomycetota > Planctomycetia > Gemmatales > Gemmataceae > UBA4732. Next base: position 219 of record DHJA01000280.1, on the reverse strand, counting down.
CTCTAAGGAGGTGGTGAAACTCCTTTCAGTTTTTCCAGTTCCTCTTGCTGCTCGTTCAAGAGATTATTGAGGACGACGACCAGCACCTCGACGGCTTCCTTATCCGCCAGGCCGGAGTAGGCTCGGAAGTCCTGGCAGATTCGCTGTAACTCGAACCAGAGCTGTCCGCGCGGCTGCATGACGGTTCTCCCCTGGAAGACGGGCGAGGAGACCTCGCCC
>DHJA01000137.1:4446-5107 GCA_002404095.1 Planctomycetaceae bacterium UBA4732 | reverse complement strand
GCTTTGCTGCGCTGTAGTGTTAAGCACGAGCCACAGTTGCCCGTCGCGCAACCGCCCGTCCCACAGCTACCCGTCGCGCAGCCGCCGACCGGACAGGCGCCGCCGTCGGCTCTTGCCGTATCGGACCATGCCGCCGCCGTCAGGCCGGCCAACAATAGAGCCGAGAGCCACCTCCATCCGTGTTTCCGCGACATGATCACCCTCCTTGGTTGTCGCAAATGTTCCGCTCGGCGCCGCTCAACGTCCGCGAACGTTGATCGTGCCGAAGTAGCGCGCCTGCGTCATGAATCCTACCGTATGGCCGGTCGTGGGCAGGAGGCCGGGCGCCGTCGCCGTCGTCGCTTCGATCTCCGCGTTGGTGCGGGCCAGACCGAATTGCAACCGCTGCAATTGCTGTTGGTCCTGCACCTCCGGACGAACGATGCCGTAGTAGTTGATCGCCGGGTTGCCGCGGTTCAGCAGGTTTAAGTATGGGCTGAACACCGGCGGCGCATACGGCTGCTGCGTTGGAGTCTGGGGGGCCAGCGGCTGGGCGTAAACCGTACTCGCGGCCAGCACCAGGGCCAGAGCGATCAGAGCCGGCTTGAGTCGAACCATGACGCATTCCTCCTTTAGACTGCCAGGCCGAATCCGCCCCCCCGTTGTGGCACGGTCTGGAGAC
>DHJA01000137.1:0-4346 GCA_002404095.1 Planctomycetaceae bacterium UBA4732 | reverse complement strand
GTTTCGACGGCTTATGGGACAGACACTAAGCCGTTTTCGGCCAATAGTCAAATCGGGCCGCGTCGTCCTCCGCGTCTGGCAGCCTCCGGCCGTTAAAAGTATCGACCGTCGCGGCCGGCAAAACCAGGGAATCGACCCGATCCGGAACTTTCCGCCTTATCGACGCGGGGGAAAGTTCCGGATCGGGTTAGAGGACGAAGCCGTTAGAAGCCGCCGATGAAACGGCCGTTGTTATTATTGTTGTTGTTGCGGAAGCTCTGGACGGTACTCGTCCCGAGCAGCGTGACGCCGAGTAAGCGTTCGACCGGCGACAGCAACTTGGAAAGCTGGTTGTCGAAGGTGATGAACGGGTCCGCCTTGACGTAAACGCGGTCGCCGGGGAAGATCTGCCAGTTGGTTTCCGTCGAGCCGGCCTCGGTGATCGCTTCCCAGTTGACCGGCAGGATTTCGTAACAACTCGTCTGGGCCGGCGTGGGCCGCGCCAGCCAGATATGCCGCTTGGACGAAACCGACGGTAGTCCGCCAATCAGGCTTACGGCGTCCAACACGGTCTCGTTGCCCGTGATCGGCAAACGGTAGACCTGCTGGCCGAAGCCGGCGCCGTCGGTGATGACGTAATAGACCTTGCTGTTGTAGCCGGAGATGCTGACCGACACGAGCGGATCCAGCAGCCAGCGCGACAGGTGGCGTTCGATCTCGCACTTGGCCTGCGACAGGGTTAGGCCGGTGACATTGATGCAGCCGAAGGTGCCGAGGGTGATGGTGCCGTCCTGGCCGACGATGTGGTCGCCGCGAACTTGCTGGACGCCGCGGAACTGGCCAAGGGCCACGCTCACTTGCGGGTTGTTCAACCGCAATCCCGCTTTGATGGCGGCGGCGGCTTGTTCCAGGGTGCGGCCAGAGACGCGGAAGGCGCCGTAGTCGGCACCGAGGTAGACCGCGCCTTCCGGCGTCACGGTGTACGGCCCGGTGATCGGCTGGTTGGGCAGGGCTTCGGGCACGTTGATGAGCAGCACGTCGAGCGGCTCGATGCGGTACGGCGGCCTTGGAATGAGCCGGATGCCGTCGATGGTCAGCACGTCGGGCGGTTCGATGACGTAGGCCGGCAGAAAGGTCTTGGCCTTTTCGCTAGGCGTCGGCAGATGGGGCGCTTCGGGCGCCGCCTGCACGGCAACGCCGGTAGGACAGGTCTGGGCCGGAACGCCGCCGCCGACTGGATTGCCCAGCGGCGGTTCTTGGAGTTGATAGCTGGACTGATTGACAATTGGCCGGCCGTCAGGACCACTGTGACTGGCGACCTCCGGCAGCACTTGTGGCAGCTTCAAAGGTGGGGTCACGGATTGCGCCGGGGCGCATTCCCGGGGCGCATTCCATGAAAGACACTGTTGCATGGCAGCCCAGGCTCCCTAGGCAGAGCGTCAACGCCGCGCATAGAATTCGGGATACCCCGTTACCACTTTTGCTCGCCATCTCCCGACTCCTTGGCTTCTGGCCGCAAGCCTCGAAAGGCCCCAGACGATCAACGCCGGCAAGCCGCACCGCGCCCCCTCGACGCGATGCGGCTGGCCGCCATGCGGACGCCGCTCGGACTCAAGCTCCCAACCGACAATGGATTTGTGGGAGGGTGCCATAGCCAGAACGCCAGGGGAAAAAAAGAGCAAATTACGCAATAAGCTGAAGACGCTGAAAAATCCTTCCAACGGTGGTTCCACTTCAACGCGTCTAGCTAGTGCGGGATCGGGCGGTTTCTTTCCGAGCCGGAAGCGTAAGCGACGACCAATCCGTCGCTTACGCTTCCGGCTCGGAAAGAAGGCCGCTTGAACATGCACTGGATTGCTGCTTTCCCTTCTGCCGATATAAAGTGACGGCTTGCGCAACATCCTTTCCCGTCGTTCCGAGGTCGCATCATGGGTTTCTTCTCGGGCCGAGTCACGTTCGCGCGTTGCCATGTCAACGGCCCTTTGCCCGGCATGTTTGGGCCGGAACATTTGGAACGATTACAAGGTCTGGCGATTGGCCAGCAACGCACCGCCGCGGCCGACGGTGTGGAAATCGGCTGGACGGCCGGCGATCACATCCTCGATACGTCGTTTGAGCTGGAAAAGAACGTCGTCAACGACGCCCTACACTTCTGCATCCGCATCGACTCGCAGAAAATCCCGGCGGACCTAGTGCGCGCCTATGCGGCAGTCGAGCTGAAGGCGCTAGCGGATTCCAATTCCAGCGGCATACCCAGCGCCAGCCAGAGGCGCGAGGCCCGTCAACGCGCCAAAGAGCGACTTGAGGAGGAGGCCGCCGACGGCCGCTTTCTGCGCCGCAAAGCCTGCCCAATCCTCTGGGACGCTCCCTCCAACGAACTGTTTATTGGCACAACGTCCGTGACGGTGTTAGACCGGCTGCACACGCTGTTCGAGCAGACGTTCGGCTATGGCTTCGAGCCGTTGGGCGCCGGCCGGCAGATGTTCCGGCTGGCAGAAGCGCGGCGGCAGACGCGCGGGGTGGACGACGCGGGGCCGGCGCCGTTCGTGCCAGGCGTAACGCCGTCGGAAATGGCATGGGCGCCGGACGAGGCCAACCGAGACTTTTTGGGTAATGAATACCTTCTTTGGTTGTGGTACATCCTCGAAACCGAGTCGGATACGATCCCGCTGGGCGACGGCTCGGAGGCGGCGGTTTTGCTAGCGCGGACGTTGGTTCTGGAATGTCCGCGCGGGCAGACCGGCCGCGAAAGCATCACCAGCGACGGCCCGACGCGGTTGCCGGAGGCGCGCCGCGCCATTCAGTCGGGCAAGCTGCCGCGCAAGGTCGGCCTCATCGTGGTGCGCCACGATCAGCAATACGAGATGACATTGCAGGCGGAAACGCTGGCGGTCAGCGGCTGCCGACTGCCGGCCCCGGAAGCGGCCGACGAGCGCGCCCGCCTGGAGGAGCGCGTCACGCAATTACGCCATTTGCTGGAGACATTGGACCTTATGTACGATGTGTTCAGCAAGCGGCGGGCGAGCGACGCATGGACCAAAGAATTGGGGCGGATGCAGAAGTGGCTACAGCGCGAAGAACCGCGCCGCGCGTCGGCCGTCGGTTAGGGCGGGCCGCCAGTAACAGTGGACGGACTTGGCCGGCGCGATCCGATTTCGCGGCCGTCACCTCAATGAAAGAACTCCGCAACGCAGCAACTGAACCCCGGCAGCACGTCCTCGCCGGCCAGCGTATCCGTTTCTTCCAGCGTTCGGGCATGTTCTTGGCGACGGTATACCGTGACGATTCGCAATTCCGGATCCACGAGCCAGACCATCGAAACTCCATGTTTCAGATAGTGTCGCACCTTCTCCTGAACGCGCGTGTGAGGGTCGCTTGGTGAAAGGACTTCGACGGCCAAATCGGGCGAAACCTCGAAATAGCCTTCGGGAATCTCGCTCACCCGCTGGCGACTATAAAAGGCGACGTCGGGTCCACGAACCGAATCCGGAGCGCGCTCGGAAATGAATCCCGCGTCGTTGCATGTGGTAAACCCGAGCTTGTTGGCCTCGACGTAGTTCCCGATCAGCCGGCCCACTTTGTTACAACAAACTCCGTGACGACCCTTGGGCGGCGGCATGGTAATGACTACCCCCTGCACCAATTCCTGCCGCGACCCGTCGTCCGGGTCCGGCATCTTGATGAACTCTTCTGCCGTTATGAGTTTTTGCGCTACCGTCGCCATTTCGGGTCTCCTTACGCCTCTTTGACCTTCGTCCAGTTGCCGCCCTTAGCCGAGTCCAGGATCGCGTCCAGCACCAGTTGCGTCCGGTAGGCGTCGCGGAAGTCCGGCTGCGCCGGCTTGCCCTTGGCCAGGCCGTCGAGGAAGTCGGCGACCTGATGAATGAAGCTGCTTTCATAGCCGATTTGCAAACCAGGCACCCACCATTTGCCCATATACGGATGGTCGCTGTCCGAGACGTGGATCGAACGCCAGCCGCGGACGATTCCCTCATCGCGGTGGTCGAAGTATTGCAGCCGATGCAGGTCGTGTAAGTCCCAAGAAATCGAGGCGTTTTCGCCGTTGATCTCGAAGGTGTACAGCGCCTTGTGGCCGCGAGCGTAGCGCGTCGATTCAAACAACGCCAGCGAACCGTTGTCGAAACGGCCCATGAAGGCGCAGGCGTCGTCGATGCCGACCTTCTCCACCTTGCCCGTCAGGTTGTGCTTGCGTTCTTTCACGAACGTCTCGGTCATGGCGTTTACCGTGTCGAGCCGGCCGTTCATCCAGAGGGCCGTGTCGATGCAGTGGGCCAAGAGGTCGCCGGTGACTCCGCTGCCGGCGGCCGCCCCGTCCACCCCCCACAAGGCCCCGCCGCCCCGCGCCA
>DHJA01000003.1:85656-86022 GCA_002404095.1 Planctomycetaceae bacterium UBA4732 | reverse complement strand
GTAACTGCACACAGGGGGGGCACGCCCCCCCCCCCCCCAAAAACAACAACCCCGGGGGGGGGGGTTGTTCCCCCCGCCCCTTTGGAACAGGCTCTTAATGGCGGTCATGTTAGCATCAATGGCGCTGGGTTTCGCGGCGGCGGGCGATTGGCCGCAGTTCCGTGGGCCGCGCGGCGGCGCCGTATCTGATGAGGCCGGCCTGCCCGTCAAGTGGGGGCCGAAGGACAACGTCCGCTGGCAGGCCGACTTGCCCGGCCGCGGCGTGTCGAGTCCGGTGGTCGTCGGCGGCCGCGTCTACGTCACCGCCTCCACAGGCTATCGCGAAAGTCGCCTTCACGTCCTCTGTTTCGACGCCGCCGACGGCAA
>DHJA01000003.1:47670-85557 GCA_002404095.1 Planctomycetaceae bacterium UBA4732 | reverse complement strand
CTGTTTCGACGCCGCCGACGGCAAGAAACTTTGGGAACGCCAGTTCGCGTCCACCGGCGTAACCATGTGTCATCCGAAAACGTGCATGGCAGCGCCGACGCCGGCCGCCGACGGCAAGCGCGTCGTCGCCTTGTTCGCCACAGGCGACCTCGCGGCATTAAGCGCCGACGGCGATCTGTTATGGGTTCGTTCGCTAGAGCGCGACTATCCCGATATTACGAACCAGGTCGGCATGGCCGCATCGCCGGTGCTGTATAAAGATGTGCTGTTGTTGCCGATGGAGAACGCCGGGGACTCCTTCGCGGCCGGCCTCGACGCTAACACGGGCAAGAACCTCTGGCGGGCGCCGCGTTCGCGCGACATCGACTGGGTGACGCCGCTGGTGGTGGAGACAAACGGCAAGGCGGCCGCCGTGTTCCAGACGTCGCAAGACCTTACCGCGTTCGACCCGCTGACGGGCAAGACGCTGTGGACTTACGCCGGCGAGGGCTTGGGCGCCGTACCGTCGCCGTTCTTCGGCGACGGCTTAATCTTCGCGGTCGGAAAGGATTTCATGGCGCTGAAGCCGGCCGCCGACGGGGCGACGCCGAATGTCGTATGGAAGTCGCCTAAGCTAAACTCGTCATTTGCCACCGCTTTATTCCACAAAGGGCGCGTTTACGGGCTGGTCGGCGTCGGCGTCAATTGCGTCAACGCCGCCGACGGCGAAGTCCTCTGGCAGCAGCGCGTCAAGGGGCCGTTCTCGGCGTCGCCGGTGCTGGCCGACGGCAAGCTGTACGTCGTCGCCGAGGACGGCGCGACGACGGTGATCGAGATTGGCGACAAGCCGAAGGTATTGGCGACAAATGCGATAGGTGAAGCCATCCTTGCCACCCCGGCCGTCGCGGGCGGCGCGCTGTTCTTGCGCTCCGACCGGCATTTGTGGTGCATTGGAGCGAAAAAATAATAGTCAGTCAGGAATTGTTTAGCCGCGACCCGAAGGGGAGCGCGGGGAAGACGCGCTCCCTTTCGGGTCGCGGCTAAACTGAAGGCGAACCCCGATGCCTCCTCGCTGGCTGAGTGTGCCGATCATCGTTTTCTGGCTGGGAACCACCGGCTGGTTGTTCTACCAGGACGTATGGCCGTTGTTCCTGCCCGGCCAGGCGCCGCCGTTCACCATCGACCTGGAAGATGAGGTTCAGACCCAGCAAGTCCACGTCCGCTGGACGGTTTCGTACAACGACCGTCCCTTTCTCCACGCGGAAACGTGGGTGAGGCCCATACCGGCGGACGACACTTTCGCCCTTGTGGCCAAAATCATTCCTCGCGCCGGCGTCGCCAAAGAAGGGGACGTGGGCGCCGGCCCGTTCGGCGGCGTCATTCAGGTTCGAGAAGTGCTGAGCGAATATCGAGTCGCTCGTAATGGAGATTTGCGAGCCGTTTCTTTCGATTTCGCGGGCGAGGCGCGCTTCAACGGGGTTGTCTTTCCCGGCAACGGTTCGCTCACCGGCGTGGTCCGCGACGGAGCTTTGTACGCCCATTTACATGCCGAATCTCCGCTTTTGGCCGGCAAGCCGATCGACGAGGATCTCGATCCCGTCCCTGTTCCTCGGCACGGCTCGGTCCTGTCGCCGTTGCATCCGGTCAACCGTATCGAGGGGTTGCGACCAGGACAGACGTGGCAGTTGCCGTTGGTGGACCCGCTGAAAACGGCGTTCGGCGCGCTCCTCCAAAAATATCTGGGCGGGTTGGCGCCGGGCGCATCGGATCGTGAGATCGTCGTGACGGCCCGCGTACTGCCCCAAAAGCAAATCCTGACGTGGAACAAGCGACCCATCGAGTGCTTGGTCATCGAATACGAGGCGGACGACGTGAGCGCGAAAACGTGGGTCGAAGCGGACTCGGGCCGCGTTCTGTGCCAGGAATCCGAACGCGGCGGTGAACATTTGGTTCTTCTGCGTGAATAAGGGACAGGTTCCATCGCATATGATTCAACTCGATAAAGTCACGAAGCAATACGGCACAAAAACGGCCGTCCACGAGATGAGCCTGGAAGTGCCGGCTGGCGAACTGTTCGCCTTCCTCGGACCTAACGGCGCCGGCAAAACCACCACCATCAAGATGCTCTGCGGTCTGCTGTTCCCCACGTCGGGCAGCATCCGCGTCGGCGGCTTCGACCTGCGCACCGACGGCGGCCGCGCCCGCCAGCTTCTCAGCTACGTTCCGGATCAACCTTATCTCTATGAGAAGCTGACCGGCCGCGAATTCCTGCAATTCATCGCCGATATGTACGGCTTGTCGCGCGACCACGGCCGGCGCCGCGTTGCCGAGGCGATTGAGCAGTTCCGCCTCGGCGAGTTCATCGACGACCTCACTGAGCGCTACTCGCACGGCATGCGCCAGCGCACGGTGTTCGCCTCCGCCCTCGTTCACGAACCGAAAGTGTTGATCGTGGACGAGCCTACCGTCGGCCTTGATCCCCGTTCGGTAAGACAGTTAAAAGACCTGTTAAGGCGGCAGGCGGACGGCGGCACAACAGTGTTCCTGTCGTCGCACTCGCTGGACGTGGTGCAGGAGTTGGCCGACCGCATCGCCATCGTGGACCATGGCCGGCTCATCGGCTGCGGCGACCTGGAAACGCTGCGCACCCAGGCCGCCGTGGACGGATCGCTTGAAGAGGTCTTCTTGAAGCTGACCGAGCCGGAGGCGGCGGAAGACTTCGCCGCCGCGAAACCGCAAGCGAACGGCCAGGAGGCGCCACGGTGATTTCTCCTACTCCCCGACCGCTGCTCATGCTGCGCTTGCGCGCGACGATGATTCGCAACCATTTCCGTACGCTACTAGGCCAGTCGATGGTAAGGCCGTTGACGGTTGTTCTCATTACCCTTCTCATTTGGGCGCTGGTTTTTTACGCCAGCCTGGAAGGTTTCAAATTCCTGCGCGACGAGAAGATCCCGCTTCATGGCGAAATCGTGGGCATCTTGCTCGACTTACTCTTTTTGACGTTGGGCGCGCTCCTGGTGTTTACGGGCGGGCTGATCCTCTACGGCAGCCTGTTTACCGCCCCGGAAACGGCGTTTTTGCTCTGTACGCCGCTGGCCGACGACCGAGTGTTCGCCTACAAGTTCCAGACCGCCACGGCGATCAGCATCTGGGCGTTTCTGCTGTTGGGCGGGCCGATCCTGATCGCTTATGGCATCACCTGTTACGCGCCTTGGTACTATTACGCTCTTTTACCCCTCTTTTTCCTCGGCTTTGTCCAACTGCCGGCCTCGGTAAGCGCGATTGTCTGTCTATTGGTTGTCAATCTGCTGCCGCGCCGGCGGAAACAAGTCCTCATGGTGTGCATCGCGGCCGTCGTTGTCCTGCTGGCCGCGTGGGTCGTACAGGTTGTACGCGATGCCCAGCAGTTCCAGGACCACGAGGCCGTGCATCGTCTGCTCGGCCGCTTCACGTTTGCCGGCACCGCGCTAACGCCGAGTCATTGGGCGGCGCGCGGCCTCCAGGCAGCGGCGCGCGGCGAGGCCGGCCGGTCGCTGTTCCAACTCGCCCTGGTCTGGAGCAACGGCCTATTCGCCTATTTAATAGCGGCTTTTACGGCGAAACGCCTCTACCGTCGCGGCTACAACCGTCTCGCCACCGGAGGCTCGCTGCGTCGGCGCTACGGCGGCGCTTGGATGGACCGTCTCCTTACCGCTTCGTTGCCGTTCACAACCGAGCGGACGCGACTGCTGATCGTAAAGGACTTCCGCACATTCCGCCGCGACCCGCAACAGTGGGCGCAGATTCTTATCTTCACCGGCCTGATAACCCTCTCCATCACGGTCGCCCGACGCATATTCGTCGCGGACCTTGGCCGCCACTATCAGAACTTCATCAGCTTTTTCTATGTAGGCGTCGTGGGCCTGCTGATTTGCATTTACACGGGGCGATTCGTGTTCCCGCTGTTCAGCCTGGAGGGGCGAAAGTTCTGGATTCTCGGTCTGCTTCCCATCGAACGCGGACAATTGCTATGGGGCAAGTTCGCCTTCGCTTCAGCGGGAGCGGTACTGATCGGCGAGTTTCTGGTGCTGCTGAGTGACCTGACGCTGGGCATGGCGTGGCCGGCGGTGGTCTTGCACGCGCTGACGGTGGCGGTGCTGGCGTTCGGCTTGAGCGGCCTGAGCGTCGGCATGGGCGCGTGCCTGCCGAACTTCCGCGAGACCGACCCGTCGCGAATCGTGTCGGGGTTCGGCGGCACCATGAACCTGTTGGTGAGTCTGCTATTTTTGCTGGCGGTATTGGCGCTAATGGCGGGGCCGTGGCACGCGCTGATGGCGTGGGGCGACGAGGGCGGGCCGGCGCTGTGGATAGTCTGGGCCGGCTTGGCGGCGGGCGCGGCGGTGGGAGCGGCGGCGGTGATCCTCCCGCTGCGGATGGGCATCCGGGCGCTGCGCGAGATGGAGTTTTAAGCACCTTCACTCGACCATCGGCGCCTCTAATTTCGCCCGAAACGCCTCCGGCATCTCACACGCTTTCGGCCGGCCCTCATCAAATCGGCAAAAGACGGCAGTAACGCGGCCGCGCGCGATCGCTTCATCATCACGGGTGAAGTCAAAGGCGTAGGTGATGGAACTTCGCCCCAGCTTTTCGACGGCTACTGTGATCGTCAATGTCTCGCCAAAGCGGGCCGGCCGCAGATAATCGCACGACGCCGACACGCGCGGTAAGCCATATTTCGCACCTTCATACTCCATTACAACCGACAAGCCCAGCGAGCGCAGGAAAGCGTGTTCCGCCGCCTCCATGTAACGGAAGAAGTTGGCGAAGTGGACGATGCCGGCCATGTCGGTGTCGCCGAACTCGACGATGCGCGTGGTGCGAAAGACGGCCGGCATGATGAACTCCTGACATTTAACCTATGTAATGGGCGTAAACCGCGGTCGTCTCCTCGGCCATGCGCTCGGCGGTGAAACGGGCGAACACGGCTTCCTTACCCTTTCGTCCCAATGCGTCGGCGTGGACCCGATCTGTCATCAGCCGCCGTAGACCGTCGGCCAAATCCTGCGCATCGTCCGGATTGACGAGCAACCCGCCGCCGGTCGCCTCGATCAGTTCGGGGAAGGAACCGTGTCGCGGCTGCACCACTGGTACGCCATTGGCCAGCGCTTCCAGCACGTAAAGACCCTTCGGCTCGCGGTACGTCGTCGGCACTGACAGCACGTCAATGCCGTCCAGGAAACGCACTTTATCGGCATGGCCGGGCGATTCGACGTACTCGAAGTCGTCGGCCAACCCCGCCTCCTTCAAGCGCTTTTGGATGTCGTAAAAATACTTCTTGTTGCTGTCGCCGAGCCAGCCGGAGACGCGCAGCCGGCAGCGCTCGGCCCCAGGCGTCTGGCGAAGCAGTCGGAACGCCTCGGCCAAAACGTGCAGCCCTTTTTCCGGACAGATGCGGGCGAAATAGCCGATGGTGAACGGCCGGCCGTCGCGCTCCGGCCGTGGTCCGCCGTGGCCATGCAGGTTCAGCCCCGGATAGACGACGTGAATGCGTTCGCGCGGCACGTCGAAGTATTCCGCCATGAAATCGGCGTAATCGATGCTGGTGGCGATAAAGCCGTCGATTTCGCGGCAGTGTTCGCGGATTAGCCTGAGCGCTTGCGTCCGGAACGGCTCCGGCAAGGCCTCCAGATAAATGTCATCGCCTTGCAGTGAACACAGCACCGGCGCGCCGATGGTGCGCTTCAACTCGTGGACCATGCCGGACAGGATGGCGTTGGTCAAATTGATGACCTGCGGCTTGACCTCCGCCGCCAGCCAAGCGGCGAGTTTGGCGACCTCTTTACTCTGCTTACCATGTTCGCCCTTGAGCATGGAAATGGTGAGGTCGCCCAAGTCTTCAGCGCGCGTCTTGGCGGCGAATCGCAACCCCCAGCGCAGCAGCGGGGGGGCGTCGAGCAATCGGTCGAGGAGCCAGGGAGTATGACGAAAAAGGCTCCATTTCTGCTGTAAATAGACGTTAATGCCGCCGAAGAAGACGCGCTTCTGGCTGACGTCTTCTTCGTCGGTGCGGATGGGAGTGTAGCAGGGGACGAGCAAGGCGTCGTGGCCCTGGCGCGCGAGGGCGGCGACCAAGGTATTGTCTTTCATGCAGCTGCCACAGAACATGCCGGCGGCGCCTGCGGTGATGTAGGTGATGCGCATGACCTGCTCGGGGTTTCGCGCTTTCTCACTCCTGCGCAACTTCTTCCTTCGGCTGCGGCAGGAAGAACGTCAGGATCACGCCCAGGGCGTAAACGATCAGGACCACGGCCCCAGCGGCAAAGGCGATCGAGCTGAATTTGCCGAGTTCGGGCCAGTGAGACGCCATTACCGGCACCAGAATGACTGCCAGAAACTGGCCTGAGGTGCCGAGCATTCGGCCGCCGATGTTGGCGGCAAAACTTTCGCCGGTGCCGCGCAGGTGCGTCGGGTAGACGCGCGGCAGGTAGTTGCCCCAGAAGCTGAATTGCGCGATCGTCAGGAAACCGGCCACGAAGACCCCGGCTTTAAGCCATTCCGCGTTCAACTCCGGGTTGCCGGGGAACAGGAGTCCGGCCGCGGGGAAGAAGTAGACAAGCGGGATCAGGATCAGGCCCGGTATCTGGAACATCCACAGCAGCAACCGGCGGCTGACGATCACCGTGGCCAGAAAGGCCAGGACGAAGCGCCCCGCCAGCCCGCCGATCTCCTGATACATCTGAATGCCGCCGATCGTCTCTTCCATCTTCGTCGTGGCTTCAACGGTCTTGGCACGAAATTCCTCGACCTTGGCGGGATTGCCACTGGCGGCGAGGGCCGTTGCGTATTGTTTTTTGAGGATGCCGGCGTCCTTCTGGGCTTTGGCGTTGTCGGGCGCTTTTGCCGCGTCGTCGGCGGCGGCGTCGGCCTTTTTCTGGAGGGCGGCTAGACCCGCCGCGTCCTTGGCGGCCTCATAGGGGATCAGGTTGGACATCCGCTCCTTGGCGATGGTCGGGTAGAGGCCTGGCACCATCTGCGGCGTAAGCTGTAAAGCGCCGAACGCCGTGGCGAAGCCGCAGGCAAACAGAAGAGCCGTAACGATGGAAGGCCGCAGGAAGCCCGGCTTGAAAAGCTCCAGGATGTTCGCGCGTTTCAGCGTCCCCGCGTTGCGCTTCTGCAACCAGGCAGGCGATTCCGGTAGGAACGGCCGGATAAAGATCAGCGGCAACGCGGGGATCACCCCCGAAATGAGGGTCCACCGCCATGCCTCCTGTTCGCCGAAGCCGAGAGAAGGCAGGCGCGCGACGTACAGGTTGATGAGCAAATAGGAGCCGGTCGCCAGCAAGCCGCCAATCGAGGAGAACGCCTGCGTATAGCCGAGGACGCTTTCGCGCTGTTTCGGGTTAGGAAACAGCTCCGCAAGCCACGCGACAGCCGCCACGAACTCGACGCACACGCCGATGAACGTCGTGCAGCGGAGGACAAGCAACATCATGGCCGAGGTGCTGAATCCTGACAGCAAAGCGGAGACCGCGAAGAGTAAAATGCTCCAGGTCAAGACAGTGCGCCGGCCGAAGCGGTCGGCAAGCCAGCCGCCCAGCAGGCCGAAGACGCCGCCGCAAACGGCGCTCGACCAAGTGATGTATGAGGTCCATCTCAGGATGTCATTCGTCCCCGCGTCTGTATAGCGATCGACGTGCAGCAGTTCGGCCAGCGCCGGCCTGTTGACGAGCGGCATCACCAGCAATTCGTAGGTGTCAAACGCGAAGCCGATGATGGCGATAATGACGATCAACCAAGTCGTCGGCGTCCACGCTTGGGGCGGCGGGACGAAGCCGCCGCCAGGGGCCGTAGGTGCGTTTTCATTGAAGGAAGATTCCGACACTATGTTTCTCTCCTTAACAAACAAACCCGAAGCGCCAGCGAGGAGTGAGGCGAAACCCCTCGCTTGCGCTCAGGGCTTGTATGCTTCGCTCTCAGTCTATGAATCGCCTTCCGGCGCGACGATTTCCAGCACTTCAATCGCCTCCCGGCCGTCGCAGTAGATCACGGCGAGTCGGCCGTAAGTCGCGCGCGGTTCGCTCAGGCCGAACCATTTCGTGACGGCAGGACAAGCGTTGACGCGCAGGAAGGCGGTCGGCTCGACGAAACGGTGGACGTTGTACTGGATGAGAATACGGCCCAGCGGCGTCTTGCCGGCCACGATGGCCTCGCGGACCGGCTCGCTGCAATAATCCAAATGGACGCGGGCGATGCCGAATTGCACGACGCGGCCGCTGCCTTGAAGAGCAAGTACGATTTTGCGAGTATAGAAATCGCCTTCGAGCTTGCGGTCGAGGATGCGCACGTCCACCAAGTCGCCGTGATGAGCCTCCACCGTGACGGTCATATGGTGGTTGTGGACAAGCAAATCATGATAGGGAGGCGGGACCGCATCGCCGGCCACGAAGGTATATTCCGGCATATCGTCGGCCGGAACGAAGAGGGCGAACAGTTCCTCCACGCTCAAGCCGAGAGGTTTGGACGGAACGCTCATACGAGGGCCAACTGAATCAGGGTTGTCGCCCCCGGTTCCGGCGGCGGTTGGCGGTCAAGCACGTTATCGACTAGATAATAGAGCAATTCGCGCAGCTCGGCCGGGTCGATCTCGTCGGCGACGGCCTCGGCGCGGGCGCGGTACTTCTCGATTAGCTTCTCGGCCTTGGCGAAGACCTGCGTCCGCGTGAACAACTGGCGCACGCGCTCCACGATCCGGCCGGCCTCGGATGCCTCACGGCGTTCGCAGAGCAGAGCCAACAGCTCGGCGCGGTCGGTCGCGGCGGAGGCTTCTAGGGCGAGAGCCAGCAGCAACGTCGGCCGGGCGGCGAGTACGTCCTGGCCGGCCACGAGCTTATTGTCGCCGTCGCCTTCCCAATCTTTGAGGTCATTAAGTATCTGAAATGCCACACCGAGGTTCTTGCTGAAGTCGGCGATCTTCTTTTCGTAATCATCGGCCGGCCCGGCAAGGCGGACGCCGGCGTACAAGGCTGCCTCGAAAGCGGGGGCCGTCTTGAGGGCGTAGATTTTCAAGGCGTCGAGGGCGGTCAGCGTCTTGTCCTTAGCGTCGCGCCAGAGCAGCTCGGCGCCTTGGCCTTCGGACAATTTCAGATGGGCGTCGGCCATCCGATTAAGGATGTCGGCGGTGCAATCGCCGCCGAGTTCCTTACGCTCGCGGCCGACGAGCCGATAGCCGAGGCCGAGTAGATAGTCGCCAATGTTGATGGCGGTGGGTACGCCGTATTGACGGTGCAGGGTTTCCCGGCCGTAGCGAAAAGTGTCGTCGTCCTCAATGTCGTCGTGAACGAGCGACGCTTTGTGAAACGCTTCGATGGCCAGGGCCGTGCGACGAACGCCATCGGGAAGAGCCAAGCCGTCGGCCGAGCGTGTGCCGGGGGCGCCCTTTAGGGCGTCGTAAACGGCCAGAGTAATGAAGGGCCGCGAGCGTTTGCCGCCTTGGGCCATCCATTCGTAGGCGATGTTTTCATGGACCGCCAACGGGTCAGATTGTTTAGCCGCGACCCGAAGGGGAGCGCTCCCCTTCGGGTCGCGGCTAAACAACCCCTCTACCGGAGCGGGAGCGAGCGAGCGCGTGCGCGGCGCTAACCGGCTCAGTTCCGGCTCTTCGCAAATCTGATTGGCGGCCCGCAGTAGATGCACATACGTCTTGGTCTTCGCTCCCGGCGGCGGCGTTTTGAGGTCGATGAGTTCCGACACCCAATCGTCATCAACGGACGTGCTGCGGCAATTGCTCGACAGCAACGGAGCGGCGACGCACGGAATGCCGGCCAACAAAATCTTGTCGAGAGCCTTTTCCAGCACGTTCAGGCAAGCTACGCCGACAATTGCATCTACGTGGCCGCTGACGATAATCTTGAGGACGATAGGTGTGCCTTCGGAGACGAGAACCTTGTAGCCGAGATCCTCCGCCTTGACCTTGAAGTCAGCGATGGAGCAGGCGCCGCACTTCTTGCAATCGAGGCCGAACTCATCGTAGTCGGCGGGGCAGCCTTCGGCGTGTTTGAGGCAATGCGGCAACAGCAACAGCCGGCGCTTAAAATCGACGCCTTGAATCTGCTCGCGCCAAAACTCGTTGGTCAAGCAGACCATCGTGAAGCCTAGATACTGTTCGCCGAGGCCCATACCGCGCAGCAACTCTTCCGCCGTCTGCTGAAGGACGGGTTTGGTGAGCAGTCGGGAACGGTCGAAAGTGAGGCCGACGCGCGCGGCCTCGGCGCGCACGCGGTCGCGCAACTCGCGCGTCTCGGGCACGGTCTTGAGGTGGGACGTGCTAGGGCGTTTCTCTTTCTTCTCGGCTTTGGCTTCGGCAACGCTGGCCACAATCGGAGTCCTCGTTCGAGCCTGTTAGGTGGGGCTGTCAGGCGGGAAGGCGGCTTTACGGGCGCGCCCCAGAGCGGCTACAGAGAAGATTATCGGGTAAAGCTTCTCAAAATACCATAGTTTGGCGAAGTAAAACCCTATCGGCGTCGGCTCATGGAGACCGCCGGACTCTATCCGCTGGACGAGCCAAGCAAGGCCGTTATTCACCGCCGTCACGGCCTCGGGGCCGGCGGAGAGAAGCACTTCGACGGCGAGGGCGGTTTCCTCAATGCTGGACGGCGTATTCGCGGTGCCTCCCCAACCGCCGTCGGCGTTCTGCGCGGAGAGCAGCCAGCGCACGCCGCGACGGGCCGGCTCATCGTTCATCCTATCGAGGTCGCGGTAAGCGGCCAGCACACGGGCGGTGCCGTAGGTGGGATTCTCATCGTCGGGGGCGTGCTGACAGCCGAACCAGAGGGGCAGCCAGGAACCGTCGGGACGCTGGTTTTTCTTCAAATACCTTAGCGCCGCCTTAGTCTCCTCATAGATAAACTGCGGCAATACGTCCTCGGGCGTATCAATGTCGAGTCGCCAGAAACCTTGTGGAGGTTGTGGCAGATCGTAAAGCCACTGATTCATCGCCCGCAGCGCGTGGGCTGTGAGATCCGTACCGCTCCGGTCGAACGGCAGCCGACCCCTCCCACTACAAAAGGTGGGCCATCCGCCGTCCCAATTTTGCATCATGACTAGCCAATCGCACCCGTTCAGGGCGGCCGGCGGGCAACGGTCTTTGTCGTTGAGGTGATGCAGCGCCAACAGCGCCCCCGGCGTGTCGTCCGCATCGGGAACGCCGCCCGGCAATGGCGTCCACGCCCACCCCCCTGGAGCGGACCCGGTGTATGGATGTCGCTTCTTGTATTGCTGCGCGAGTAACCAATCCAACAATTCGGATCGCTTATCCAGTTTGTCGAGGTCGCCGGCCGCCGCCAGCGCGTTGACAGAAAGCGTCGTAACCCAAGTGGACAGATTCGTGTCAATGGGCCAGCTGCCGTCCGGCCGCACTGATCGCAGGATGAACCAAACCGCCTTATGTACAACCGGATGCTCCGCCCGGCCAATGCTCGCCAGGGCCAGCGTGACGAAACTGGTCAACGGCGTCGCTTCGAGGTAGCCGCCGTTGGACGGCTGAATCGCCTCCAAAACGCGCAGACTCTTCGGGATCGCCAGGCGCCGCACCAGCCGCGCGACCGGATTCCACGGCGGCCGGTGGTGGTACACGGCCTGCCCGATAGCGATGAGGGCCGGCAACGCATAGCTGACAACAGGTATCTGCAAAAAGCGATAAAGCCACTGCGGGAAACAGGCCAGTTCAAACGGCAGCGACGGCACTTCCTTCCAGTCCACCAGCCCGGCCAGGGCGCTAGTCATCAGAATCGGCACGGAAAAGGTGCGGTCCTTGCCGTAGCGGGCGCGGACGGCCTCCGCCAACTCGGCCGGCGTCTTGCCGTGGCGCTCCGCCAGCCAAGCGTCGGTCTTGCCTAGAACGTCGGCGTATCGGTCGGCGGTTGCGGTGAGGTGGAACGCGGCGCGACAAAGCATGGTAGTCGAGATGTTGCTGAAACTCTTGACCGTATCGCCCCACCCGCCGTCGGCGTTCTGGTGGGCCGCGAGCCAGGAAACGCCGTTCTCGATCAGCGGCGTGAATGAACCATGAACGGCGGTCGCCTTCTGGACGAGGGCCAAGGCGCAGACGGCGACTGCCGTGGATAGGGCGGAAGTGGACAATTCGCCTATCCAATAGCCGTCCGGATGCCGTTCCGCGAGTAGGGCGGCGAGGGCGGTTTGGTAGGCGCGTTCGAGACGGCTCGCGTCAAGGACGAAAGACATTGTGGCTCCCTCACGGTGCGGGCGATGCGCTGCCGGGAGGGAATTTTTGACTTATCCAAGCCCGAAATTGTCGGATAATGGCGTTCACGTCCGCCGTGCCGCGCCGCGCCAGGAACGGCGCCAGGTCGGCGGACGCCAACGGCGACAGCGAGAGGCTTTGCGGAACCTCGACATAGCGGCCGTCCGTCTGCCGCGCCAGGAACGCGACCCTTTGCTTGCGATAGCGCCAAACCTCGGGCACACCCATAATTCCATAAATGGCCATTCGATCCACTGAACTGCGCGAAATGTCGATCTCCACGATCAGATCGGGCGGCGGATCGACGCGGAAGTCGATGCGGTCTTTGTTGCGGACCTGCGCCTCGTGGGCGATCCAGTAGCATTGGTCCGGTTCCAGGCCGCGCAGGTCTTTCCGCCGTTTGAAGGTCATTGAGCCAAGGCCGGCAAGCGGCAGACCCCTTTCCTCAGTCCAGGCGTCGATAAGGCGGCCCAGGAAGTATTTGAAGTGTTCGTGGCGCGGCGATGTGGTCATGATTTCCAGAGTCCCCCGGTCGTAGGTGAGGCGCAACGCCGGGCGATCCGCCAGAGCGCGGCCGATGGCCTGGTAGGCGCGCCAATCGACGTTGTACAGCACCACGCCTCGCCTGGCTTTCGCCGTTCGCACCGTCGCCATGTCATTCTCCTTGCGGTTCAGTGCCGTTCGCTTCGGGCGGCGCTATGCCCGGCGCCGCGGTGGGAATCTCAATGGAGACGATTAACAACGGTTCCAAAACCGACATTCCTCGTTCCTCCGGGTCAATTACGACAACCCTTCGAGTTGAAACGGCGACAAAATCCGGATGCGGGACGTGCAGAGAACGGCCGTCCGCCAGCCGCAAATCGAACGGCTGAAAAGGTTGATTGTGTAGCGCTTCCCGAACGAGTTCGATGTTCATTTTTTCGCCCTCAAATATCCAAATTATCCAGCGCGTCCATCAACTTGTCGAGGTCGTCTTTCGGCTCTTGCGT
Source organism: Planctomycetaceae bacterium UBA4732 (assembly GCA_002404095.1). Classification (GTDB taxonomy): domain Bacteria; phylum Planctomycetota; class Planctomycetia; order Gemmatales; family Gemmataceae; genus UBA4732. The sequence goes on along the minus strand of DHJA01000003.1, from coordinate 72,348 downwards.
CGCGTCAGGCGATCCCATCGTCTTTCAGTTCTTCGGGCCGGAAATGGGTGGTAAGATCGCGGTGACTGTGGATGACGGCCACGATGAAGCACGTATCGGCGCGGATGACGTAGAGAATGCGATAAGGCTTTACGAATAACTCGCGCAAGGATTCGAGTTCAAATTCGGGAACGGCTGGCCCCAACATGGGCAGATGCTCCAGACGATCAACCGATGCCAATAGCCGCGTGTGCCATTTGTCCGCCGCCGCCGGCGACCGTTGCGCGATAAACTCAATGATTTCCCGCACCTGATCTAGCGCTGGGGTTGTCCATGCAACGCGAGCCATTCGGCCATTCTCCTTTTTGCTTCTTCATGGGAGACGACTTGCCCTTGTTCCAGCGCTTCCATGCCTTGTCCCACCTTTTCGCGGACATGCAGGTGGTATTGGACATCTTCCAGCGTGCAGTCGTCCGGGAGCGCGCGAATCCAATCGATCACTTTTTCTTTCGTACTCATTGTTCCCTCCTCAAATATCCAAATCATCCAGCGCGTCCATCAGCTTGTCGAGGTCGTCCTTCGGCTCCTGATGCTTGTCCACTTGTCGCTTGGGTATGCCCACCGTCAGCCCCACCGCTTCACGGCCGTCGGCCACTAGCTCGCGGTCGCGCTCGCGCGCCGCCATCGTCATGGCGTCGCCGCCGCCGAATAGCTTCGTCAGGTCGATCTTCAAGGCGCCGATGTTGCCGACTGGAGCGCCCGCGATGGCCGGCGTCTTGTAGTCGGGGAAGATGATGGCTTGTTCCGGGCAAACTCGGCTACATGCCGGACAGCCTTTCTTGCAATTGTCCTGATCCTCCACCAATATGCGATCCGTTTTGTCCACGCCGTAAACGCCGAACAAGCAGAAGTCGAGACACTCCATGCAATTGGTACAACGGCTGTAGTCGATCACCGGATACCAGCGCCGTTGCGGCGCTTGCATCAGCTGTTCCGACGTGAATTGCGGGGTCGCGACGACCGGCTCTTCCTCGCGCATGTAGCGGCCGAGTTGCACCATCGTCGGATTGCCCTGAATCCACGACTTCAGTTGCGTCTCGCGCCGTTCGACGCACTCCGCCGCAACGCGCCGTACTTCCTGGACGTAGACGGTGTAATCGGCATGGTCGCGCAGGTCGAGGCAGTAAATCCAACGATCCGGCACGTTGACGGCGCCGACGCCCTTCGGCGGCGCTGGCTCTTCCTGCTCTTCGTCGTCGTCATCGACCTCGGCCTTGGGCGTAATCAAGTTTTCGCCGTAATGCCCCTTGATGTCGCAGCGATCCAACAGCCAGAAAGCGGCGCGGGGGTACATCCAGCCCAGCACCAGCATGTCGCCCGGCACCGACTCCAGGAACAGCCGGCCCGTATGGTCGGCGTCGAGGTCGTAGAGGTAGGGTACAATCGATACGTCCAGGCCCGGCTCCATCAACAGGGCGGCAGCGATACTCTCCTCAAGAGAGCGCTTACGTGGGTCTTTACCCTGTCCCTGCGACAGCACGACGGTCAAGCGTTGTCGGCTCATGGTGGTCTTTCAATCCTCGGTGTTGATCTTGCCCTTAATCATCCGTTGCGTCTTTTCCCAGTTTTCATCTAGGAATTGGTGATATTCCTGGGCGCTCAAAAGGCCGTCGCCCGGCGAGTCCATGTCGAAGAGCCAGCCGGAACCGTAGCCGTCTACGTTGACGCCGGACGGATCGTCGAGCAGGGCCTGGTTGAAGGCGACGATGGCGCCGGCGCACGGGGCGAATAGGTCGGACACGGCTTTCGACGTTTCGATATGGCCGACCTGTTGCAGCATCTCCACACGGTCGCCGGCGTTCACCTGCCAATCGAGGAAGTAAACGTCCTGCATCAGACGGACGGCGTAAGACGTGAAACCGAAGCGGAGTTTACCGTCCTCCGGCCGCGCCCACATATGGTTGCGCGCGTAGCGCAAGCCGCCCGGCAGCACGGCGGGAAACTTGCCCATCAAAAAGGTCAGGTCGTCGGGCATGACGCTCCCGGCTCGCCAATTTTCTACGTATATCGCGTATTGCGAAACTGCGGCTCGAAGAAAGCCGGCAATTGCCGGTCGATCTGCAACAGGCCGTCGCGCGTCAATTCCACGCCGTCCGGCCTTCGCGTCAAGAAGCCGTCGGCTTCGAGTTGGCCGAAACCGTCCGCGAAGTCTTCCAGAATATCCTCTCCAAACTTGCGGCGAAAGTACTCGGCCTCCAATCGGCCCGTTTTCAGCTGGAGGATCATCTCGCGGATAAGCAATTCCCGATCCTGCACCGGCAAGGCGCGGCCCAACGGCAGTTCGCCCTTGTCGAGCAAGGCGACGTATTGCTCCCACGAATCGACATTCTGGATGTGAACGCCGTTCGCATGGCCGAACGAGGCGACGCCCGTACCGAACATATCGGCGCCGTGCCAGAGGCTATCACGGTAAACGAATTTGCACCTGGCCTTATCTTTGACCAGCGTATAGGCGCTGGAAACTTGATAGCCGGCTTTGCCCATTTCGTCGAAGGCGTACTGGACCCAGGCGCGCTTTGTCGGCCAGTCGGCGACGCCGCCGCCGGGAAACGGCGCATCCTGACCGATGACCTTCAGCTGCTGCGAAAAGATGGTGTTAAACGGCAGTTCCATCTGGTAAATGGTGACGCTGTCCGGCGACAGGGCCAGCGTCTTGACGACGCACTGCTTCCAGTTGTCCCACGTCTCGCCGACCATGCCGGCGATCAAATCGATGTTGATCTGGTCAAAGTGAAGGTCGCGCGCCCAGCCGTAGGCGCGGTGGATTTCGTCTTCGAGGTGCGCCCGGCCGTTGTATTCGAGAATCTTCGGATCGAAATTCTCCACGCCCAGGCTGAGGCGCGTCACGCCGAGTTCGCGTAGGGCTTCGAGTTTGTGTTGCTGCAAAGTGCCGGGTTCGCACTCGAACGTCACTTCCTCGGCGCCTTCCCACGGCAGAGCCGCCTTGAGACGATCCATCATAGCGCGCAGCTGACTGGCGCTGAGGTACGACGGCGTACCGCCGCCGAAGTAGACGTATTTGAGCCGCCGACCGCCGACAATCGGCTTTTTGCTATAAAGTTCGACTTCCTTGACGAGGGCGTCGATATAGGTTTCCACTTCGCGGGCGTTCTTGTCGGTGTAAACGCGGAAGTAGCAGAACTTGCAGCGCTTCCGACAGAACGGAATGTGGAGATACAGACCGAGGGGCGTATCGGCGGCCGGCGGCCCGTCGAGGACGGCGCGGGCGTCGGGCAGATAGGAAGGCTTCCAGGAAGAAAACGGCGGATAGTTGGCCACGAAGTAATTGCCGAGGCCGGTTTTCTCCTGGGCCGCTTCGGTGGTCATGTCGGCACCTGGGTATTAGAGAGGCGACGAAGGAGGGAGGCGCGACCGCTTCGTCGCAACCTATATCATTCATGGTACATCGGCCGGCCGACGAAACAAGGCGAGGCGGCCGCTCCGGCTGTGCTGTGGAGGCTATAAAATCCTTCGGCGGAGGAGGACGCGATATGGAGTACACCGCGGAGTTGCTGGCAAACGCAATCGCAGAGGCTCTTTCGGGCCGCCAGTGTGTCTCGGCCTGGCTCGGTTATGGCAACGCACTGTTTCTTGGGTTTGGCTCGGAGACGATCGCTCCGCGCAACTCACAGGGGCGCCGTACAAAGCCTCCCTACGAACTCCAGACTTCGATGGCCGGGTGGCGTGTGAGCGGAGACGAGGCCGCTTCTTCCGAGGATGAGCGGAACCTGGCCGAGCGATCTGTCGCCGGCCTAATCGGCCGGCCGGTTGCGTCCTGGCGGTTGACCACCCGCTTCGACTTGGAGGTCGAGTTCGCTGGCGGCGGGACGCTAGAAGTCGTCCCACCCTCGGAGGTCGATCCCGAATGGAGCGATTTGGATAACTGGTGGTTCTGTCTGCCCGGCGACTGCTTCATCGGAGTCGGCAGTGGCGGACGGGTCGTCGCGGGTCGCACCGACCGCCCGAAAAGCAGTAAAGACGCCGAATAAGAAGTTACGCAACTCAAGGAATGCCTCGGAGCTTCTTCACCCAGACGCGCGTGGCGGTGGTCACGGCGGCGAATCGGGGCGTATCAAGACGGCAGCGGTTCAATTCCGCGATCACATTGAACGCCTCTTTTACGCGTATCATGGCGTTCGCCTCGGTTTCCACCGTGGTATCCGTTAGGTCATAGTCCGCCCTGTTCCGTTGATTGCGAAGAGTGTCCAAGGAATCCCTTGTTAATAAAAGAGCAGCATCGCCGGTATTGCCGAGGATGTTGAGGAGTTGGATATGGACGCCGGGACCACTGAGCAGGGAAATATTCATGGCCGTCAGGAAATCCACGGCGGTCAAAAAGCGGCGTAATAGGCGCGGCTGATGGCGCTGCGGAACCCTTCGGGGTTCTTTTCGTTGGCGATCAGGCGATCAGCGAGACGCCAGAAGTCGTGTGGGCGCATAAAATTATACTATATAGTAGCCGAAGCTGACGAGATTCCACTCCGGATAGGGTATAGTCCCACTCCACGTTTCAAGGAATCGCTTATATCGTGCTTGCGTTTCATCCACACTGGCGTGGACATCCACGTCAACGCTTGCCGTCACGGTCCCCTCACAAGGATCTTTCCAAAGAGACAAAGTCAAGCGGTGAACGGGTGCAAAGCAGCGCTCCGCCATTTCAACCGTAATGCGGACGTAATCAAGAATGCCGTGACGGATGCAGAACTCGCGCACCGCCTCCGGCTCGTCAGAGTATTCGGCGATCCAGTCCGTAACGTCTGTAGATATGGTTGACACGATAGCCTCGTTGGTCGAGAACGGCGCGACGGTTTGAATTATCCACGACCCGCGCGTTCCGGTCAAGCAGAAGCGGCAACCGGCGCCCTCCCTGTCTCTACCCTATCCACTCCATCGCATTGCTGGTATCCTTACCCTTACAACGGATCGCCGCCCGCGATCCGCCACGGAGGAGGGACTGTTCCTACCCATGACCGATCCGAAGCTCATCCGCAACTACGCCATCATCGCCCACATTGACCACGGTAAGAGTACCCTGGCCGATCAGTTCCTCCTTAAAACAGGGGCCATCACCGCGCGCGACTTCCGCAACCAAGTCCTCGACGACATGGACCTCGAACGAGAACGCGGCATTACCATCCAGATGCACCCCGTCACCATTTTTTACGACTATGATGGTACGAAATATGAGCTGAACCTCATCGACACTCCAGGCCACGTCGATTTCAACTACGAGGTTTCGCGCAGCCTTGCCGCCTGTGAAGGCGTTATCCTCCTCGTGGACGCCTTCCAGGGCGTTCAGGCCCAGACCGTCGCCAACGCTTACCTTGCCATCGAAGGCAACCTGACGATTGTGCCGGTCCTCAACAAGATCGACCTGGCCATCGCCCGGCCGGACGACGTGATCGCCGAGATGGAGACGGCCCTTGGCATCGATCCGAAAGACGTGCTGCGTGCCAGCGGCAAGAGCGGCATCGGCGTGGACGACGTAATGCGCGCCATCGTCGAACGCATCCCGTCGCCGGCCGGCGACCCCAACGCCCCGCTCAAGGCGCTCGTCTACAACAGCCATTTCGACACTTACAAGGGGGCTGTAGTCCATATCCGCGTCATGGAAGGGGCGTTGCGTAGGGGCCAGCGCATTCGCCTGATGCGCGGCAGCCAGGAGTTCGACGTTATCGAAGTCGGCCAGTTCCGGCCAGCGCCGACGCAGTGCGACGCCCTGGGTACGGGACAAGTCGGATTCTTCATGGCGCAAATTCGCACCCTGTCCGACGTCCACATCGGCGACACGGTGACGGACGCGGCCAACCCCACGGCGGCCGCGCTGCCCGGCTATAAGGAGCCGCAGCCGATGGTGTTCAGCGGGCTGTACCCGGTGAACAACGGCGAGTTTGAGGATTTGCGCGAGGCGCTGGGCAAGCTGCAACTCAACGATTCCAGCTTCACCTACCAGCCGGAAGTCAGCGAAGGACTCGGCTTCGGCTTCCGCTGCGGCTTTTTGGGGATGCTCCACCGCGAGATCATCCAGCAGCGCCTAGAGCGCGACAGCCAGCTCGACCTCGTGCAGACGGCGCCGAACGTCACCTACGAAATTTTGACTCGCAAAGGCGAAACCATTGTCATCGACAGTCCGCAGAAGGTGCCGGAAGGCGGCCAGGTCGAGGAATTCCGCGAGCCGTTCGTGCGCATCAACTTCCTGATACCGTCTGGCAACATCGGCGTCCTCATGCAACTTTGTTCCGAGCGCCGCGGTGTTTACGTGCGCACCGAGTACCTGAGTCCGACGCGGGCCATCCTTGTTTACGAGATGCCGTTGTCGGAAATCATCTACGACCTGTACGACAAGCTCAAGTCGGTGACGCACGGCTACGGCACGATGGACTACGACTTCCTCGGCTACCGCGCGGCCGACCTGGTGCGCCTCGACGTGCTGGTCCACCATAATCGCGTGGACGCGCTTTCCACCATCGTCCACCGCGCCACGGCCGACCGGCGCGGGCGGAAACTGCTCAAGAAGCTGCGCGAGGAGATCGACCGGCACCTGTTCGAGGTGGTGTTGCAGGCGGCGGTGGGCAGCCGGATCATCGCGCGTGAAAGTATCGCTCCGATGAAGAAGAACGTGACGGCCAAGTGCTACGGCGGCGACATCACGCGCAAGCGCAAGCTCTGGTCGAAACAGGCTGAGGGTAAGAAGAGGATGAAACAGGTCGGACAAGTGGAGATTCCGCAGGAGGCGTTTTTGGCGGTTTTGGAGTCGGATCAGTGAGGCATTTACAAGCCCTGAGCGCAAGCGAGGGGTAAGACGAAACCCCTCGCTTGCGCTCAGGGCTTGTATCCTCTCGCACTTGTCGTTCCTCGCTGTTTTGGTGTACCATCCGTCGAAAGGCCCATTCTTCGCTAACTCAAGGTGCCGTATGGCCGACGATGCCAACCCATCGCCCCTTCCTCCCAACTTCCCCGGCTACCACACGGACCCGCCCGCATCGTCCGTGAGACCGGCCGTGGAGTATACGACGACCACGCCCACGGAACCTCCCTTCTCCGTAGCGGACTATAGCAAGGGACTGCTCCGCTGGCTCCTTAACCTCCTCATCGGCGCCGGCGTCGGCGCCGCGTCGGGTTTTATCCTCCATTATGTGCTGCGTCTCTTGGGCTACTGGGACGGCCCAGTACTGCTCCCCACCGGCGTCGGATTGGTCGCCGGCCTAATCTTCAACCGCTTCATCGTTCACACCCTCGGACTGGCGCCCAGGCGAGAGTTGGATGCCCGCGTCGCGATTGGGAAAGCCGCCGCCAAGTCGGCCGACGATGCCACGCAACCCGACGGCGTCCGTGAGATCGTCGAGACCGTGGTCTTCGTCGTCGTGTTGGTGCTTATGCTGAAATCCTTCGCCGCCGAGGCTTTCGTCATTCCCACCGGCTCAATGGCCGAAACGCTTCTCGGCTACCAGAAAATGACCGTGTGCCCCAAGTGCGGCTATCGCTTCCCCGTCAACTGTAGCCAGGAGGCCGACCCCACCGATCCGCCGCCCGTGCGGGTTCGCGGCTGCACCTGCCCCAATTGCCGGGAACGCATCCACTTCGTGCCACCGGATCGGGCCGACAACGACCCCGGCGCCATCGTGTCTCCGTCTTGCAATAGCGGCGACCGCGTGCTGGTGTCCAAGTTCGTCTACGACCTCTTCGAGACGCCGCCGGAACGCGAAGACGTGGTGGTCTTCAAGTATCCCGGCGACAGCTCCTTCCCACGCACTGGGCCGTTCCGCGACGGCGTACCGATGAACTACATCAAACGGCTCGTCGGCCTCTCCGGCGAAACCATTGCCATCCACAACGGCGACCTTTACGCCCTGGCGCCGGACAAGGGGCCGCAGTACGACGACCTCAAGGACATAACCGACCCGGCCCAGCGCGCGGAGCTGGCCAAGCAGCTCTGGCAGAAGAAGTACATGCACGTCAATGAGTCAGCTGAAGCGTTTAATCGCGGCGAATTTCAGATCCTCCGCAAGTCGCCGGACAACATTCTGGCGATGCGCCGCATCGTCTATGACAACGACCATCAGGCGTCCGATCTCGGCGGGCCGCGTTGGGCGCGGTGGACCGGCCGCGACGGGGACGCCGCCTGGACGCCCGCGAACGCGGCCAACACGCACGGCTTTCGCCTGGCGGCGCCGGCCGACGATCAGGTTCACTGGCTCGGCTACCGTCACATCTTGCGCGATGCGGGCGGCTTCGGGGGCGGCGGCCAGGAGGACAAACCGTCGACGCCGCAGCTCATTACCGATTTCATGGGCTACAACACCTGGGAAGCGGATCAAATGCACAACCATTCGCCGGGCCAGAACTGGGTGGGCGATTTAATCCTCGATTGCGAGGTGCAGACCGACGCGGCTCAGGGCGAACTGACATTAGAGCTATCCAAAGGGGTAGATCGTTTCCGCGCCCGCTGGGATCTTTCCATCGGCGTCTGTACCTTGCTGCGCGTCCAGGGCGAGAAAGAAGAGAAGCTGGACTCCAAGCCGACGGGGTTGAAGGGCGGCGGAACGCATCAGGTGCGCTTCGCCAACGTCGATGAGCGGCTGATGGTATGGGTGGACGAGGCGTTGCCGTTCGGCGCCGGCGCAACCTACGACGCTCCGAAGATTGAAGGGGCGACGAAGGAAAACGATCTGGAGCCGGCGAGCGTCGGCCTCAAGGGGACGGGGGCGACGGTGCGCGGCCTCAAGTTGTGGCGTGACACTTACTACACCACGGGCTTCAACGGCGGCAACCCCGGCCTCTCGGACGTCACTGTGGACGACTTTGGCGACCCGAATACGTGGGGAGCGCTGCGGCATATGCCGACCCGAACGATGTACGTGCAGCCGGAGCATTATCTCTGTATGGGCGATAACAGCCCTGAAAGTTCCGACGGCCGAACGTGGGGAGCGGTGCCCAAGCGGCTGCTGTTGGGCAAGGCGCTCGCGGTTTATTGGCCGGCGGATCGCTTTGGGCGTATTCGCTAATCGGCGTCGTTTAGCCGCGACCCGGAGGGGAGCGCGAGATCAACGCGCTCCCCTTCGGGTCGCGGCTAAACGGCGCCCTGTGTGGAGAATCCATGACCACCGGCGAAATTACCATCCGCGTGCGCTATGCCGAGACCGACCGTATGGGGTTGTTGCACCATGCCAACTACCTGGTCTATTTCGAGCAGGCGCGCACCGAGTTGCTTCGGGAGCTTGGTTTGACGTATAAGGATATGGAGGATAAGGGATTTCTCTTGGTCGTTACCAAGGTGGAAGTCCACTTCCGCCGGCCGGCGCGCTACGACGACTTGCTGACGGTGCGGACCACGGTGGTGAAAACTACGATGGTCCGCATCGACCATCGCTACGAGGTGTTGTGCGAGGGACAATTGCTCGCGGAAGGGTCGTCCACGTTGGCCTGCGTGGACCGCGACGGCCGGCCGCAAGCGCTGCCGGAGTTCTTACGCGGTTGAAGTGGGGCAGGTTTCCAACCTGCCATTTTCGCGGCAGGTTGGAAACCTGCCCCACAATAAGGGGTCGCCTGTGCGCACCTTCCTGATCCGCACCGTTCTGCCGCTGTTCTTCTGCGCGCTGCCGCCGCTCGCCGCCGTTCTCATCGCGGCCGCCTTACCCAATGAGGCCCGCGACTTCTACATCAGACACTTTACGCCTCTCGATAGTCTTATTATCGGACTCGGCGCCTTTCTCTTCTTCTTTCAGACGATCTTTGGCTGGCAGGCGCTGCGCTGGCGCGGCACGTCCTTTGACGAGAGGCCGGACAAGTGGCTCACGCATCTCGCTCAGGCCGCCGAATGGTTTCCGCTACTGGGCCTCATTGGCACCGTGGCCGGCATTCTACAAACCTTCGGCACGATGCCGGAGAACGCGAAGTTCGACGCCATCGTGCGGCTGTACGCCCCAGCCCTGACTGCCACCGGCAGCGGCCTGTTCGCTGCCCTCGTCAACATCCTGCCCACCTGGATCGTGCTGGTCGGCCGCGACCTTATCCGCACTTTGAGCGGCGCGGCGCCCGTTCCCGCTGTGGTGGAATTGCACGATGGTCACGAGGCCGCGGCGCTTCCCGCTTCCCAGGTCGTCCGCCGCTGAGGAGGGCCGCGCCATGCTTGAAATGCCCCGACGCAGCGTGACACGCTTCTTCATCCCGCTCATCGACGTGCTGACGCTGCTGTTCTGCATCTTCCTGATGATGCCGGCCGTCAAGAAAACCGCCGAGGCGGAAGTCGGTGCGGCCGCGCCGCAGGAGGAGAAGACGGCCGAGTTGGAGCGACGCGAACATGCGGTCGAACAGAAAGAACAGCAACTCCGCGCGGGCTTGGATCAATTGCGCCGCGAGACGACGCATAAGGTATTGTCCCAATTGGCACCGCGTGTGCTGGAGATTAATCCGTCCAATGGCAAGCTCTATTATCGCAATCCCGACCCGGTCGAGGTGAGCAGCCAGAACGACGCCCGCGCCTTAATACGCCGTGATCGCAGCGGCCCCGGCGGCCCGGACGCGGCCTATTACGTCATTCGCTATCCGCCCGACCCCAACAGCGGCTTCCCGCGCAGCGGCGACCTCGAAAAGTATCGGCAGTGGTTCGAGGGCGTGCCGGTGGAGTTCGAGAAGGGCGGCGCCAAGGTCGAGTTCCCGAAATAAGAGAGGCGAATTATGATTGATCCGACGCTATTCGCCGTGTGGGAAGGCTTCGGCAGGCCCGAACAAATCCTAGCGATCGTGGGCGGCGCGGCGGTCGGCGCCTTTGTATTTGGCCTGATCGCGCAACTAATGTCTCGCTGGCTAACAACGAAACCGCTGCCGCCTTTCCCGACGAATACAATTCGTTTTATGGGCGGCGTGTTGCTCGGTTTGTTGACGGCGATGTGGGTATGGCAGGGCGGCGGTTGGGGGCCGGGCGGCCTGGGTGGGCCGGGAACCACCGAAGGCACGGGGGCCGGCGACATAAAGCCCGACTCGGACAAAGGGCCGCCGAAGGACGAACACGAGGCGTCAAAAGACCCAAGCAAACCGCCGGACAAAGGGCAGCCGGCGCCGCCGGAGACGGTGTTACGGATCGAAGTGTTGACCGACCCGACGCTTAGTGAATATGACAAGAGCGAAGGGCGTTATTACAAGGTGGAGGGCGACGACGCAAAGCACCCGCACACGCTGGCGGAGATGCGCGACCTTATTCGTAAGCGCATCGACGACAAACCGCCTCTGCGAAGGCTGGATATCGTGACGCGACCCGACAGCCCCGATAAGAGTTCGGCGCGGGTGAGTCGGCTGCGCGAGGCGGTCGCCGGACTGGCGCCGGATTTGAATGTGGAATATCCGCCTCGGTGATGTAGGGTGAGACCCTCTGGTTCCCACGCTCTGCGTGGGAACCCACGGGTGCGACGCTCTGCGTCGCGTCCGGCGCCGAGCAGTGGCGTCACGCGGGTTCGGGACGCAGAGCGTCCGGGCTGCGTTCCCACGCAGAGCGTGGGAACCAGGAGAAAGTGATGACAATGAACTCGAAGCCGCGGCGGGCCTACGTTCCGACCACCGCCTTAGCCAAGGCCGTGGAATTTGATGAAGAGATGATGCGTGTGACCTTCACCGACGGGCGGGTGCTGGGCGTACCGCTGGTGTGGTTTCCATTGCTGTGCGATGCGAGTCCGGACCAGCGCAAACGGTATGAAATCGGCGGCTGCGGAGTTAGCTTACATTGGCCGGAGTTGGCAGAAGACCTGTCCGTCGCCGGTCTAATGGCAGGGGTAGACGGTAACGCCGCGTGAGGTGTGAGCCATGTCCTCCATGACGGGAGCCCCACCGGCCCCCCTTCGGCTTGTGCTATTCGGCCTACCCGGCGCCGGGAAATCGTCGCTGCTGGGCGCCTTGGCCCAAGCGGCCGAAAGCCAGCCGCATCTTCTCGACGGCCGTATCGCCGACCCGTCGCCCAACCTGGCCGACCTGCGCCGCAGCGTTTATCACCACGGTTCCCCCGAACCCGGCCATCAAATCGTCTCCTATTCCTTCGATTACGAACCGGCAGGCAAGTCCACGCCTCTCGGCGCCGTGGTGCTCGATTGCGACGGCCGCGCCGCCGACGCCTTGATCCGAAACCCGGCGCCCATCGCGGGGGCGCTCTCTCAGGAAATGCTCAACGCCGACGCGCTGGTGCTGGCCGTGGACGCCTCGGCGCCGCTTGAACGGCTCGACGCCGACTTCGGCGAGTTCGACGGCTTCCTGCGCCGCATGGAACACCATCGCGGCGAACGCACCGAGATCGGCGGCCTGCCCGTCTTCCTGGTGCTGACCAAGTGCGACAAGATCGCTCGGCCGGGGGCGACCACCGCCGATTGGCTGGAGCAAATCGAGGAACGCAAGCGCGAGATCGGCCGTCGATTCCGCAAGTTCCTGGCCGGGCGCGAGGCGGCGCACCAGCCGGCGGCGTTCGGCCGCATCCACTTGCAGCTCTGGGCCACGGCCGTTTGGCGGCCGTCGTTGGCGGGCGCCGAAGCGAACCCGGCCGACCCTTATGGTGTGGCCGAGCTATTCCGCCAATGCCTCGACCAGGCGGCGACGTTCCGCGACCGGCGCGACAATTCCGCCCATCGGCTTGTGCAAATGACGCTGGCCACGGTGGGCGGCGTCCTGGCGCTGCTCGTCGCGGCGGCCTCGCTGGTCGCCTCCGACGCCCTCCATCAACCGCCGTCCGCCCTGCAGATTCAGGTCGAAAGCCTCCGCTCCATGGAGGCCCCGACGGCGGTGGAGCGCCTGCGCGGCTCGCCCGAACGGCTGCGACCGCACCTCGACCAATGGCGGACGATCCATGACGACACCGATTTCGCCCGCTTGCCCTCCGGCCTGCGCGTCTATGCGGAAGATCGGCTGTCCGAGCTGGAAACCTACATCCCCTGGCTGGAAAAGCTGGAGGAAACGCCGCCGCCGCGCGAGGCCGTGACCGAAGAGGAATTGCGCGATCTCCGGGCGGAATTGGCCGGCCCGTTGGCGCCGCCGCGCGCTGATTGGGACGCCACCGACGCCGGCCGGCTGTGGACCGCGCGGGCGGCGGAGGTGAAAGCTCTTTTAACGGCTATTGACGATCTCCGAACGTGGTATCAGCGCGCCTACGACGACGCCGACGCGCTATGGACGTTCACTGGCCATACCGCCGGCGGCTTGGACTGGACGGGCTGGGCGCGGGACGTGGAGAAGCGACTCGACCCGTCGAAAAAGCCGCCGCACGCCGACGCCGACGTGGTGGCCGGCGTGGACCCGCCGTTGAGCTACGCGGTCGTGAAGGAGTTCGGCTCCGTGACGGCGGCGCGGCAGCAATGGGTGGCGTCGCGCAACCGGCTGCAACGACTGCGCGACGTGGGGGCGGCGCTGGGTCTGATCGACGGACTTAAGGGCAAGCGGCCGGTGTTTGTGGTGCCGGCCGACGGCCTGACGTTGCAGCAGGCCGACGAGCGCTTCCAGCAATTGCGGGCGGACTACCCCGACTATGAGGCCGTATTCACGAAAGGACGGACGTTGCCGGCAGCGGCGGCCGAGGTGCGCGCACGGGCGCGGGCGAATTACGAACGACTTCTGGAACCGGCGCGGGCGTTGGTGTTGCTCAAGCTGCACGAGGCGCCGTCCGGCGACCCCACGGCGCCGGATCGGGAAACGCGGCCCCGGTGGCTGCCGGTGCGCGAATGGCTCAAGGAGGCGCCGACGGAACTGGCCGGCTGGCGCGGTCTGGCCTGGACGCTGGCGCGCCTCGCCGACCCCGGCGCCCCCGAACCCGTGAATGACTTGGCGTCCTTTCTGGATAAAGATACTTTTTCGATCAACATTAACACAATAAACCTGATTATCCCCGACGCGCTGGAAGTGCGGCCGTTGACGGGCGAAGCCCTCCGGCTAGTTCTATCGCCCGCCTCCGGCGGACCACGGACGGAACGGACGTTCAACCCATCCGGCGAAGGAGCGCGCGTCGAGGAGCGGCCGTACCGTGAATATCTCTTCGAGACGGAGCCGGGCGGGAAGCTCGACTACGCGCCCGGCGACGACCTGTACGCGGCGCTGACGCTGGCGGATCGGAAGGCGTTGCGGTGGGACCGCGGCCGGTCGCGGCTGTACCGCTTCGAGGCGTTGCGGATGGAACCGGCGTTGCTGGAAAGGGACAAGCCGTCCGCGGAGGGGAAGGACGTGCGGCTCCAGGCGCGGCCGGACGGCGGCGCGCCGAAAGTGCCGGACCTTATGCCGTTTGTCGATCTAAAATAGAGTGAAATGGCAAACCGGCGGTCCTGACGACGGCGGCCGTCTGTTGGAGGTCGGTGCGGGCGTCGTCGATGGTGACGCGGAGCTATTTTCTACCGATAGGTCCACGTCGCCTTTTCCAGCCCCCTTTCTTCCCGTTTTATTCCTCCGATTCTTCCTTTTTTGCTGCCGTACGCAAATTCTCCGCGAAGGCCGCAGGATCGGTGTCGTATTTCTCCACTACGCTGGTTGCTGGTAGGGCTGAAACTTGCGCGATGTCCATTAGAGTTTCAAACAACGATGTCCAACACCGATCCAATTTTGTCCATGCGGATTCAATCGGGATCCAAGCAAGCTCAATGTAGCAAAAGCGGGTGATTCGGCAAAGTCTGTTGTTGACTATTTCTGATACGATGACTGCATTTTCAGGGTGAATGTAAGATCCTGCCGCGCCGGGGAGGTCAAGCCCCTCTACTGGAAAGGAAAACGACGGAAGGGATTCATCGAGTTTGTGCAGCATCTCGTCGACGGACGTTATCTGATCTGTAGATAATATGCAATGAGAGGTAGCGATTGACGGCCAGTCCCTCTCTTCTTTTTTACATAGTTCCCAGTCGATTCCCGTCTTCCACTTTGTATGCCGAACCATCACCGGACTCGCGGGTTTTCGTTCAAGGCAATTTGGGACGGTATAAACAATCAAACTATCAGATTCCCTCGACGGGATCCAATGGGTTCGCATCCGGATTACCGGCTCAAGCCATAACTTGCGGCCCTTTGGATCCTCTGGGAACATTATCGAGCGAGGCCCTTCAAGAAGAGTATCTGCAATCTTTCTTACTTTTGATAACCTTTTCATATACGCTTTGTTGTCAGTCATTTTCTTGAAATCTATCATAAAAACCTCTTCTTTCTCGCTGTTTTGAACCGCGACAGCCCCAAAGCATCGGCGCCGACAACCCGTAAGCCGTCGCCCAGTGGTACGGGGTCTGAAACTGCACCGCCTTCCAGAAGTCCACGCCGCCCGGCTGCTGCTGCACAAGCAAAAGCACGTCATACGGCAGGCCGATCTGCTCCGACGCCAGCGACGCCGTCCATAACAGACCCGTAATGAGAAAGCCGTTGGCCAGGCAGCGCAGCGTCTGCATTATCGGCGCGGCGTAGGGCGCCGGCGCGTTGGCGCCGAGGACGCCGTTGAGCGGAATCGTAATCAGGTACACCAGCGCCGCCAACGCCAGGGCCGGGTAGTGTCGCGTCGGCGTCGTCTGAAACGATTGGGCCGTGATCTCCAGGCCGACAAACACCAGGATCAGAAACAGCGCCGCCGACGGGGGGCGGCTGAACGACGGCCCCGATTCACCACAACCGCGTGACGCCATACCGATCGAACAGGGCGTCGCTCAGTACGTGCCATAAAAAGGCGCGCGTATCCAGGAGCAATTTCACTCCATGTACTCTTTAAAGTCTTCGAGGTGGGAATCGTCGTCTTCCACGATGACGCTGCCGGTTTTCGGGGCTCCGTAAGCCGCGGGGGCATGCGGACGATCTGGGCGACGGGGTGATCGTCCAGCGTTATGAACAGATGCTGGCCGGGACACATTTCCTCAATGCTTTGGGGCAAGCGTGCCTGCGCCTCTTTCAGCGAGATGAACGACGACATGGCTCAGCGCCTCCGTGGGGCGAATCGGAAACCGTCCGCTCCGCTCATCAAAGCACAATCCGGCCCGCGTCGCCAGTCATTCCGCGGAGCAAGCGCGCCTCGATACGCGCATTCTCTTTTCACGTTTACCTTGCATCGGCCGCGGCGCGGGGGGATAATCGTTCCCATACCATCGCCCGCACCCGCCACAAGGAGATCCACCCATGTTTCGCCGACTTTTCCCGCTTTCCCTGATCGCGGCCCTGCTGGCGCTGTCGCCGGCGCGGCCGGCCGACAAAGAAAAAGATGTACCCGAGGGCTTTACGCCCCTATTCGACGGCAAGGACCTGGCCGGCTGGGAGGTTCTCGACGGCAAGAAGGACGCCTGGGCGGTTGAAGACGGCATGATCGTGACCAAGACCGGCGGCGGCGGCTGGTTGATGACGGACAAAGAGTACGGCGACTTCGAGGTTCGCGTGGACTTCAAGATGTCCGAAGGCGGCAACAGCGGCGTGGCCCTGCGCGCCCCGCTATCGGGCAACGTGTCTAACACGGGGATGGAGATCCAGCTGCTCGACGACGTGTGGCACAAGAAGAACCTCAAGGACCTCAAGCCGGTGCAGTACACGGGCGCGATTTACGGCGTCGTGGCGCCGTCGAAGGACGCGCTGAAGCCGGTGGGCGAGTGGAACACCATCAACATCACCGCCAAGGGCCGGCAGATCACTATCTTGTTGAACGGCGTCAAGAGGGTGGACGCCAACCTCGACGACTACAAGGAGGCGGCGGAAAAGGACCATCCCGGACTGAAACGCGAAAAGGGCCATCTCGGCTTGCAGAGCCACAGCAACCGCGTCGAGTTCCGCAATGTGTACGTAAAGGAATTGTAATCCGAGACATAAAAGATGACGCGGACCTATTTTATATCAATAGGTCCGCGTCCCCTTTTCCAGGGCCCGCGGTCTCCCAGGCATCGATCTCCACTGCGACGGCCTTGTGTGCCTCCGTTAGCCGATCTGTTCAATCACGAGCCACCCGCTTACAGCGTGGGTCCCGCCCGCCTTCGGCGTGATCGTGAGTGCCGGCGAATTGCCGGACGGGTTGCGGACGGTCAGCACCGTGCCCGGAACGGTTGTAGTGATTAATACCGTGTTGACGATCTGGTTGGTGCCGGTCGCGCGGCCGGCCACGGTGGTGGACTGCTCAATTGCTCCTGTACCGGGGTCGAGCCACAGGTCAAGCTGACCCGCTTCGTCGATGCTCGCCTGCCAGCTAATCTGGTAGGTACCAATGGCGGGCAATAGGAAGGTGCCCGCGCCGGTGCGAACGATACCGCTCCCTGAGTTGGGGCCATTTTGGGGAAACAGCACTGGGGCGCCGGCCGCGATCGTAGCCGCGTTGTCGCCTGGAGCAAGGAAAAAGAAAGAGCCGAAGTTTAGCGCCGGGCCCGTAGCTCCCGTGGCGCCAGTCGCGCCCGTAGCCCCCGTGGCGCCCGTAGCCCCCGTGGCGCCCTGAAATCCCTGGGGGCCAGTTCCCGGGAACAGAAGGCCGGGCGCCAGGAGCCCAATCTCGCTGACGATGAGGGCAGGCACCAGGCGGCCCTCGAGTGCCTCCAATGTCGGCCGGAAGCTGGGCCTGCGTGGCGGTACGCGCAAGGCCGCTGCGTTCTTGCTGTAGAAGCGACTCAACAATATACGTAGGGACATTTTCATGATCGCATCTCCTTTCGCGCGGCACACCCTCGGCCGGAACGGGAGCGAGGGAACGCCGCTGCTGGCTTGTGGCTTGAAGAGGAGGGGGCAAACGGGAAGCCCCCCCTCGGTTAGTAACGGAATTCCATGCCGACGTTGATGCCCTGGGTCCAGAAGCTCGTGTCTCGGAGAAGGAAGGCGGGACGCGCCGGCCCGGCCTGGGGGTTGAACCGAGTATCGGTCGGGATCTGTGTGCCGCTCAGGCCCACATCGATCTGATCCCCCGGACGGACGACCGAACTCCAGTACAGGAAGGTGTACCCGACAAAGGCCCGCAGGTGGTCGGTGACCTGGCAGCCGACGTTGATTCCGGCTTCGGGGACCACCGCAAACTTATCACGGGTAAAGTGGCCGCTGTTGCTCCCCGAGGCCAGGAACCCGACAGGGGTCACCACCGGCGTCCCGCCCAGGGGGGTGATCGCCGTCGCGCCGTGAATGTCGACGATCTCGCGGGTCTCGCCCAGAGCGACTTTACCCACAGCCTCGACGAACAGCCGCCCCCTACGCACCTCTGTCCGGGCCCCGACCTGACCGCCGTAGAAGTAATTGTGGGCGTTGAACTGGTCGGCCATGGTGATGGTGTTCCCGCCAAAGAACGGGCTGCCCGAAGGCAGCGCCGGATTCACCCGGGCGGTCTCGGTGATGCCGAGGCCCTCGTCCAGATCCAGGAAGCGGAAGCCGCTCAGCAGTTCCAGTCGGTAGTTCCAGCCGCAACATGTGTTGCAAAGCGTGTTGAGTTCCGCCCGTGGCTCGTCGGCGCACTCTGGCTCGCAACGCGGGCAGCAACAGACGTTGTAAATCGCGTTAAGCTCCGCCCCCTGTAGACGGCTGAAATAGCGCAGGTGAATGTCCCCGCTGGCTATGCCGGGGAAAGCCACCAGTTGCGCGTTCTCAGTGCCGCTGAGCACATCGAAGAAGGGGCGGGCAATCACCGCGGAGCCCAGCACACCGGTGGAAGCAGCGTCGAAGGACGCCGAGCGGGATCCGAGGAAGAAGTAGCTGCCTTCGAGGCCGACCGTATGGCACTCGTTGAGCCAAAAGCCGCCGGTGAAGCGACCGCCCGATCGCTCGTCGTCCTCCAGTCCGGAGCCGCCGAACAGCCCGACCGTGCCGGGCTGCCCCAGCGCGCCGGGGAGGAGTGTGGCGCCAGGCGTAGCGGTCGTGATCAGGACGGGGAGCCGGCTGTCCTTGGTCCACCAGTGTAAATACTCGGCCCTCAGCCAGAAACAGCCGGGATCGTCGCAGACCCAGTCGGTCTTTGCGCAGGGCGCACCGGGGCAGAGTTCTG
Source organism: Planctomycetaceae bacterium UBA4732 (assembly GCA_002404095.1). Classification (GTDB taxonomy): domain Bacteria; phylum Planctomycetota; class Planctomycetia; order Gemmatales; family Gemmataceae; genus UBA4732. Next base: position 53,393 of record DHJA01000003.1, on the reverse strand, counting down.
GCGTGCCCTCCGAAGTCCATGCGTCGTGCGGAACCTGCTCCGCGCTGTACGGCGAATGCGGCTGTGCCGCTTGGCTCACCGCGACAGTCGTGGGGAGGAGCGCCGGTGATGTGGAGGACTCAGACTCTCCCAGGGCCAGGCCTGTGCCCGCCGCCAAAACGAGTACGGCCGTAACCAATTCCTTTCGCATGGATCCTCTCCTGTAAAGACCAGGGCCGCGGCCGTCCCCCCTCAGGGACCGCTTTCTGCGCAGTCTGGGTAATTTGTACTCAAGGGTGTTTAAATGCCGCTCTTCCTGCCTGTAACTGCTATCGGAGATTTGAAAGGATTATATTTAGCGTAATTGTTCACCCGAGGGAGCTGGGAACTGGCGCAGCCGCGGCGTAGGGGGTCGGCGAGTTGGCGCCGAGGACGGCGTTGAGCGGGATCGTAATCGGGCGCGCCAGCGCCGGCAGCACCGCCAACGCCAGGGCCGGGTAGTGCCGCGTCGGCGTCGCCTGAAACGATTGGGCCGTGATCTCCAGAACCACGAACACCAGGATCGGAAACATCGCCGCCGGCGGGGACGGCTGAACGACTGCTCCGATTCACCACAACCGTGTGATGCCATACCGATCGAAATGGGCGCCGGCGCTCAACAACGGTATCCGCTCCGCCAGGGAAGGCATGAACCGCATGGGTGCGGCTGAAAATGGGTGGCGGACGGTCCGCGTCCGACGGGGCTATGCTACCTCGACGCCCAGATCGCGGGGAGCGCCCGGCGGACGCTGCAACGGGCGCTGGAACAAGCCGGCGTACGGCAACAACGGATGGCGGGTGTGAGCGATCCGGTGTGGGAGCTGGACCCGCGCCGGAACCGCAAGGAATAAGGGACGCGTGTCGGGCGCCCAGGATCTTGGCGCAGTGGCGCAAGCCCCAGAAAATCCAAACCTGCCAACAGCTTACGTTGCGCCACACCGCTGCGCCAAATGGCGCAATGGTGCAGCGGTGTGGCGCACAAGCGTGCCGGCCACTGCCAGAATCGCCTTCTCTTTTCACGTTTACCTTGCATCGGCCGCGGCGCGCGTGGATAATCGTCCTCATACCATCGCCCGCACCCGCCACAAGGAGACCCACCCATGTTTCGCCGACTTTTCCCGCTTTCCCTGATCGCCGCCCTACTGGCACTGTCGCCGGCGCGGCCGGCCGACAAAGAAAAGGATCTACCCGAGGGCTTTACGCCTCTATTCGACGGCAAAGACCTGGCCGGCTGGGAGGTTCTCGATGGCAAGAAGGACGCCTGGGCGGTTGAAAACGGCATGATCGTGACGAAGAGCGGCGGCGGCGGCTGGCTGTTGACGGACAAAGAGTACGGCGACTTCGAGGTGCGCGTGGACTTCAAGATGTCCGAAGGCGGCAACAGCGGCGTGGCCCTGCGCGCCCCGCTCAAGGGCAACGTGTCTTACTCCGGGATGGAAATTCAGCTGCTCGACGACGTATGGCACAAAAAGAACTACAAGGATCTTAAGCCGGTGCAGTTGACAGGCGCGATTTACGGCGTCGTGGCTCCGTCGAAGGACGCGCTGAAGCCGGTGGGCGAGTGGAACACCATCGACATCACTGCCAAGGGCCGGCAGATCACCATCGTGTTAAACGGCGTCAAAACGGTGGACGCCAATCTCGACGACTACAAGGAGGCGTCGGAAAAAGATCACCCCGGCCTGAAGCGCGAAAAGGGTCATCTCGGCTTGCAAAGTCACAGCAACCGCGTCGAGTTCCGCAATGTGTATGTGAAGGAGCTGTGATTCGGACGTATGAGGGGGAAGCGGACTTATTGTTCTATTTACCATCCAATAAGTCCGCGGCCCTTTTTCGACATCCCGCTCAGAATATGGGCCGGCTTCCTAATAGCCCGTTCACGGCTGGAAAGTCATTTTTCTGGTTTCTGCGTGAACGCAAGTCCGTGACAGCTGGCGCCTTTTATTTCCGTAGCGCCACGCCGTCGTCGCTCGCTACGCCCCCGAAAAGGTTCCCGCTGTACTCTGTAGAAAAGCTCGTGGGTGGCACGCTCTGAGGTACTCCGAAGGGCGTGGTTCCCCTGCAACGGCCCACGCCCTTCGGAGTACCTCAGAGCGTGCCACCCTCAACAACGAGGCTTTTCTACAGAGCATTCCAGTCGCCTTTTCCTTTATATTCCTATTAAAGGACTCATAAACTCCCTAATGAAGCCGTTCGCGGATGGCGGCGTTCGCCGTCCGTAGGCTCCGGGTTTGTCTCTTTGGAGCATGGCGCTCCTTTCCTTTCCCACTCCGCTTCTTCTTCCTTGATATTCCTCCCCAATCGGGTACGCTAGAGCCATCTCACAGGAACCCGGATCATGGCCAATCCGCAATCGCTCGACGAATTGATCGGTAAGCAAGCCGCGGAATTCGCGGAGCAGGTGCGCCACGCCGCCGCGCTGGCCACCAAGGAGGAAGAAGTCCGCATCGAGGTCGAACGGCAGCTTGCATTCCTCGAAAAGATGACAGGTGTTCGGCTGGAAGGCAAACATGAATTCACGGTCGCCAAGGGGCGGATCGATTCCTTTTACACACGCGTGCTGGTCGAATACAAAAACCCGTCCAGCCCCGGCGACCGGCTTGGCCCCCGGCTGGATTCTCCCGGCAGCAAGAAGGTCGTCGAGCAAATCAAAACGCGCTTCCGGGGACTGAAAAACGACCTCGGCCACCCGCTGGGCAGTCTCTTCGGCGTCGGCTGCGACGGCAAGCTTTTCATCTTCGTCCGTTTCCGCGACGACAAATGGCAGGTCGAGGAACCCGTCGAGGTCAACAAGATTTCCGCCGAGCGCTTTCTCTGGGCGCTCTATAACCTCGGTCAAAAAGGCAAGCCGTTCCAGCCCGATTACCTGGCCGGCGACTTCGGCGCCATGGAAGGGTCCATCGCCACCGAAGGCGTCCACGCCCTTTACGATGCCATTGCCACGACAGACCACCCCAAGGCGCAGATCTTTTTCAAGCAGTGGAAGATTCTCTTCGGCGAAGTCTGCGGCTACGACGTGGACAACCCGTCGGACAAGATCAAGAAACTGGCGGAGTTTTACGGCTTGCAGGACAAGGATCTCAAGCCGGCCGAGCTACTCTTCGCGCTGCACACCTACTATGCGCTTTTCATGAAATTGCTGGCGGCGGAAATCGTGGCGTTCTTCCACAAGGTGCCGACGCCGCTGAAAGGGATGATCTCTGCCGTGACCAGCGCCAAGCTCAAGCACGCAATGGAGGAGCTGGAAGCCGGCGGCATTTTCCGACATCTCAACATCACGAACTTTCTCGAAGGCGACCTGTTTGCGTGGTATACCGCCGTCTGGACCGAACCGATCGAACGGCTGGTCCGGCGCATGGCGTCCAAGTTGGACGATTACAACCCTGGCACGATGTCGGAAGATCCCGCGACGAGCCGCGATCTGCTCAAGAAGCTCTACCAGCAGCTTTTCCCCAAGAGCGTCCGCCACGACCTGGGCGAATACTACACGCCCGACTGGCTGGCCGAGCATGTCCTCAACGAACTCGGTTACGTTGGCGATCCCGACAAGCGCATTCTCGACCCCGCCTGCGGCTCCGGCACGTTCCTCGTCATGGCGATCAATCGCATTAAGCGCTGGTTTGACGAGAACCGCGAAAAATGCTCGTTCGACGAAGGGGATCTGTGCAAGAAGATTCTGGCGAATGTGGTGGGATTCGATTTGAATCCGCTGGCGGTGATGGCTGCGCGGACCAACTATCTTATCGCAATACGCGATCTCGTTGGTCATGTCGATGATGTAGAAATCCCTATCTACCTTTGTGATTCGATTCTAACACCAGCGGAATACGGTACTTTTCTGGGAGTCAAACTCGAGCCTGTCAAAGAACTGAAAACCGCGGCCGGAACCTTCCTAATTCCCACCGATATTGCCTCGAACCAAAAGGAACTCGGGAAGTATGCTCAGGAACTGGAGCGCGCAGTCCGCGATGGTTACTCGGGCAACGACTTCCTACAGCGCTGTAAGGAGGAAGGCCTCACACTGAATGACGAGATCGTGCATCAGGAGCTTTTTCAGCAACTCGTGGCGCTCGCAAACACGAAGCGAAACGGCGTTTGGGCGCGGATCATTAAGAACGCCTTCGCTCCGCTGTTCGTTGGAAAGGTTGACTATGTCGTTGGCAATCCCCCTTGGGTGAATTGGGAAAGTCTCCCAGGCGATTATCGAGAAGCTACTCTATCACTATGGGACAAATACCGTCTTCGGGAACGCGCGATTTCCGGGTCGCGACTGGGCAATGTCAAAAAGGAACTCTCTGCGCTGTTCGTCTACGCGACAATGGACCAATACCTATCGAAAGGCGGAAGCCTTGGGTTTGTAATCACGCAATCAATCTTTAAGAGCGGAGCTTGCGAGGGATTCCGCCGATTCAGCCTTGGCGAGGCGCGATCAATTCGGATGGAGAAAGTGTGCGATTTGTCGCTCTGTCTGCCCTTTGAAGGCGCAATAAATCGAACCGCGACGATTATCGTCCGCAAAGGAGCCGCTACAAAGTATCCGGTTCCCTACAAAATGTGGATTCCGATAGTCCCACGCAGCATCGTCCCGGAAAGTAGTTTGGAGGAAGTGGCGCAGCAGTTTACCGTTCGAGATTGGCTCGCGGCCCCAGTGGAACCGAGCGTTAAGGAAAGTCCGTGGCTGACCGCCGAGAAGGAGGCTTTTCCTATCCTACAGAAGGTAATTGGGGATCGATCTACAAAGATAATGGATCGCGCATACGCAGGGACCTGCACGTGGCTAAACGGAGTTTATTGGGTAGAAGAGGTGAAATCCGACTCGAAAAACATCCTGATACGAAATCTTGCAGATGTCGGGCGAATCAAGGTTCAATCGGTTACTAAGCAACTCGAAGCCGACTTTTTGTACCCTCTTTTGCGTGGGCGCGATGTCCAGGCATGGCACGCCAAGCCGGAATTTCTAATCGCTGTCCCGCACGACCCCAACAATTTCTCGCAGCCCGTATTGCTATCGCAACTCAGAACTAGATACCCCCTTACCTACTCGTTTTTCAAGGACTTCGAGGAGCCTTTGCGAAAACGAAGTGGATACAAACAACTCTTGAAATCACGCCCGGAGTTCTACGCAATCGGAAATGTCGGCAATTACACGCTTTCGCCCTACAAGATTGTATTCAAAGATCTGACCGAATTATTCCAATGTGCGGTGGTCGAGCCACAACAAGGCAGCCACAAGGCAGTTGTACCGGACCACACGCTGCTGTTCTTAACGTCGGAATCACAACAAGAGGCCCATTTCCTATGCGGATTGTTAAACTCGATACCAGCCAGGGTCGCGCTTTACGGTGCATCCGTTGGGGTCCAGACGCAACGGTATTATCCAACCGATGTTTCGCGGGTGAAAATTCCAGAGTTTAGAACCAAGGACAAAACGCACCAAGCCATTGTCAGCCTCTCGCGCGATTGTCACAAAGAGGCGGCAGCAAACGGCGATCTTGAGAAGCTAGATTCATTGGAAAGCGCGCTAGCCGTCGCGGCGGCCCGGCTCTGGGAAATTTCCCCAAAGGAAACAGCTTATCTGACCCAGGCCTATGAAGAGATTCTGAGCTTCCGCAAAAAGCGCGGTGAGGACGAGAAGGAGGACGTTGAGTAGTGCAAGCTTCCCCGTTGGTTAACTCCATCGCCGAAGGCGACCTGGTCCGCAGCAC
>DHJA01000003.1:40505-47590 GCA_002404095.1 Planctomycetaceae bacterium UBA4732 | reverse complement strand
CGAAGGCGACCTGGTCCGCAGCACGAACGACATGTACAAGGAGTACGGCGTCGGGCGGGTGCAGAAGATGCGCAATGGCTTGGCCAAGATCGAGTTCAATCCGTCGGCCTTTCTTCCGCGGCGTGGTAGAATGAGGCGGGGCCCATCGAAGCACCGGGAGGATCCGTCATGCAGATTCCTGTCCTGATCGAACCCATCGCCGGCAACGCTTACCGGGCGTCCGGGGGTGCGCCGCTGGCCGTGGTCGTCGAGGCGCCGACCCGCGAGGAAGCCCTCGCCAGGCTCAACGAGCAACTTCAGGCCCGATTTCGCAACGGTGCCGAGATCGTGCCGCTTGAAACGGGGCCGGAGACGCACCCCCTGGCGAAGTTCGTCGGCATGTTCAAAGACGATCCGGGCATCAAAGACTGGAAGAAATCCATGGCCGAGTACCGTCGGAAAATCGACCGGCATCCAGAGCTCCCATGACCCTCTACGTCCTTGACACCGACATGCTGACGCTGCTGGAGGAAGGTCATCCGGCCGTGGCCCGGCGCTTCCTGGAACAGCGGCCCGAGGACGCGGCGATCACCGTGCTGAGCGTCGAGGAGCAGCTGTCCGGATGGTACACTCAGGTCCGAAAGGCCAAGCGCCCCGAAAGGCTGGCGTGGGCGTATCGCCGACTCACCGACGCGGTTGGCTTCCTTGCGCATCTGCGGATCCTCACTTATGATGAGCAGGCGATCGGGCGCTATGAGCAGCTTCGCAAGGCAAAGGTCAAGATTGGTCGCATGGACCTGCGAATCGCCGCCGTGGCGCTGGAGCAAGGGGCGGTCCTGGTCACCCGGAACGCCCGCGACTTCAGGAAGATTCCCGGCCTGCAAATCGAGGATTGGTCAACGTGAGCGAGAAGGCGATACCCACGGGGAATGACGCCCGATCCAGGGAACCCGCGGCAGCCCCGCAATGCTTCCTCGAAGGCGACCTGGTCCGCAGCACGAACGACATGTACAAGGAGTACGGCGTCGGGCGGGTGCAGAAGATGCGCAATGGCTTGGCCAAGATCGAGTTCAATCCGTCAGTGTTCATGGAGCCGCCGTATCGGTCGGAGAACAAGATCCTGCCGCTTCCTGAAATTGAAAAGGTCGATACGCCGTTGGATCGCGCCGCTCGTGGCGAATGGGAGCCGGCCTGGCGCTTTGAACTCAAAATGCTGGCGGCGCGTCTCCTCACCGGCAACAAGGGCGGGCAGCTTTCCAACGCACGCACCGAGATTCTCCCGCACCAGATCTTCACCGCCCACCGTGTCGTCTCCAGTCCACGACGGCGGTTCTTGCTGGCCGATGAGGTGGGGCTGGGCAAGACCATCGAAGCGGGCATGATCTGGCAGGCGCTCCATCAGCGCGGGCAGGCCAGGCGCACGCTCATCATCACCCCGGCCGGGCTTACCACGCAGTGGCAGGAGGAAATGCAGGACAAGTTCGGGGCGCACTTTGAGATTTTCGGCCGCGATTTCATGGCGGTCAACCCGCGGGTCTGGGATTACAAGGCGTCGGCGATCGCGTCGATCAATCGGCTCAAGCGCAAGGAACACAAGCGCATCCTGCTGGAAAATCGCAAATGGGACCTCATCATCTTCGACGAGGCCCACCGGCTGAGCGCGATCAACTACGGCTCTGGCAAGGTCGAAAAGACGCAGAATTACAAGCTGGCCGAGGAAATTCGCCTGCCGGAGTATTCGGAGGCGTTTCTCTTGTTGACCGCGACGCCGCACCAGGGGGAGGCGAATCACAGCCGATTCAAGAACCTGGTGGCGCTGTTGGACGACGACATCGATTTCAGCAGTCTGGACGAGGATTGTCCCCTTTTTCGGGCGGAGGGCGGGAGCAAGAAGTTCACCGACTTCGTGATCCGCACGCCCAAGAAGGATGTGACGGATTCCGAGGGCCGCAAGGTGTTCAAGGGCCGCCAGACGCACCGGCTGCCGGCGAAGATGTACGACGAGGAGAAGGCCTTCTACCTGGCGGTGGAAGAGTACATCCGCAACGGCTACAAGATGCTGGAGCGCGTCAGCGACGGCGCGCAGCAGCGGGCGGCCGGCTTCTTGCTCACGACGTTTCAGAAGCTCAACGCCAGCTCGACGGCCGCGATCAAAGCGGCGCTGCAAGGACGGCTCATGCGCCTGCGCGGCGAGGTCTGCGACCTGCCGCGGGACGAGGACGACGAGATTGAAGATGAGCGCTTTGAAGGCGAAATGGAGGAGCAAAGCGTGGTCAGGAACGACCGCGAGATCATGGAGGACGAGATCACGGCGCTGCAGCAGCTGCTGGCCATGCCTGTCAAGCGCGACAAGAAGCTGACGGAACTGCTCGGCCTGACCGATCATATCGCCAAGGAAAGCGGCCGCGGCGACCAAGAGAAAGTGCTGATCTTCACCGAATACCGGCAAACGCAACGCTATCTCGTCGAGGAACTGGAAAAGAAGTACGGGAAAGGCTCGGTCGTCGTGATCCACGGCGATATGAAGCTGGAGAGGTTGGAGGATAATCAGCGCGACGTGCAGGCGCTTTGGGCGCCGTTTGCCAAGAATGGGGCCGTCGAAACGGCGACGACCAAGCGGACCAGCCAGCGGCTGTTCCGCGACCAGCCGCGCGTCCGCTTTCTGGTTTCGACGGAGGCCGGCGGCGAAGGCATCAACCTGCAATTCTGCCACATCTGCATCAATTATGATTTGCCCTGGAACCCGATGCGCGTCGAGCAGCGCGTGGGCCGGGTTTATCGGTACGGGCAAGACAAGGTCGTACAGGTATATCACCTGTTCAACAAAGGAACGGTCGAGGACCAGGTGCAGGCGTACTTCGAGGACCGGCTGGCCTACGCCGCGAGGGCGATCGCCAAGGTTACCGGCGAGGACCCGGAGGAGATCAAGGGCAGCCTCAACGGGCAACTTGAAAGCGAGATCGACCCGAAGGAAATCTACAAACGCGCGCTGGTCGAGGGGAACCTCAACAAGCAAACCCAGAAAGAAATCGACGAAGCGGTGAAACGGGCGAAACGCGCTTATGAAATCGCCACACAGAACTTGTTCCGCGATTGCTCTAGCTATTCGTTTGACAAGTATCAGCAGGAGCTCGCCAGCGACCTAAGCCTCGCCGACCTGCAACGCTTCACGGAGCGCTTCCTGGGAGAGCATCGCCGGCAACTTCAGAAGAAGGAAGCGTTCTTCGAGTTTATCGTGCCGGATGTGCTGGGGCCGTGGAAACTGCCCGAGCGATATCGACAGGCCACGTTCGACCGGGAGTTGGCCGTTCATCGGAGCGACGCGGAGTTCTTGGCGCTGGGCCATCCGCTGGTCGAGGCGATGCTGCAATATGTCGGATCGTACAACTTTGGTGGGTTGACAGCGCTGAGGCGCGTTCAGGATTCCCGGCTGGCCGGACGCTCAGGCTTCTTATTTCTCTTTGTCGTCCGGCAACGCATCATCCGCGAAGTGGGAGATGAATGTCTGTTTCAATTCCATCCGGTGTTCGTCGACAAGGCCGGTCAGATCGACTCCGAAGCAGCGGCGGCGGCAGTGAGCGGCACAGCCAAGGAGGAGAAGGCAACCTCTACTGGGGTTGATCCCGTCCCAGCTCTTGCGACGGCACGGCGCCACCTCGAGCAGAATCTGCATCTTTGGAGCTGGGACGATGACGTTGAGTTTCTGGGATTGAGCTGGGTCGAATTTCGGTGATGAGAGATGAGAAAAGGCGCCAGGATTCCTGAAACCTTTTTTCGGCGCGACGCGCTCCTGGGCGGCGACACGCTTGGCGGGTTGGCGGGCGGTCCCGAAGGCCTTTACTGCTCACGACATCGGCCCGCCAACCATCGCCCGCCGACCCGCCTTTGGCGGGGAAATTCTAGCGGGCTGCTAGCCGTTCATCCCTTCAAAGAATCCGCCTTAAACCGCGACAGTCCCAGAAGCAGTAGCGCCGACAAGCCATACGCCGTCGCCCAGTGGTACGGCGTCTGAAACTGCACCGCCTTCCAAAAGTCGGCGCCGCCCGCCTGCTGCTGCACCAACACAAGCACGTCATACGGCAGGCCGATCCGCTCCGACGCCAGCGGTGAATGGATGACGCCGAAGAAGGCGCACACGCCCGCCACCGCCAGGAACCCCGCAGCGCGCCCCAGCCTGCCGTCCAGTATCATCGCCAGTGACGCCGCCCATAACAGGCCTGTAATGAGGAAGCCGTTGGCTAGGCAACGCAGCGTCTGCACCATCGGCACGGCATAGGGCGCCGGCGCGTTGGCGCCGAGGACGCCGTTGAGCGGGATCGTTATCAGGTACGCCAACGCCGGCAGCGCCGCCAGCGCCAGGGCCGGGTAGTGCCGCGTCGGCGTCGCCTGGAACGATTGGGCCGTGATCTCCAAGCCCACGAACACCAGAACTGGGAACATCGCCGCCGTCGGCAGCCATTCAAAGAGCGCGTTAAACCATCCGAAATATCCTGCACACCCCACAAACATCGCCGTCGCCAGCGTGTACGCCGCCCGGCCGCCCATCTTCTTGTAGGCGGGATGGCCGATGTACGGCGTCGTCTGAATAACGCCGCCCAGCAGGCCGGCCACGAGCGACGCCACGCCTTCGGTGAGCAGGACGGCTCGCGTGTCGTACTCGTCGCCGGCCGCGGCCGCGCTCTCCGTACAGTCGATGCCGCCCACGATCGTCGCCAACGCGAACGGCAGCACCACCGGCAGCTTCGCCAGCGCGTAGATCACGACGCGCGACCATTCGCCGGCGCCATAGAACGACACCATCGCCCCCGGCTGCCACGACTCGCCGCCGTTCACTTGCGGCGGCGGCGGAACGAGCGGCCAGTTGAAGGCCGCGCCCAACCAGTGACAAATCTGGTACACCAGGACGCCGACCAGCACTGCCGCCAAGGCGCCAGGAAACTTGAACGGCAGTTGACGGTGCGCCACCAGGGTGACGAGGATCACCGTCAGCGCCGTCAAGCCGACCAGCGGCATCTCGGCGATGCCGTGGAGCAGCAGCGGCAAGAAGGCGATGAGTACAAGAGCGATGGCGGCGAGCGAACCGAGCAATCCGGCTCGCGGAACAAAGCGGCGGACGGCATTGCCCAGCGGCGCCAGGACGATCTTGAAGACGCCAGCCAGCGCCAGCACCGTCAGACCGACATGCCAGCTAAATGCCATCGCGCGGGCGTGATCGTGCTGGTAGATTTCGTAACCATCCCGTAAGGCGGGCATTAGCACCAGCAAGGCGACTCCGAATGTGCTGGGCGTATCAAGGCCCAATGGCATGGCCGTCACGTCTTTACGGCCACTGCGCCGCGCCAGGCGGAACGCCATCCAGGTGTAGACTAAATCGCCGAGCAGCACCCCCAGCGCGGTGCCAGGTATCATGTGCGTCATCACGAAGCTGTTCGTGAACTTCACTTCGCCAGTGGCCGCGTCCACGGGCGTCGCGCTGCTGATCGTGCTGACCAGGATGACCATCACCGCAACATTGTCGAGCATCAACCCGAAGAAAGCGTTGACATCGCCTCGGCTGGCCCAGTGATAACGCATCGGCTCCTCCTCCGCGTCCTTACCGTAAACCCCGTTTAACGTATGAATGGAGTCTGATTTGGCGACTTTGCGGACGGCGACGGCTACTTAAGCGCGGGAATGGTTAGTTTCCTCTGCACTCTGTTGAAATGCTTTCGTCATGTTAGGTAATATAAGATGGTTAGGATATTTGAGGCGACAGGGCAAAATGAGCGGTAATTCCGCGGAGCAAGGCCATGCGCAGAGTCGTGGTGACGGGGGTGGGCGTGGTCGCCCCTAACGGCATTGGCAGGGAGGCGTTTTGGAAGGCGTGCGTCGAGGGCCACAGCGGCATCGGTCCCATCCGCTGTTTCGACGCCTCCGCGCATCCCGTGCGCGTGGCGGGCGAGGTGTGCGACTTCGACGCCGCTTCTTATATCCCCGCTTCGCATCGTAAAAGCATGAAAATTATGGGTCGGGCGGCGCGCTTCGGTGCAGCCGCGGCAGGCATGGCCGTGCGCGACGCGGGGCTGGACCTTGAGAAGGAAAACCCTGAGCGTCTCGGCGTGGTCATGGGGTCGGGCATGATCCCGGTCGATCTGTCCGAGGTCGCGTCCTTGCTAGCCGGGGCTTGCGACGAGAACGGCAAGCTGCATCCTGATCGGCTCGGCCGGCAAGGGTCGCACGCGCTGTTCCCGCTGTGGCTGCTGAAGTATCTGCCGAACATGACGGCGGCCCATATCTCGCTGATCCACAACGCGCAGGGTCCGAACAACACGGTGGTGACAGCGTGTGCGGCCGGCACCCAAGCAGTTGGCGAGGCATTCAGGCTGATCGGCCGCGGCGACGCCGACCTGATGCTGGCCGGCGGCGCCGACAGCCGGCTCGATCCGCTACTGCTTTTAGCGTATTCGGCCCTTGGCGCGCTCAGTCCGGCGGAAAAGCCGGCGGAGGAAGTGTCACGGCCGTTCGACGGCCAGCGCGACGGCTTCGTGCTGGGCGAAGGCGCCGGCGTATTGTTGTTGGAGGAGATGGACCACGCCAAACGTCGCGGCGCGATCATTTACGCCGAAGTGTTGGGTCTGGGCAGCAGCTTCGACGCCTACGCGGTTACGAGGCCGGACCCGGAGGCGCGCGGCGCCGCGAGAGCCATCCGTTGGGCCTTGAACGAAGCCTGCGTCGATCCCGGCGACGTGGACTACATCAACGCCCACGGCACCAGCACGCGGCTCAACGACCAGATGGAGACGACGGCCGTGAAGCGGGTTTTCGGTGAAGGGGCGCGGGCGTTGCCGTTGTCGTCGATCAAGTCGATGGTGGGCCACCTAATCGGGGCGGCCGGAGCGGTGGAAGCGGCGGCGCTGGCGCTGACGCTACACGACGGCGTTATGCCGCCTACAATCAACCAGACAACGCCCGACCCGGCGTGCGATCTGGATTATGTGCCGAACTGCGCCCGCGAGACGCCGGTGCGGACTGGCATATCGACCAGCTTCGGCTTCGGCGGTCAGAACGCGGCCCTGGTAATGCGGAGCTTTCAGGGCTGAGCTGTCTTACTCCCTCCCCCCTTGCGG
>DHJA01000003.1:40094-40303 GCA_002404095.1 Planctomycetaceae bacterium UBA4732 | reverse complement strand
GGGGGGAGGGAGCCGATCAGCGATGCCGATTTGACATGCCATCGGATTCGGCCTATGATTTTGAGAGTGTTCCACCGGCCCAAGCGGCGCCTATTCCCTACCATTACTATGTGAATTGGAGAGTGACGTGTTCGAGCGCGCCGCTTCGCTTTGGAGTCGCTTGACACAAAAGTCTGCTTGGGAGAATCCGGGCGCCGGACAGGTCGCCG
>DHJA01000003.1:39266-39969 GCA_002404095.1 Planctomycetaceae bacterium UBA4732 | reverse complement strand
ATCCGGGCGCCGGACAGGTCGCCGAGGAGGACCGTCGCTTGCGAGCCAGGCATCCCGTCAGCATTGAAACGAAGGTGACGCCCGCCGCCGCCGACGAGGCCGAATCCTCCTTAAGCGCCCGCATCTTGGACGTTTCCTCTGGGGGCGTGAAGCTGGTGGTAGGGCGCGCCTTTGAGCAAGGCGACTTGTTGACGTTGGAGCTGCCAGCCCCGGCTGGCGAGCCGGCCGTTTCGGTGTTGGCTTGCGTAGTTCATGCCCGGCCTGAACGGGACGCGGAATGGGTACTCAGCTGCCGTTTCTCCGCGGAGCTTAATGACGCCGACCTGACGGCCTTCGGCGCCACCCGCGCGAAGCCTGCGGAGTCGGACGGACGCAATTGGTCGCGTTTTCCCTGCGAGGTGAAAGCGGTCTATCAAATCATCCCCGACGAAGACGACGTTCGCCGCGAGGCCAAGGTGCTGAACATTTCAGCGGGCGGCGTGGCGATGCTCGTGGAACACGACGTGCGCGCCGGCGCCTTGCTCAGCGCCGAGCTGCACGCTCCGGACGGGCAAGCGGTAGTGACGATCCTCGCCTGCGTCGTTCACGTCGTCGTACAGTCCGAACACGAACGAGTTCTTGGCTGTAACTTCATTCAGGCACTCGGCGAGAACGAGCTGAAAGCGCTGACGTAATCGCTGGGCGAGCGGGGTCGCGTAAGCGC
>DHJA01000003.1:0-39160 GCA_002404095.1 Planctomycetaceae bacterium UBA4732 | reverse complement strand
GGCGAGCGGGGTCGCGTAAGCGCCCCGAGTTCGATGCAGTCGCTGATACCATCTCGGGGCGCTTACGCGACCCCGCTCGCCTCGTCTCCAAATTCGTGCGTCGTCACGGTTCCCTCCGGCCAATTCAGTACGAGCAGCCGCTTGAACGCATAATCGCCGCCGATGTTGTAGCCCCGGATGGGGCCAAGCATTGCCTCGCGCGCCCTATGGGTGTGGCCGCAGAACGCGAACGGGATGCGCTCCGCGTGACGCGCTAACACTTCTTCCATGGCGCGATTGCCGGAGAAAGCTTCCCACAACAGAGCGTCAAGAGGCAACGGCGATTCTTGTTGCGGGAAGCTCAACCCGTGGAACGGCGGATGGTGCACGATTACAATGGCCTTGTCCGTCGTGGCCAGCGCGGATTGAAGCTGACGGGCAAACGTCGCCACAACCCGCGCCGTGAACTGAACATCGTCGAGCGGCCAGCGCACGAAGTTGGCGTCGTTGTGCCGGCCGCGTGTGAAGCGCTTGCTATGCAAACGATGTTCTTCCGTCGGAAAGCGGCGCCGCAGTTCGTCGAGCGCCCAGGAATAGTCGTACCAGTTCATCGAACCGACCAAGGCAAGGCCGGCGTCCGGCAAGAGAAGCGGACCTTGGTCGAGATGGTGGAAGCCGAAACGTTCAGCGCAATGCGGCAGCTGTTTGTCATAGAGTGTCAGCGAGTCATAATCCGCGCCGTCTGCCTGCACCCAGACGTCGTGGTTGCCGGGGACGAGGGCTTTGCGGCACGGCAGGTCCGCGAAGAGGCGGAGACAATCCCCGAACATCAAGCCGACGCCGAGGTCGCCGGCCAACACCAGCACGTCGGGCGGCTCGGCGTGAAGATACGACGCCAGCAGGCGGACGGCGTCGGCGCCGGTGCGGTGGCCCCAGTGGAGATCGGCGGTGATGGCGATGCGCAGGCTCATGGCGGCCCTCCGTGTCATTTTGAAACCCGCGGCCTCTCGGTCAAGTATAGGTAGTCGAAGCCCGCGTCAACCATCATCCGGCTCCCTCCCCCCTTGCGGGGGAGGGAGCAAGAAGGAGTTCGACCCCATGCGCTTGCTCTCCCGATTCGCGGCCGGCCTTTCCCTTGTCGCCCTGTTCGCCGCCAGCGCACTCGCGGATACGCCCTCTTCGCCGTTGAGCTTCGTGCCTGACTCGGCCGATCTGCTGGTGCAAATCAAAAGCCCGCGCCGTCTGGTCGAAACGCTCACAAACCTCGACGCGGTGAAAGAGCTTCAGCAGTTCCCGTCCATCAAGGAATTGCTCAAATCGACCACCTACCGCCGCTACTACCAGTTCCTCGCCTACTTCGAGAAAGAGCTGGGGGCGGATCGGTTTGAGTTGCTCGACCGCCTCGCCGGCGGCGGCGCGGTATTGGCGACGAAGTTCGGCGATAAGGCGCCGGCGTTGCTTGTCGTCCAGGGCAAGGACGAGAAGCTGATGAAGAAATTCGTCGCGGCCGCTTTGGAAATGATCGATCAGGAGCTGGCTCGACAGGATGTGAAGGAGCGGCCTGTTAAAGAGACGTATCAGGGCGTCGAAACGATCCGCTTCGGCAAGGACGCTTGCGCGGCAGTCGTCGGTTCCACCCTAATCGTCAGCAACAACCCAAAAGCCTTGCAAGGCGCTCTCGACCTCTTCGCGGGCAAATCGAAGAAGAGCATGGCGGCGGTCGCATCGGTTGCCGACGCCGCGGCCCTGCTGCCGGCCGAACCACTCGCCAGCCTGTGGATCAACATGGAAGGAGTGAAGCAACAGCCGGGTTTCAAGGAGTTCTACACGACTCCGCGCGACATGCTTCAGCTGCTCCTTTATGGGGCCTTAGTCGATACGCTGGGCCGGTCGCCGTTTGTCAGCATTGGCCTTTGTCAGGACCAAGAGGGGCTGCGCCTGAGTGGACGCCTCCCGCGGGGCCGTGACGGCATGGGCGCGGTCCAGACGGTGTTCCTGCCTCCAGAGGGCCAGCCGGGAACCCGACCGCCGCTTGCCCCCAAGGGCGTACTCTATAGCGAATCTTTCTATCTCGATCCCGCCGCCATCTGGACGGACCGCGCGAAGCTGGTCAACAGCCAACTCGTCAAATCCATGGAAGAAACCGATAAGAACACCGGAAAGTTCCTGTCCGGCCTACGGATCAGCACTTTGCTGACGGACGCCGGCCCATACCAGCGCTTTGTCGCCGCCGAGCAGCCGACCGCCGGCTACAAGATCGTCCCGGCCCAGCACGTCCCCGCCTTCGCCGTCGTCAGTGAGATGCGCAACCCGGAGACGCTCGGCCGGAACCTGGAAACGGCGCTGCGCGGCGCCGCCCTGCTCGCCACGACGCAGGTCAAATTGAAGATGAACGAAGAGAAGTACAAAGACTGCGATATCGTCAGCTACCGCTTTCCGGAGGACGCCCCTTACAAGGGCGACGACGGCGGTTATCGCTTCAACTTCAGCCCCAGCTTCACGCGCGTCGGCAACCAATTCGTGGCGTCGTCCACGACCGAGTTGTGCCGCGAGTTGGTCGATGAATTGCAAAAGGAAACCAAGCAATCGCCGGGCGGCGCCGCCACCACGCAAGCGCGACTCGTTCCCAGCGGCCTGGCGGACCTCGTGAAGGCGTTCGAGGGCACGCTGGTGACGCAAACGATTTTGGATCAGGCCGTGCCGCCGGACGCCGCGCGGAAGCAAGTGGAGGCGTTCATCCAGTGGGTTCGCGGCGTCGGCGAGGTGAACCTGGACGAAACCTATACGACGAACGAGTTTCAATTCGACCTGCGGTGGAAGACGGGGAAATAACCGATGACAGACATAGCCGATACGAAAATTGATCCTAATTGGGCATGGCAGGCATACCACCCTTCCGAAAAGGCACCGTGGGACATGCGCCGCGTCGGCCATCTCTACCGTCGGGCGGCATTCGGCGCCGCCGTTGGCGAGCTGGAAAAGGCGTTGAAGGACGGCCCCGAAAAGACCATCGAAAGCCTCCTTCAAGGAGGGCCGAAGCAGGAAGAGTACGATCAGGTCAGCCAGCAAATGGAGCGGAGCATCGCCGACTCGAACAACGGCGTCCAGCTGCGCGCCTGGTGGCTGCACCGGATGCTGTACAGTCCGCATCCGCTTCAAGAAAAGATGACGCTGTTCTGGCACAACCACTTCGCCACCAGCAACGCCAAAGTGCAGAACGCCCGCTTCATGCTCGGCCAGTATGATTTAATGTGCCAATACGCCTTGGGCGACTTTTCCGCTCTGTTAAGTAAGATGTCGCGGAACCCGGCCATGTTGATCTGGCTCGACGGCCGCGACAGCAAGAAGGGCAACGCCAACGAGAACTACGGCCGCGAGCTAATGGAGCTATTCAGCCTTGGAATTGGCCATTATTCCGAGAATGACGTGCGCGAGGCCGCCCGCGCCTTCACCGGCTGGGAGATCAAAGACAACGCCGCGCTCTTCAATACCAGTCGGCACGACGACGGCGAGAAAACGGTTCTCGGTCAGACCGGCAAGTGGAAGGGCGACGACATTGTGCGTATCTGTCTGGAACAAAAGTCCGCGCCCGGCTTCATCGCCGCCAAGCTCTACCGCTTTCTCGTGAGCGAAGACGGGGCGCCGGAGTTGATCGAGCCGTTGGCGGAGCAATTCCGCAAGAGCGGCTACGACTTCGGCGCCCTCGTGAAGACGGTGCTGTCGTCGAATCTGTTCTTTTCGGATCAAGCGTACCGCAAAAGGATCAAATCGCCGGTCGATTTCGCGCTCGGCATTATCCGCGGCCTGGAAGGCCATATCGGCACGAGTGCGCTGGTTCCCGTGTTGGAGCAACTGGGGCAGAATGTGTTTTATCCGCCGTCGGTGAAGGGCTGGGACGGCGGCCCGACTTGGCTCAACGGCCAAACCCTGCTGTTCCGCCAGAACCTGGCCCTCGCCCTCACGTCCACCGAAGACCCGCGTTTCAGCGCCCGCACCGACCCGGCGGCGCTGGCGCTCAAAGTTCATAAGAAGACCGACGACGAGGTTCTCGATTTCTTGCTGACGCTCTTTTTGCAAAACGACGTTCCCGACGAATCGCGAGCCCGCTTGCGCGAGTATCAACAACACGCCCACAAGCAAACGGCGCCGGTCTACTGGACGGAAGAAGAGGCGGCCGACCATCGCGTCCGCGCCTTGTGTCATCTGGTGCTGACGCTGCCGGAGTATCAATTAAGTTAGCTTGCTGAGTTGGGTGTGGCACGGCCGTCTCGGCCGTGCGGAAGGTGCAAAGACGAAACACGGCTGAAACAGCCGTGGCACACCCGAAGAACTTCACAGTGCGGACCCGATAAAGGAGCATTCCATGTCTCAAAATCGACGCGACTTCCTGAAACTGACCTCGGCCGGCGTGACGGCCTTGGGCCTGAACATGCCGGCCTTCCTAAGCCGGGCCGCGGCGCTCGCACCGGCTTCCGATAAGCCGGGCGGCAAAGACACCATCCTCGTCGTCGTCGAGTTCACCGGCGGCAACGACGGCCTCAACATGGTCGTGCCGTACAATGACGACAACTACAAGAAAGCCAGGCCCACGCTCGCCATTTCCGCATCGCAGGTCAAGAAGATCAACGACCAAATCGGCCTACACCCCGGCATGGACGGACTGGCGGAGTTGTTGCAGGACAACGCCTTGTGCGTCTTGCAGGGCGTCGGCTATCCTACACCCACGGAGTCGCATTTCCGCGCCATGGACATCTGGCAGACTGCCGCGCCGGATGACACGCTTACGGAGGGATGGATCGGCAACGCGCTCAAGCACATGCCGGCGACGCCGTCGTTCCACCTCAAGACCAGCAACGAGAAGTCGCCGTTGGCGATGGAAGGCGCCCCGGTGCGCGTGCCGTCCATCTCCACCCTGGAAGAGTTTCAATTGCAGACCGCGGCCGCCAACGGGGCCGACAAAAAGAATCAACGCGAAGTGATCGAGGGCGCGGTCAAGCCGAAGGCGGGGGCCGGCCTGCTCCAGTTTGTGGAGAAGACCGCGGCCGACACTTACGCCAGCAGTCGCCGCTTGCAAGAGATCGGCAAGAACTACCAGCCCAAGGCGACGTATCCCAACACGCCGCTGGCCACGCGCCTCAAACTCGCCGCCCAGCTCATTGACGCCGACCTCGGCGCCCGCATCTTCTACGTGTCCATCGACGGCTTCGACACCCACGCCGCCCAGGCCACGGCCCACGCCAATCTGATGACGCAAGTGTCCGGAGCCATGACGGCGTTCTTCAAAGACTTGGCGGCGCGCGGCCATCGCGACCGCATTTTGATGATGACGTTCTCGGAGTTCGGCCGTCGCGTCAAGGAGAACGGCAGCAAGGGCACCGACCACGGCACGGCCGCTCCGATGTTGCTCGTCGGCGGCAAGGTCAAGGCCGGCCCCGTGGGTAAGCATCCCGACCTTGCGGACCTTAATATGGGCAATTTGAAGTACGGCACGGATTTCCGGCGCGTATACGCCACCATTCTTGACCAGTGGCTTGGCGTCTCCAGCAAGGACGTACTCGGCGGCAAGTACGAGCCGGTCGAGATACTTAAAGGCTAACACCCCTACGAGCCGCGACCTCACGAGCCGCGACCGTAAGGGAGTGGTTTTCCCCCGCTCCCTTACGGTCGCGGCTCGTAGGGTAAATACGTCCCCCGCTGGCAATCCAACCCACAGACTCCTAAACTAACGCGCACCCTCCACCATCGGCCCGCCCGACGGCGCGGCCAACGTCATACAAAGGAGTCCTCACCATGAATCGTCGTCAACTACTGCAAAGGGCCGGCCTAGCCGCCGTCGCCCTTGGCGCCTCGCGCCTGCCGTTCGGCTGGACCGCTCCCGCCGACGGGTCCAAAAAGCGCGTCCTCATGTACACGCGGTCGCAAGCCTTCGAGCATTCCGTCGTCAAGCGCACCAAGGACGGCGGGTTGTCCCTGGCCGAGCAGACCGTCACCGACCTCGGCGCTAAACACGGCTTCGAGGTGGTATGCGAGAAGGACGGCGCTATTTTCACGTCCAAGGAATTCCCGAAGTTCGACGGCTTCGTCTTCGAGACAACCGGCGACCTGACGGTGGAAAAGGGCACCGACAGCACGCCGCCCATGTCGGCCGAAGGTAAGAAGAACCTGCTCGACGCCGTGGCCGGCGGCAAGGGCTTTGTCGGCAGCCACTGCGGCAGCGACACCTTCCACTCCAAGGGCGACCGCAACCAGACCCAGCCGCACGACCAACTCGATCCCTACATCGCTATGCTCGGCGGCGAATTCATCATCCACGGCGCCCAGCAGAAAGCTCCATTGGAGATCGTCGATCCTAACTGGCCGGGCCTCAAGGGCGTGAAGGACCTCGACATCAATGAAGAGTGGTACGCGCTGAAGAACTTCGCGCCGGACCTGCATGTGATCCTGGTGATGGAAACCAAGGACATGAAAGGCGACATGTACCAACGGCCGCCGTACCCGGAGACGTGGGCGCGGAAGCACGAGAAGGGCCGCGTCTTCTTCACCTCGCTAGGCCACCGTGAGGACGTATGGCAGAGCGAATTCTTCCAGAATCTGCTGGTCGGCGGCCTGTCGTGGTCGCTAGGCAACGTCGAGGCCGACATCACGCCGAACATTGACAAGGTAACGCCCAAGGCAAACGAACTGCCATTGAAGAAGGAAGCACCACCTAAAAAGTGAACTACTAACCCGAAGCGCAAGCGAGGAATTTTGTCAAAGCCCTCGCTCGCGCTTCGGGTTAGTGAGACAAAACCCTCAAGGAGAACGCATCCATGAAGCAACGATTGTTCAGCGCTCTGGCGCTGCTGGCGGCGGTCGTGTTGGCCCTATCCGCGAGCCTTACCACGGCGGCCGATGCAGACAAGCCGAAGGAAGACGACAAAGGCTGGGTCAAGCTGTTTAACGGCAAGGACCTGGACGGCTGGGTTTCTCTCCCGGACGACAAGGCCCGTTGGTCAGTAAAAGACGGCGCCATCGTCGGCGAGGGCGGCGTCGGCCATCTGTACACCGAGCGCGGCGACTACGAGAACTTCGACTTCAAGATCGAGGCGATGATCAGCGACGGCGGCAACAGCGGCCAATACTTCCGCACCAAAAAAGAGCTGGGCTTTCCAAAAGGCTATGAGGCCCAGATCAACTCGACGCACGGCGACCCGCAGCGAACCGGCAGCCTATACAACATCGTGAAGATCACGAAGAAGTTGCACAAGCCGGACGAGTGGTTCACGCAGGAAGTCATCGCCGACGGCGACCACATCATCATCAAGGTCAACGACGAAACCGTGGTCGATACGCACGACAAGACCTATGCCAAGGGACATCTGGCCATTCAGCAGCACAACGAGGGCAGCGTCGTCCACGTGCGCAAGGCGGAGATCAAGGAGTTGCCGCCGAGTAAGGCGGAAGAGAAATAAAAGGCTCCCCGGAAAGCAAAGGATAGCCACAGATGAACACGGATGAACACAGATTAAGAGCAAGAATTGATTTATCTGTGTTCATCCGTGTTCATCTGTGGCCATCCTTTCCGATACGCTACTGATATGGCCGCGTTCCTCGAAGTCGCTGATCTGTACAAGCAATACGGGGCCGTCACGGCCCTGAACGGAATTAGCTTCACCGTCGGCGAAGGGGAAATGTTCGGCCTTCTCGGTCCCAACGGCGCCGGCAAAACAACGCTCCTTTCCATCCTGTCGTGCCTCCTGGAACCGACGAGCGGCGAGGTGTTCTTGCAAGGTCGGCGCGTGCGGCAAGGCGACCGCTGGGTGCGCCGCCTTATCGGCGTCGTGCCGCAAGAGCTAGCGCTCTATGGCGAACTGACGGCCCGTGAAAATCTACATTTCTTTGGCGAACTGTACGGCTTGCGCGGCGCGGAGTTGCGAGAGCGGGTAAAAAGCGTATTGGCGGCGGTGGTCCTGGAGGACAAGGCCAACGACCGCGTCAACACTTTTTCCGGCGGCATGAAGCGCCGCCTCAATATGGGGGCCGCACTCGTCCACGAGCCGAAGCTTCTCCTGCTGGACGAGCCGACCGTCGGCGTCGATCCGCAGTCGCGCAACCACATCTTTGAAGAGGTGCGCCGCCTCAACGCGGCCGGCGTGACTATCCTGTATATCAGCCACTATATGGAGGAAGTACAGGCGCTATGTCCGCGCGTGGGAGTCATGGACCACGGCCGGTTTGCGGCGTGCGGCGAAGTGGCGGAACTGTTGCAGCGGCTGAACGGCCTGATTCGCATCAACGTACCGCGCGTGACGCCCGTCCTGCGCGCGCGTCTGGCGGAACTGCCCGACAGTACGCTGTCCGAACCGAACAATCGCACGCTGGAACTGAACTGCCGCGACGTGAAGGCAACGCTGGTGCGCCTGGTGGCGATCCTCAATGAGCTTCAGGTGGAGCTTATCAGCCTGGAGACGGAGGAACCGAACCTAGAGCGCGTATTTCTGCACCTGACGGGGCGCGAACTGCGCGACTAATCGCGCAGCGGCGCATCATCGTTTAGCCGCGACCCGAAAGGGGAGCGCTCCTCAAACGAGAGACTCAACTCATGGTCATCTGGGCGCTGGCGAAAAAAGAGATGCGGCTTCTGCTGCGCGACCGCATGGCGGTGATCGTCCTCCTCGGGATGCCATTGGTGTTTATCCTACTCTGGGGTCTAATGCTCGGCGAAAACTTCGGCCAGAAAAACGCCGACGAGAAGCTGCGCGTCTATGTCGTGGACCTCGACCAAGGCGACGGCCTCAGCCCCGGCGTGCCGTGGTCGAAAGCGGTCTACGACGACCTGAGTGGGACGGCGGGCATCCACGTCGATTACCTTTCCAGCTACGACGAGGCAGAGCGGCGCATCCGCAAACACAAAGTCGCGGCCGTCCTCGTACTGCGGCCCGGTTTCAGCGACCGCATCAACAAATGTTCCTTCCTCGCCGACGGCATCAACCCCTTCCACCGCGACGGCGTTTACCTCGACAAGATCGACGCCGCCCTACTCAAAGACCCCAAGCAGCCCGGCGCCGCGGCCATCATCGATCAGGTCGCCCAAGTGTCGCTGCTGCGCGTCATCCTGCCGTGGATGATCGGCAAAGCGTTCGAGCGCCTGAGCGACCAGGAATTCATCCAATTGCTGGGGGAAAAGGTGCAATTGCCGCTTCCTAACAACTTACTGGTGCGCGCGGCCTTCGGCGGCGACGACAAGGTCGCGCTGAAAAAGATGCTCGATCTGGCGTCCGGTTCCAACGAGAAGGAAGCTCGCGAATATCGCCGAAAGGTCGGCCAGGGCGTCCAGGAGGCGCTCAAGGAGCAGTTCAAGAAGTACGATCTGACCGGCAAGACCTGGGCGACGCTGACGCGCTCGACGGACGAGAAGCCGGGCGAAAGCGCGGCGGCGGCGCCGGAAGGGATGCACTGGTCCGACTTCGGCGCCCAACGCTATCAGCAATTGGTGCCGTCGTTCACGGTCATGTTCCCGTTCTTCCTGGCGATGGTGGTCGGCTGGGTATTCGTGACGGAGCGGCGCCAGGGTACGCTGAAACGGCTGCGCTTCGCGCCGGTGTCGCGCGCTCAAATTCTCCTTGGCAAACTGCTGCCGGTGTTCGTGTTGTCGATGGGGCTGGCGGCGTTCCTACTGCTGGCGGGCCGGTTCATCTTTCAGATGAACTGGGGGCCGGACGCCTGGCCGTTGTGGGAGCAAGTCGCCTGGCTGTTGCCCATCGTCGTGGCGACTTCGTTCGCGTCGATGGGGCTGGCGTTGCTGGTGGCGGCCGTGGCGCGGAGCGAAATCCAGGTGGCGTTGTTCGGCGCCCTGCCGGTGTTGGTGATGGCGCTGGTCAGCGGCTGCATCCTGCCGCGCGAGATGATGACGGCAAGCGCCCAAGCCCTGAGTTGGTTCACGCCGCACGGCTGGGCGTTGGCCGCATACCGCGAGCTGCTTGGCGACGACCCGCATTACATCCCGGATTTGTGGCTTGTGGCGCAATCGTGCGGCGTTCTGATGGGCTTTGGCGTGGGCTTTCTCGGATTGGCGTGGTGCTTATTGCGGCTGGATTAGCACGTAACCTACGCCATGCCGCTGCGTCAGGCCGCCTCGATCCGCTCAGGCCAGTATTCCCTTCACCACTTCCCCAGCTACATCCGTCAAGCGGAACTGGCGTCCCTCGCGCAGATACGTCAGCTTCTCATGGTTGATGCCGAGCAGCCGTAGAATCGTCGCATGCAGATCGTGGACATGGACGGGATTGTCCACGGCGTTGTAGCCGAAATCGTCGGTCGCACCGTAGGTGGTCCCGCCCTTTACTCCGCCGCCAGCCAGCCACATAGAGAAGCCCTTGATGTGATGGTCTCGGCCGTTGCCCTGCGCCATTGGCGTCCGCCCGAACTCGCCGCCCCAGATTAGCAGCGTGTCCTTGAGCATGTCGCGCCGTTTCAGATCTTTGATGAGGGCGGCCGCCCCCTGATCGACCTCCTTGGCCACGACTTGAATGTCGTTCTTGATGCCGCCGTGATGGTCCCAATCGCGATGGTAGAGCTGGATGAACCGCACGCCGCGTTCGGCCAATCGCCGCGCCAGCAAGCAATTGGCCGCGAAGGAGCCGTCGCCGCCTTGCGTACCGTACAAATCGAAGGTCTCTTTTGTCTCTTTCGACAAATTCATCAAATCCGGCACACTGACCTGCATCTTGAACGCCATTTCGTACTGCTCAATGCGCGTGGCGATCTCCGGGTCGTCCACCGAGTCATTTTCCAGACGGTTCAGCGCGCGGGTCGCGTCCACCACATCGCGCTGCTTGCCGGCGTCAACGCCGCCGGGGTTGGTCACGTAAAGTACGGGATCGCCTTTGGAACGAAATTCAACGCCTTGGAAGTTGCTCGGCAAGAACCCACTATGCCACTGGCGAGCCGCGATCGGCTGCGATTGGCCGGAATGGCCGGTCGAGGTCAGCACGACGAAGCCGGGTAGGTTGTCGCAATCGCTGCCGAGGCCGTACCAGACCCATGAACCCATGCTCGGCCGGCCGGAGATGGTCGTACCAGTGTTCATAAAAGTGTGAGCGGGATCGTGGTTGATCGCCTCGGTGTGCATCGACCGGATGATGCAGAGGTCGTCGGCCATTTGGCCGAGTTGGGGAAAGATCGTCGAGATTTCCTGTCCCGATTTACCCCATTTCTTGAAGGGATGTTGCGGTGCGAAACAGGTCAGCTTGGCGCCTTGAAGCTGGGCGATGGGCTGGCCCTTGGTGAACGATTCCGGCATGGGCTTGCCGTCCATTTCGGCCAGCTTCGGCTTGTAGTCGAGGGTTTCGAGGTGCGACGGGCCGCCTGCCATGTAGAGATAAATGATCCGCTTAATCGTCGGCTTAAAGTGCGGCGGGTTGACGGCGCCTTTCCAGTGGCCGGCGTCCGCGGCCTCGCCGGCCAGGAGGCGAGGGTTGAGCAGCGACGCCAGGGCGACGCTGCCGATGCCGGCCGCGGCGCGGCCCAGGAACGCGCGGCGGGTTTCTCGCTGGATATATCGTTGAAAGAGATTCATTGTCCGTTTCTCCTGCGGTCAATTCCGCGTGATCGTCTCATGCAGGTTCAGCAGGACGCGGGCCACCGATGTCCACGCCGCCAACTCGGCCACGTCCATAACCTTCGGCGACGAGGTCTCGCCCGTACTCACCAGCTTCTTTGCAGCATCAATATCGGCGCCGTACTGCGCCAGGTGTTTCTCGTAAAGCGCCATGAGCACCGTGCGTTCTTCGGGTTTCACGCCGCGCGACAGAACGCGATGAAACGCCCAACCGAGGCGATCCGCGGTATTGGCGCCGCCTTCACGCACTATGCGTTCCGCGAAGACGCGCGCGGCCTCGACGTAGGTGGGGTCGTTGAGCAGCACCAACGCCTGCAACGGCGTACTAGATCGCGGACGATCCACGGTGCATTCCTCGCGCGTCGGGGCGTCGAACGCGGCGAAGCTCGGGTGCAGGAAAGTCCGGCACCAAAAGGTGTACAGGCCGCGGCGGTATTCGTCCTCGCCCTTGTCGTTCGTCCAATCACGCTTCGGGAAGTTCATGTACGACCAGTAGCCGGCCGGCTGATACGGTTTGACGCTCGGGCCGCCGATTTTCGGAGACAAAAGACCGCTGATTGCCAAAGCATTGTCGCGCACCATCTCGGCGTCGAGGCGGAAGCGGTTCTGCCGGGTCAGCAAGACGTTGTTCGGGTCGCGCTCGCGCATTGCATTCGACCCGGCCGACGATTGCCGATAGGAGTTCGACATGGCCATCAGCTTGAGCAAATGCTTCACGTTCCAGCCGCTTTGGACAAACTCCACGGCCAGCCAGTCGAGTAGCTTGGCGTGGCTCGGTAAGGCTCCTTGCGTACCAAAATCGTCGGCCGATTTGACGATCCCCTCGCCGTACATCACCTTCCAAAGGCGATTGACGAACACGCGCGCCGTCAGCGGGTTGTCAGGCGAAATCAGCCAGTCGGCCAGGTCGAGGCGTGTGGCCCGGCGATCCTTCACGTCGAGCGGCTTCATAAACAAGGGGACGTTCGGCGCCACGACTTCGCCGCTGTCGTCCTGCCAGTTGCCGCGCGGCAGGACGCGGATGACGCGCGGTTCGACCGCCATTGAGACCAACGTGGTCGGAATCTTCTGCGTCAGTTGTTTTCGGTCGTTTTCGAGCTTGGCGAGCTGGTCGCGCTCCTTTTTCAACTGAGGCGTAATTGAATGGAAGTAGGTCGAAATCGCCTGTTTCTGCTGCGGGGTGCGCTTATCCGCTTCGACGGCCAGCGCCGCGACCGCGTCGGCCGGCGCTTTCTTGGCCGCAGCTTCGGCCTTGGCTGTCTTCTCCCATTCCACTTGCGCGGCGTCCAGTTCTGGGGTCGCGCGTTCCAGCGCCGCCTTGGAGACCGCGATTTGCTCGTCCCATTTGCGCACCTCGGCCTCCTGCTCCTTGGAGGGGAATTTTGTCTGCTCCTGATGGCCGACCGCCGTCTCTTTTACGTCCGCGAAGAACGCCTCGAAGCTATAGAAATCCTTATGGGTGAACGGATCGAACTTGTGGCTGTGGCACTGCGCACAACCCATCGTGGAACCCATCCAAACGGCCGAGGCGTTGCGTACTCGATCCGCGGCGTACTTGGCCGTGTACTCCTTCGGCTGCGCCCCGCCCTCTTCCGTCG
The DNA here is from genome assembly GCA_002404095.1 of Planctomycetaceae bacterium UBA4732. Taxonomy (GTDB): domain Bacteria; phylum Planctomycetota; class Planctomycetia; order Gemmatales; family Gemmataceae; genus UBA4732. Next base: position 25,984 of record DHJA01000003.1, on the reverse strand, counting down.
TCTGCAGCAAACGGTTGTAACCCGACGCGATCCGCTGTTCTAGCGTCGGCTTCGGCAGCAGGTCGCCGGCCAGCTGCTCGACGGTGAAGCGGTTGAACGGCTTGTTGGCGTTGAAGGCGTTGATGACGTAATCGCGGTAGAGATGCACGTCGCGCGGGTTGTCGCTGTGGTAGCCGGCGGTGTCGGCATAGCGCACCATGTCGAGCCAGTAACTCGCCATTCGTTCGCCGTAGTGCGGTGAGGCGAGCAACCGATCGACCAACTTCTCGTAGGCGTCGGGATTCTTGTCTTGAACAAAAGCGTCCACGTCCTCCGGCGCTGGCGGCAGGCCGGTCAGGTCAAAACTGAGTCGGCGGATGAGGGTGATGCGGTCAGCCTCCGGCGCGGGCAGACAGCCCGCGCGCTCGTGGCCGGCGGCGACGAAGGCGTCGATGGCGTTCTTCACCCACGGCTTGTTTTTCACGTCGGGAACCGCGGGCCGCGTTGGCTTCACATACGCCCAATGAAGGTCGAACTTGGCCCCTTGCTCCACCCACCGTCGTAGGAGATCGATTTGCGGCGCCGTGAGCGAGCCGGTTTTGGCCGTGGTCGGCGGCATGACTTCGGTGACGTCTTCCGTGGTGATGCGCTTGACAAAAAGGCTTGCCCCGGCATGGCCCGGCTTGATGACCTTCTTGAGCGCGGCGTCGGCCTCGTCGAGGCGGAGCTTGGCCTTACGCTTGCCCTCGTCGGGGCCGTGACATGCGTAACACTTGGCGGCGAGCAGCGGCTTAACGTCGTGAGTGAAATCGACCGGCTTGGGCGCCGAATCGGCCGCGGTTGCCGCCGAAATTCGGCATAAGAAGATCGCCAAAGCAAACAATGGGAGGGTCGTCGTTCTTGGCATGGTTGGCGTTCTCTCGGACGGTAGGAGTCGCGGCGGGTGGGCGGGACTATCAGGAAAAGCGGCGTTTTGCAAAGGAAGACTGCCGGGCGTGGCTGCATCCTCAAGTATTAAATCTACCTCTGTCGCTGACAAGCTGCAATATGGGTCGTCACCCCGGACTCAGGAGTACCTTCGCCCGGGGCTTTATTACAGTCGCCCGAAGGGGCTCCGCCCGCGGAATCGTCACAGTTCTTGGAGCCCGGCTGAGGGCGACCGAAATAAAGCCCCGGGCGAAGGTACTCCTGAGTCCGGGGGGGCATCAGGGATACGTATCTGCTTACGGGTCTATTCCTCTCAACCACAGGCCGGTTCGCCGTCCCCATCCGGCAGCAGATGGGCCAACATTCCCTCCGCTGCCGGTCGTGGACACGACCATACCAGGAAAAACAACGCCTGCCGCGCCCACCGCTGCGCCGGATGCGGCCGCACGAACCCCGCCCCTTTCGATACGGTTAGGGCCGCTTGCGTTGAATGCAACGCCAGTTCGTTCGCCCGTATCCGCAGGTCGGTCGCGTCGGCCGGTTCAACCTGGCCGTCCGCCAAAGAGTACATCTGTCGCCGATAGCTCTGTCGCGCCGACTCGAAGCGCTCCGCGACCGGCCGCAAATCCGGCCGAACCGACGCCTCGCCGTGCAAATGATCGATGGCCGCGCCGGCCAATCCTAGCGCCAGGCACGACGTATCCAGGCCGCCCGCCGCCGCGCCCAGTACGCGCGGCGCCGGTCCCGCCAGCACGTCTTCACGTTCGATGCGCACTCCTCGGCAATGTATTTGCGTCGTCTGCGATCCGCGTAGGGCGCAAAGGTCCATCGGAGCGTCGATCTCGACGCCGGCCCGGTCGCGCGGCATCAACATCAACACTTGAAGGCCGTCGTCCAACGTCGCGCCCACGAGTACGGCGTCGGCCCGCGCCGCCCCCGTGACCCAGGGGATCACGCCTTCGAGAACGTAGCCGCCGTCGCGCGGCGCGGCGGCCAAGGAGGGGGCTTGGTGCTGGCGCGAAGTGGTTAATTGCGACAAACCGACGGTCAAAAATAGTTCATCGCGAGCCAGGCGCGGCAGGAAGGCGGCGCACACGGCGGGTTGGCCGTGCGAGAGGACGCGGCGAACGGCCGCATCGCGCTGGCTGAGGAGAAAAGTCGTCGTCAAACACGCCCCCGCCAGCTGTTCGTAGCCGTGAAGGCGCTCCGAAGCGGACAGGCCGAGACCGCCGAATTCAATTGGTACGCTCCAGGCCGGCACACCGGCGCCGCGGACCAGTTCCCACGAAGCCATCGGGAAATCCGTATCGGCGTCGGCGCGGTCGGCGTGGGCCGCGAGCGCCTGCAACGTCGTCTGGTCGATCCATTCCCTGTGCGTCGCGGCGTCCATTTCTGGCGTTCTCGTGACAAAAAGTGGTAGGATAGAGCATCCCGTCCGCGGCGGGCGGGAAACCGGAAACTCCAACAGGGGGAAGAAGCGATGCACCGCTGGTGTTGGGCCGTTGGACCGTTGGTCCTCGGCCTATTCCTTGTGACGGCAAACGCGGCTCAGGCGGATCGCGTACCGAGTCAGAAGGCCGTCTTGCCGCGCGACCCGGGCGCGCGCGGCGATATTACCGTGCCCTATCTCAACAGCGGCTTCACGACCCTGGGCGTCTATCAGGGCGTGGCCCCGCGCGTTTACGCCGCACCGACTGTAAACGATCCGAATAATCCGCAGATTCGCCCGGTGTTCAATCTGCCATTCTACGGGGCGACGCGATCCTTCGGTGATAGGAGCGACGGCGCCGTCTCGAAGCCGAAACCTTTTGTGCAGCCTTAACGCGCGGTTTCAGCGAGCAACCGACTTCATAGGCCGGGATCGGTAAACGAACCCGGCCCATGAAGCGTACCCGGCGCCTGGCCGACTAGTACCGCACACATGCCGCCGCGCTGCGCGATGTTCACCACCTGCCTTTGCGAAGCGCGTCCCACAATAGCCACACCGTACTGGCTCGGTGCGAAGCCCATCACGACATGGAACGGCTCGCCATGTACGGACCCGTCCGGCCCGGCAATGGGGAACAAGGACACGGGGATGCTCGCCAATTGCTGCACCACCCAGCGCTCTGGGTCGGCGAGCGCCCGATCAACGGCGGCGGCCCACTCCGAATCCGTCAGCGACGGGCCAATCAGCACGTCCTGACCGCCGTAGGAGCGATTGGGCTTCAGCACCAACGATTCCCGCTCGCGCCGCATGAAATCCAGCAAGCCGCCCTTCTGCCCATCGGGCAACAGCGTTGCGCGATCGGCGACGAGCCGTGTCCAGAGAATATGCCGGCGGAAGACGCGCCGCTCGTCGGCGCTGAAAAGCTTCTGCATAATTTCAGGGTCGGTCAGAACTTCCCATAGGCTCTTCTGGTCCAACTCGGCCGCGATGGACGAGATCACGCGGTTTTGGCGAAAAAGGGTCCGCATTGGCTCAATATCCACGCCGGCGCGGCGCAGGTCGTTGAGGTCGGAGACGGCGTAGTCGCGGTAGGCGAGGTCGATGGCATTGCCTTCGTAATAGACTTCGCCGTCGCGCAGCGTCAGTTCCGCGGGGTCGGCGTGCATGACCTTGAGGCCGTGATGGTCGTGATAGTAACGGGCCAACACCTCTTGCTCGTCGGGGCCGCTGCCGGCGTACTTTGGCTCGACAAAGCATATGTGCCGAGCCGGCCGGCCGAGGCTTTCCAGATGGTCCCGCACTTCGTGCATGAGCAGTTCACGGATGTCCTGGCCGATTTCCAATCGCAACCCGGCGTCCTGTTCGCGTAGGGCCGGCAACACCACATCTGCAATGATATGCTCACAGGTCGGCGTGAGGTGCAGGCCGCCGATGCCGCTCAGGTTCGGCTCGACGAAGCGCAGCGAATCCTTCCACATGGGGCTGGTGAAATCGACCACGGCGTCGAGCCGGCCGAAGATCGGGTTGTTGTCGCGGTGGGTCGGCCCCCAGCAACTCGACAGCCATTCCTCTTCTTCCGGCGTGATGCGCAGGATTTCGCGCACGGCGGCGTCCTGGAAATAGACCTCCGGCAGCCGTTTGAGCGCATTTTGAATGGTTAGCGATACGAAATGGATGTAAGCCTGCTGGTCGGGCAGGATCGTCAACGGGCACGCCATCACGCGGATCACTTCGGTTTTGCCGTCGCGGAGGTAGACCAAATGCCGCCGGCCGGCTTCGCTCTCGATGCGTTGCAATAGGCCGAGAAGTTCCGACTCAGGGATTTTGTGCAGCGCCCGGTGGACGCGGCCCGCCAGATTCGACCCGCTCAGGCCCAGTTCTTCGACGAGAGTTAGCATGGACGGTCCTGTTCATTCCTAAAAAGCCTTCATGACATTCTACGCCGTTGCCATCCGGCGAATAGGCGCGGTATTTGCGACATGATTTAATTCACCGGAAGAATGCGCCGCGGCTGTGGACGGCGCGATTTTATCTATTAAAGAGAATCATTATGTCTAAGCTGAATGGTTTGCGCGTGGCCGTTCTTGCTACCGACGGTTTCGAGGAACCCGAATTAATGGAGCCTGTCAAAGCGCTCAAGGACGCCGGGGCCGTTGTCACCATCGTCTCGCTCAAGAGCGGGGAAATCCAGGCAGTTCGCAACGACATCGACAAGACCATAAAGGTCAAAGTCGATCGCGCCGTCAAGGACGCCAGCCCGGAGGATTTCGATGCAGTCCTGCTCCCCGGCGGCGCCGTCAACGCCGACCGAATGCGCACGGAGCCGGAAGTACAGTCGTTCCTGCGGTCGATGCAAGACGCCGGCAAACCGTTCGCCGTCATTTGTCACGCCGCGTGGGAATTGGTGTCGGCCGGCCTGGTGGGCGGGCGGACGCTGACCAGCTACCATACCATCCAGGACGACATCCGCAATGCCGGGGGCAACTGGGTGGATCGGGAGGTCGTGGAGGATGACAATTGGGTGACGAGTCGATCACCCAAGGACATCCCCGCGTTCAATCGGGCGATGCTCAAACTGTTCGCCGGCGCCCTGGTGGCGAGCAAACATTAAGGGTCTTATAAGTCTCATAAGTCCTATAGGACGTATAGGACTTATGGGACATATAGGACAAACCTAAATTCTTCCTGGAGCTTCAACATGGAATGTCAACACATCGCCGGCATCACACCCGTCCCCGCGCGCACGCCGGACGGCTGTGAAGAGTGTCTGAAATCCGGCTCATCCTGGGTTCATCTCCGTCTCTGTCTGAGTTGCGGCCACGTCGGCTGTTGCGACAGCTCGCCGAACCGCCACGCCACCAAACATTTTCATCACACCAAACATCCCGTCATGGCGTCCTTCGAGCCGGGCGAGCGGTGGGCCTGGTGCTACGTCGATCAACTACAATTGGAGGCGCCGGAATCCGCGTCGCCTTACTTGCGAGAGTGACTATGACCGAACACGGATTGCATGATGCCGCCTTTCCCACGCTGGACGAGGCCCAAATCGCCGCGCTGGGCAAGTGCGCCGGCGGGACGCTCAAGAAATATCAAGTCGGACAGACGCTCTTCCAAATCGGCGAACGCGACTTCAAGTTTTTCGTCATCATGTCCGGTGAAGTCGAGATTCTGGATCTATCGGGCGAGAAGCCGAAAACGGTCGCAATCCACAAGGCCGGCGAGTTCACCGGCGACGTTTCCCACCTGACCGGCAGGCGGTCGATCGTCAGCGCCGTCGCCCGGAGCGATTGCGAAGTTTACGAAATGTCAACCGACGCCCTGCGACAGGTTCTGAACCAGTGCCCGGACCTGAGCGACCTCATCCTCCAGGCGTTCATCGCCCGGCGGCAGCTCGTGCGCGATTCGGGAACCTTTACGGGTTTGCGCGTTATCGGCTCTCGCTACTCGCAGGACACCTTTCGGGTCCGCGACTTCCTTGCCCTGAACCGGGTGCTATTCACCTGGTTGGATCTGGAAGCCGACCCGGAGGTGGATAAGCTCCTCAGACAGTTCGGTCTCAGCGCGAAGGACACTCCGGTGGTCGCGTGGACCGGCAAGGTTCTGTTGCGCAACCCCACGAACCTTAAATTGGCGGAAGCCATCGGCCTCCGCCAACCCTTGGAACAGGTGGTATACGACCTCGCCGTAGTGGGGGCGGGGCCGGCCGGGCTGGCGGCGGCGGTCTACGGCGCTTCGGAGGGACTTAATACCGTGGTGCTTGAGCGCACGGCGCCCGGCGGTCAGGCCGGCAGTAGCGCACGCATCGAGAACTACCTCGGCTTTCCCATGGGCATGACTGGCAGCGACTTAATGGATCGCGCCACCTTGCAAGCCGACAAGTTCGGGGCGCACTTGACCATTCCCGCGCAAGTGGCCAGCCTGACGTTCGATAGGGCGTACCCGGTCCTTCGGCTTATGAGCGGCGAAACCGTAGCCGCCAAGTGCCTGCTCATCGCCACCGGAATCGATTACCGCCGGCTCGAGGTCGATGGGTGCAAACAATTCGAGGGCTGCGGCGTCTATTACGCCGCCACGCCCAATGAAACACAAGTCTGTCGCGACGCCGATGTAGTGGTGGTGGGCGGCGGCAACTCGGCCGGTCAGGCCGTCGTTTTTCTCGCCGGGCGCGCCCGCAAGGTGTTTCTGGTGATCCGCAACGACGATTTATCGCAGAGCATGTCGAGCTACCTAGCCCGGCGGATCGAACAGACAAAAAATGTCGAAATACTCCCCAACACGACCATCCGACGGATTGCCGGCGACGAGCATCTTACTACCGTGGAGGTCGTGAACAGCAAGACGGGAAAAGATCAGACGCTGCAAACCCCGGCGCTGTTTAGCTTCATCGGCGCCGTTCCGCGCACCGATTGGTTGCCGAAGGAAATCGAGAAAGACGCGAAAGGATTTGTCCGCACCGGGCCTGCCTTGGCTCGGTCGCCGTCTTGGAATGATCGACGCGAGCCGTTTTTACTCGAAACCAGCAAGCCGGGCGTGTTCGCCGCCGGCGATGTACGCTCGGGTTCCGTCAAGCGCATCGCCTCGGCCGTCGGCGAAGGGGCGATGGCGGTCCAGTTCGTGCATGAGTACTTGAAGGAAATGTAGAGCGGAACCGGAGTTCCAAGGAATCAAGAAACGGAGCTTGAAAACATCATGGCCGCGTCCACGTCATCCCTTGCGCCGGGCGCCGCGGCGCCGATGCTCGTCGAGATGAAGCACCTTAACGAGCGCCAGGAGCCGGCCGAGGTTGCTCGGGTTAGCGCGGTGCGGCGGCGTCACCACTCAGGATGACAATTCGCGTCAGTCCCGGCACGCTAGAGATCGCCCGCGCGAACGCCATCACGTCTTCCGCCTGTCCGTCGCCGGGCCGGAGGACGACTACGTCTCCTTCCAGCCGGCAGTTGATCGGACGGAACCGTTCATTGTTCTGGCGGACCCGATCCACGGCCGCTTCCAGACCCTCGTCCGGCGGCGCCTGCGAAACCGTCTGCGTTGGCGACGACCCATTCAGAGGCAGCGGCGCCTGCAGGACGACTACCGGAGCCGGCGCCGCTTCCACCGGCGACCGGCTGGTCAGCGATAGAATCGCACCGGAAACTGGGTCGGGTGAAGCCGACTCCGTGTGGGTCGGAGCATCGGCCGCCGGGATTGGCGGCGGCAGCGCCGCCGTTTCGACCACCGGAAGAGCAGCGGCGACATATACGTCCGCATCGCGCACCTCGTATACGCCCTTGACCTTTTTCACGACTTCCACGGCGCGCTTCTTCAAATCTTCCGAAGAGATGGGCCCCCATAGCACGGCCACATTGTTTTGTACGCGCACACCCAAATTCCCCGGCCCGACTGCCGTGTCGTCGGCCAACGCCTTACGAGCGTGTACGGTCAATTGAATGTCGCGGTAGCTGAGATTCTTTTCGGCCAGCGGAGGCGCCGGCTCGGCCGCCCATTCGAGGCCGGCGGTCGCTCCAAACACCGCTATTGTCAGCACGGCAATGGCGACCCAAGGGAGGCTTTTCGGTTTCCGCACGATGTTGAACATAGCCATCGACCTTTCCGCACGGCGGCGTCCGGCCGAGAGTGCATGGGCTGAACCTATACCATTCTGACCGCCGTCCCGGTCCAAAGGAACAGCGTCTTGAGTCTTTTTGCACTCGCCGCGCGAAACCGCGATAAATTGAAGCGCCCATGCGGGACGTGAGGCGCGGTCAGCCGTTTAGCCGCGTCCTGACAGGGGGTTGACATGATTTCACCCTCCCGTGCCATTCCCCGCCATCCTACCGTCCTTGGCTCCGCGGGAAAACCTCGGCTCACACCGGCGACTGTTCCAGCAGCAAGTACGCCGTCTGCTCCATGCCCAGGCGTTGATAGGTTTTCTGGGCCGCGTGGTTGTCGCGTTCCACGTATAGCCGCAACCCGATCACTTCGGAGTCGCGTCGCGCCAAAGCCGCGACATGCTCATAAAGCGACCGGAATACTCCTGTTCGCCGCGCCTCGGCGACCACATAAACGCACTGAATCCACCAAAACCAGCCGTTGCGCCAGTCGCTCCATTCAAAAGTGATCTGGAGCTGGCCCAGGATTTTCTCGTCGTCCACGGCAAGGTAATACGGCCCTTTTCGGGTCGGGTCGGCCAGCGCCGCCGTTACGCCGGCCTCCAGCGTTGCAGCCTCGAGAGTCTTGCCTTCGCTCTCTATCGCCAACCGGCGGTTGAATTCCACGATGGTTGGAGCGTCGGCCGGCCGCCCCTGGCGTATCGTCCACGGCATGGTTGCCTCCGATTGGGAAACCTCGTATCCATAACTTTCCACGCGAAACAAGGGCGCCGCAATGGATCTTACCCAGTATATCCGCGACATTCCCGACTTCCCCAAGCCGGGAATCCTCTTTAAGGATATTACGCCACTGCTGGCCGACCCGACCGCCTTCCAATACGCCATCGACCGCATGGCCGAACGCTATCGCGGCCGGCCGGTGGACGCCGTGGCGGCCGTCGAGGCGCGCGGCTTCCTATTCGCGGCGCCGCTGGCCCTGATCCTACGCAAGCCGCTGATTCCACTGCGCAAGCCGGGCAAACTGCCCTTCCATACGCACTCACTCAGCTACGACTTGGAGTACGGAAGCGCCGAGTTGCACGTCCACACCGACGGCGTAGTAAAGGGCGCGCGGGTGCTGCTGGTGGACGATCTGTTAGCAACCGGCGGCACGATGCGGGCCGGCTGTCAGCTGGTGGAAAAGGCGGGCGGAAGCGTCGTTGCCTGCGCCTTCCTTGTCGAACTGAGTTTCCTGAAAGGCGCGGAGAAGCTCAAGCCGCACGAGATTTTCAGCCTGATTCGATATTAGGTAAATACGTTTAACCACAAAGAACACAAAGAACACAAAGGAAATACGAGAGCGTTAGAGCATCTCCTGGTCTTTCTTCTTTGTGTTCTTTGTGGTGAATTTTTCTATTGGATGAGCTATGACCATCGACTTCGACAAAGGCGGCGGGTTGATACCGGCCATCGCCCAGGATGCCGATACCGGCGCCGTTCTCATGCTGGCCTGGATGAACCGTGAGGCTTACGAAGAAACCGTTCGTACGCGCCGGGCCGTCTACTTCAGCCGCAGCCGCAACCGCCTCTGGCGCAAAGGCGAGGAGAGCGGTAACGTCCAGGAAGTCCGCGAGATTTACATCGACTGCGACGCTGATACGGTCTTACTTAAGGTCCATCAAGTGGGCAGCGCGGCCTGTCACGAAGGCTACTCCAGCTGCTTCTTTCGCCGCGTCGAAGGGGACGAGTTAGTGGTCGTCGGCGAGCGCGTTTTCGATCCCAAGGCGGTGTACAAGAAATGAACGGCCCGTCCCTCAAACTCGGCATCCCCGCCGGCAGCCTCCAGGAGGCGACCGGCGACCTCTTCCGCAAGGCCGGTTATAAGATCACCTTCGCCAGTCGTAGCTATTATCCCTCCATTGACGATCCCGAAATACAGTGTACGCTTATCCGCGCCCAGGAGATGCCGCGCTATGTGGCGGACGGCTCTCTCGATTGCGGCCTGACCGGCCACGACTGGATCATGGAGAATGAAGCCGACGTGAAAGAAGTGGCGGAACTGATCTTTAGCAAAGTCAGCCGACGGCCCGTGCGCTGGGTACTGGCCGTGCCGGAGGATTCGCCGGTGCGCGGCGTCAAGGATCTGCAAGGCAAGCGCATTGCCACGGAGGTCGTCAGCCTAACCCGGCGCTGGCTGAAGCAGAATGGCGTCGAAGCCCACGTCGAATTCAGTTGGGGCGCCACCGAAGTCAAGCCGCCGCGCTTGGCCGATGCTATCGTGGAGGTAACGGAGACGGGAAGTTCTCTGCGCGCCAACAATCTGCGGATCGTGGCCGAATTGATGCAAAGCACCACACGTTTTATCAGCAATCACGCCGCTTACGCCGACCCGTGGAAGCGCCAGAAGATCGACGATTTGGTAATGATGCTGCAAGGGGCGATGGCGGCGGAGGGCAAGGTCGGCCTGATGATGAACGTGCCGGCCGCGGCGTTGCAAGCGGTCGTTGCGGTTCTGCCGGCGCTACAGAAGCCGACGATTTCCTCCCTTTCCGATCCGGAATGGGTGGCGATCAACACCATCATCGACGAGAATACCGTCCGTCATATCGTGCCGCAGCTCAAACAGGCCGGGGCGCGCGGCATTGTGGAATATCCGCTCAGCAAGATCATTGACTGATTAGAATTAAATCGCCGACGCTACAGGAAAGCGATTCAGGAGGTGTTTCAATGCAGACGATCACCGCGACATTTGAAGACGGAGTGCTGAAGCCGACGCAACCGCTGAACCTACCTGCCCATGCCGAGGTTCGCGTTACCATTGAGCTTCTGCCGACGTCGCCGCTCACGGTCGGAGAGTTGAATGCCTTCTTGGGAAGTCTCCCTTCGTTGGGGGATGACGCCGAAGACTTTGCGCGGGATGTTCTCGCCATCCGCGCCGAATTCCCGGCGGAGGCGAACCCATGGGACTGATGGCCGATACCAATGTCTTCATCCATTTGGAGAGGAGAGGCAAGCCGATCGATTTATCACCGTGGGAACAACTGGAGCGAGTGTACGTCAGCGCGGTAACCGTCTCTGAATTGCTCATGGGCGTCCATCGCGCGAACACCGAAGATCGCAGACAGCGGCGCTTGATTTTTGTCGAAGCCGTAATAGCCAGAGTTAGCGTGTTGGACTTCACGATAGGCTCCGCTCGCGTTCACGCCGAAATATCCGCTGAATTAGCGAAGAAGGGCCAAATGATCGGCGCTCACGATTTAATTATTGCCGCGACTGCTCGTTACCACAATCTGTCGATGCTGACTGCCAATGTCGATGAGTTTTCGCGAATACCTGGTTTACGAGTGCTTCCGTTCGTCCCCTAGGGGACCGGTTCGGTCGTGTACATGTGTCGCCAACCCCGACCTCAGCCCGCATCATCGTCGTCACCCCTTCGCCCGGCGCCTCCGTCTCGTCGAGAATCCCGCGCCGCCTTGGGATCAGCCCAGCGCTGTGGTAGACTACAGCTGCGTTGTCCGTTCGCGTCCACCTTGCGGCTGATTCTTGACAGGTGAGCCATGAGTAAACTCTTCGCTGGCGCCGGATGCGCGCTGCTTTTCACGGCCGTCCTCGCGGCCTCCGACGACCCCACGCGCGTATGGTCGCAACCGAGGCCGCCGTCGCGCGAGGCGTTGGACCGGCTCAATCTTCAGCAAGATTGGGCCGTTTACGTTCCCATGGACGGCAAACGCGACGGCTTCACCAGCATTCAGGTCGTCGGCAACCAGCTCATCGTCCAGACGCGCAGCGGTATGATCTCGGTCCTCGACGCCGACAACGGCGGCCGGGCCAGATGGCGGGCGCGCACCGGACGTTTGTATCAGGGCGCTCTACCGCCCGCCTTTAACGCCAAGTCCGTACTCACCACGGACAACGGAAATCTCTTCGCGCTGGACCGGGAGACCGGCGCGCTCCAGTGGCAGCACAACCTCAGCGTCGTCCTTAGCGCGCCGCCCGCGGTAGACGACTCCCAGACGTACCTAAACACCGTGCAAGCCCGCGTTCTGACTCTCCGTCTTCCGGTCGTCAGCGTTTCCGAGGCCGCGGCCCCGGCGCCGTCCGCCGACGAGAAGAAGGAGGAAAAGGCGGAGAAGAAAGAGGAGGATGGTGAGAAGAAGGAAGAGAAGAAAGAGGATAATGGAGTGAAGAAAGAGGAAAAGCCGGCAAAGAAGGAAACCGTCGCCAATACGGACCAGCCGGCCTATACCCAGGCAAAAGCCTACGCCGAAGACGTGCGGGCGTTCTTCGCCTGGGACTACTCCACCAACGAGCGCGTCGAATACAGGCCGTTGGTAGGCAAAACTTCTATCTTTTTGGCGATCCCCAATGGGACTTATCTGGGGCTGCCGAAAGTGAGCGGCGACGCCTTCGGCGGCAATCAGGAGTCCTACCGTTACGTTGGCGACAGTCGGTTCACGGCGACGCCGAGCCAGTCGGAGGACGCGGCCTATCTTGCCACCGAGGACGCCCACTTGTACGCTGTCGGCATCGACTCCGGCAAAGTTTTATGGCGGTACGTTCCGGGCCGGCCCGTCCGGCGCTCGCCGGTGGCTGTGGACGTGAGCGACGGCGCCGCGGTGGACAAAGACCTATACGTGACAGCCGTTGGCAAGGGTCTGACACGGCTGAACCGGGACACGGGCGAGCCGGTCTGGAACCTGCGCCAGAGCGATTTCAACCCCGAAGCCGACCGCATCCTGGCGGTCAATCCGAAGTTCGTATACGCGACCGACGGCGGCGGCCGGATGCTCGTCCTGGACCGCAAGAACGGTCGGCCGCTCAGCCGCTACGACATCCGCGATTTCGTCTTCCCCGTCGTCAACGGGGCAACCGACCGCATCTACCTGGCGTCAAACGACGGCCTAGTGGTCTGCCTGCACGACAAGGACTACGTCCGGCCGTTGGTTTACCACAAGGAGGCGCCGAGGGCGCCGGTCGAAAAGTCGTTGAAGGAGCGCATTCAGGAAACGACGGACATACTGGCCAAGCTGATCTCGGAGCCGGAGGCGCCGGCGCCTATCACGTTCAAGGCGTACCGGAATCGGATCGCCCTCCAATATGGGCTGAGGATATTTCCACCGTCGCCCAAGGTGTTCACGGAGAGCAAATTGCCGTCGCCCGACGAACAAATGGTCACGCCGCCCAAGGTGGATAAAAAGCCATTAGGTGAGGCGTTTAAGGACGTGCTGAAACTGGTTAACGCCAACTACACTCAAGTCGAGGACACTATCATCATTGGGCCGGCCGCGCCGAAAGGTCCGTGAGACTCAAGTAGTGTCTTCGTTTGTCCCATAAGTCCTATAAGTCCTATAGGTCCTATAGGACTTATAGGACTTATAGGACTTATGGGACTTATGGGATACTACTGAAAATCGCTGGTTTTTGGTCGGGCGAGGCGGCGAGGCTATAGGATGACACGTTGGCGTCTGGCCGTCGGCCTGTTCCTCTTCATTTTCCTCGGAATCCCCCTCGTCTCGCCGCTGGTCCGGCTGCTGACCGACCCCGACGCCTGGCGCGTCTGGGGCGAAGCCGGCCGGCTGCTGTCGCTGGCGCGAAACACCGTCGGCCTCACGGCCAGCGTCGTGGCCGTGACGATCCCGCTCGGCACGGCCGCCGCCGTCCTCCTCTACCGAACCGATCTCCCTTTCCGCCGGACGTTCCGCTTTATCACGATCCTTGCCGTGTTCGTACCTCTGCCGTTGTTGGCGTCGGGATGGCAGGCCGTACTTGGTTCGACCGGCTGGCTGCCGCTGGGATGGTGGAATCCTCTACGTTCGGGGGCCGCCAGCGCCACCGCTCCCGGCGGCGTCTGGGCGCCTTGGGGCCAGGGCATCGGCTCCGCCATCTGGATTCACGCCGCGGCCGGCTTGCCGTGGGTGATCCTCGTGGTCGGGCAGGCTCTGCGCTGGGTGGAGCGCGATCTCGAAGAGGACGCTCTGACGGCGACGAACCGCTGGCGCGTGTTATTCCGCGTCACTCTGCGCCGGAGCGCCGCGGCCATTGGGACGGCGGCGCTGTGGGTCGGCCTGCAAACGGCGACGGAAATCACCATCACGGACATGATGCAAGTCCGCACCTACGCGGAAGAAGTTTACACCCAGATGGTGGCGCCGGAAGCGGATGCCCTGGGCGCGTCACGGGGCGACATGGTCGCCCGCGCCGTGGCGGCGGCCGCGCCCTGGATACTCGGAGCCGCGGCGTTGGTTGTATTCATGGCGGGCCGTTGGGAGCGGAATCTGCCGCCGGGCGCGTCCGCGTCGGGTCCGCCGTTGCTGTTCTCGCTGGGACATGGACGCTGGCCGCTCTGCGCCGTCGCGGCGGTCGGATGCGGCGTTCTCCTGGCCGTTCCGCTCGGCAGCCTGGTATGGCGCGCCGGGTTGCAAGGGACGCCGCCCCTCTGGTCGCCGTCATCGCTGTGGGACCATCTGTTGCTGACCAGCCGAACGGACGGCGTACAACTGATTTACAGCCTTTTATTGGCAACAGCGTCCGGGATACTAAGCGGCGTACTGGCGTTACTGGCGTGTTGGGCCGCTCTCGGCTCGCGGTGGTTCCGCAACGGCGTACTGGTCCTGATGGCGTTGGCGTGGGCGACGCCCGGCCCCGTCGTCGGCCTGGGACTGCAGGAAACCATCCAGGGTCTGCTCAACATTACCCATGCGCCACACCTGCTTGCCGACCCCTTGTATTATAAGCCGTCGTTGACGCCGCTTTTATGGATAGTTACGATCCGTTTCTTCCCTTATGCGGTCGCGGTGCTGTGGCCAATAGTGCGGTTGACGCCGCCGGAGCTGCGCGACGCGGCCCGCGTGGACGGCGCATCGCCGTGGCAGGAGTTCCGGCTCGTGGTATGGCCGATGTACGCAGGCGCCTGTGTGCGCGCGGCCGTAGCCGTGGGCGTCCTGTCGTTGGGCGAAGTGAGCGCGGGCAAACTGGTGAGTACGCCGGGGATGCCGTCGTTCGCCGAGACCGTCTGGGTGCAGATGCACTACGGCGTCACCAACAATCTGGCGGCGAGTTGTCTGTTGTTGTTGGCGGCCGTGGGAACGGGCGGCGCGCTGGCGGCGGCGTGGCCTTTCAAAAAGCGATAGACTATCAATTGGACGAAAGTCATCGCCGATGCAGGAGCGCCGTCATGGACCTCGAACTGCTCGCCGTGCTGAAGGACAAACTGGTCCACGCCACACAATTCACGGACGTAATCAACTACTTTTTCGATCACTTTGGGGAAGATACCGAGTTCATCGATCTGGGCGAACAGACGCGCCACGCCTTTCTTGAAAGCGTATTGGCGGAAGTCGGATATCAGATGTTCGGCAGCCGAGTGGCGGTGATGGACCTCCTGCTGACGCGCGTGCCAGGCCGATATTTCATCCACGGCGGCGGCATCCTTAACGGCCGCGTGGCCACCGTACTGTACTTCGAGGATATCGCCGTCGGCCTGATCGCCGTGGCATCCGCTTCGTCCGCGGAAACCAAGCTGGCGCGCTTTACTGGCAAACCGTTGATGCACCCGCCCGGTTTGGACAAGCCGTCGCCGAATTGAGGGACGCATTCGTTTAGCCGCGACGCGAAGCGGAGCGCGTGGAGAGACGCGCTCCGCTTCGCGTCGCGGCTAAACGACTTCTCAGCGCTTTTCCACCGCTTTCGGTGACGCCCCGATCAGCGCCAAGCCGACGCCCATCACGGCCTTCGTCTCGCCGACGCGCACGTCTTGTTTCACCATCAGCACCCGGCAGTCGTCCTTGTTCACCAGCTTCGGCTCGTCAGTCGTGTTCTTGCCGGGGAACAACAGCAACACCGCCGGATGCTTGCCTGTCGTCTTGATGCTCAACTTCTCCAGCGCCTTATGTTCCATCGCGTCAGGCTTCGTATCCTCCACGGCGGGGCTGACCAAGAGAAACTCGGTGTACGGCGCCGATCCTTGATGATCGTCGGTCGGCGGCTGGAAAGCGAGACGCAATGTATAGACTCCTAAGGCGATCTTTTGACGACGATAATCGCTAAAGTCTCCATTGACGCGCAGCGCGCCAAGGAGAGTGGTTTCGGGAATCTCGCGGTAGGTCAAGCCGTTTTGAATTTGCACCTCAACGGCGTCAGCCGGCGCTTCCTTGCGGAACCACACTTCGACCAACGGTTGATCGGCCCCGGCGAATAGCTGGACGCAACGGTCGGTCAACAGCTTGCGGATCGGCTCGGCCAACTCCTTCGGCGGGACGGCGTCCACGGTTTGGATGCGGTAAGAATCGTCCGCGGCGCGGGCGGCCGTCAGCGACAACAAAAAAGCGATGGTAATCAAGGCGTTCTCCACGATCAGACGGTCGGCGCCGGAAGGGTCGCCCCTCGCGTTGGCGCCAAGGCGGTGTCGCGCTCCAGGTAACGCGCTCCCCACAACCACAGGACGCCCGAGAGCAGGATCATGGCGGACACGACGAGAAAGCTGAAATCCATCCCGTGATTGCGCTGGAGGAAATCCGCCCACCAGGACGGCTGGGGCGCGGCCGCCCCAGCGGCGTGAACCTTGTCGGCGACGAGGCCCATAATCGTCGGCGAAAAAGTGTCTCCGAAAAGGTGGATTATGAGAATGACCAGGGCGAAGGCGCTGGCGCGGATCGCGGGGTGCGTGACGTTGGCGATGATAGTATTGACGGGGCCGGTGTTAAAGAACAGACAGAAGACGGCCGCGAACATCACGCCGTAGGCTGCGGGGAAGGGCGTGACGATGAAGGCGAGCATAAGCGGAAAGGCGAGGATCATGCCTGCCCCCGACACCAGGAAGTAGGAGCCGGGGAAGCGCCGACGCAAGGCGTCGCCGGCCCACCCGCCCGCCAGGGTAGCCGCCAGGCCCGAAACGACGAGGATGCCGCCGAAGGCCTGGGTGGCCGTCAGGTTCGGCTGGCCGCGGTCCTCGCAATAAGCGGGCATCCAGTAGCCGATGCCGCCGATGGCGAACGTCGCCGCGGTGTAGCCGAGGGTGCAAAGGACGAAGGACGGCGTCTTCAGGATAATGAGGTAGTCGCGCCACGATCCCATGTGCGGCTTAGCGGCTGGGTCGGACTCGCCGCGCTTCGGCTCGCGCATGAACAGGCAGAGCGCGGCCAGCAGCAGGCCGGGCGGCACGACCAAGTAAAACGCCCAGCGCCAGCCGCCAGTCAGCCACAGCATCAGCCCGCCCATGGCGACGCCCAGCGCGCTGCCGACGGGGATGGCCGCATAGAAGTAGGCGAGGACCGCGCCCCGGCGACTTGCCGGATACATATCCGAAATGACGGCGGGTGCGGCCGGCCCATACGCCGCCTCGCCGGCGCCGACAAGGCAGCGAGTCAGGAACATGGCCGTATAGGCGCCGGCCAGGCCGGAGGCGCCGCTGGCCAGGCTCCACCCGGCCACACCGAAGGCCATGAGCTTCCAGCGCGACATGCGGTCGGCCAGCCGGCCGAACACCGGCGCCAGCAGCATGAAGGCGACCATGAACGCCGTGGACAGGAGGCCCATGCGGAAAGCGACGCCGTCGAACCAGAAGAGGGGCTGTGCCAGGCCGTTGGGGAAGAACTCGTTCTGGATGGGCTTCTCAAGCGCCGACAGCACCTGCCGGTCGATGTAGTTGAACATATTGATGAACAGCAGGAGAGTGAGCGCGGTCGTCGCACCGGGGACCAGGCCGGAGCGCAGGGCCGAGCCGTGGTGCGGGGCGGCCGCGCTGGCAGACTTGTCGGGCGGTGCGGGGCTGCTTCCATTCGCGGTCATGGCACGGTCCTGCGAGTGTGGGTGGTCAATCCGCAACATCGTAAAGGGATAGCGCCGCCGGGGCAAGGGGTTTAGCCGCGACCCGACAGGGGAGCGTGGGGGAGACGAGACATGAGAAACCACACCCGACGCAGTACCCCGGCCGGCGAACACCGCCCCGTTTTGCTCGACGAAGTACTCACCGCGCTGGCAACAGTCGAAGGCAACGTGGTCGTGGACTGTACGACCGGCTGGGCCGGCCACTCCGCGGAGCTGCTGCGCCGCGTTGGCGCCAACGGTCGGCTGATCGGACTCGATCTCGATCCGGAAAACTTGCCGCGAGCGCGTGAGCGCCTGACCGCTATCGGCTTTACTTTCACGCTTCATCATTCCAACTTCGCCGCGTTGCCGGCCGTTCTGGCCGCTGAAAACGTCGAGAAGGTGGATGCGGTGCTGGCCGATCTCGGCATGTCGAGTATGCAGGTGGACGACGCGGAGCGCGGTTTTTCCTATGTGCGCGACGGCCCGCTCGATATGCGCATGGACCGGACGCGCGGTCGATCCGCGGCTGACGTGCTGGCGACCATTTCGGAAGAAGAGCTTGCTCGCGCCCTGCGTGACTTCGGCGACGAGCCGGAGGCCGAGCGCGTAGCGGCGCAGTTGATCGAGGCGGCCCGGCAAGGGAAGTTGCGACGAACGGTGGACGTATCGCGAGTCCTGATCGAAGCAGCGAACGACGGAAAAAAGGTATGGCGCTTGCACCCCGCGCCGGGCAAATGGAACCTACACCCGGCCGCGCGCACGTTTCAGGCGCTGCGCATTTTGGTTAACCGCGAGCTTGGCAATCTCGAACATTTGCTGCGCGTATTGCCCATGATCCTATGCCCAGGAGGCCGGGCGGCGATCATTAGCTTTCATAGCGGAGAAGACCGATTGGTAAAGTCCGCATTTCGCAATGGGACGCTGACGGGGGTTTATGAGGAAGCGTCCGCGGAGCCGATTCGGCCAGGCTACACCGAACGCACGGCCAACCCGCGTTCGCGTTCGGCGAAGCTGCGGTGGGCGCATTTGGCATAGTAAGTCTGCACCTGTTTTTGATGGGGTACGGTCAGCGAATGTTACGAATCACCAAACCAACCACGAATCCCAGTACGGCGCCGGCAAGCATCTGACCAAAAACGAACCCGGACGCTCCGACATATCCGCGGCTTTGAATGGCTGCTGCCATAGTCACGTAACCACTGAGCAGCCCAAGGCCTGCTCCGCATAGTAAACCGACCACCGGACGCCGGTCGTAGGCCGGTAGGCCGGGGGTAGAAGCCGAAGTCGGTCGAGGCGGCTCATCAAGTGCCTGTCGGCACTCGTTGCAAAAGGCGTCATGCACCGGCCGAAGCGGGGCGCCGCAATGCGGGCAGGAGTCCATTAATCACTGCTCCTTTTCAGGCGAGTCTTCGCCGCTTCGTAATCCGGACATCAGCCATACCTCAATGGCATCCGCAAGATTCTCGCGCGCCTCCTCGAAGGTGGCCCCTTGCGTCAGGCAGCCGGGCAGATCCGGCGCCTCGGCCACGATCACATCGAGTTGCTCCCCCTTTTCGTACACGGCATTCTTGAGAACCTCGGCGACGTACTCCGCAAGGCTTCCACGTTGGGGAGATTTTTTACGCATGAAGGGAACCTCCTGAACTCTTTGATTCGGGGCTAACCTGCTGTAGCGCCGGGTTCGGCTCGGGCGCCTTCGATTTCTCGTTTTTTCGCTGACACTACCCTTGTGGCGCTTCTGCCGCACCTGATCGGAGCGGGGCCGCATCCAGCAATTCAACAGGCGCCTCCTCAAATCGCGTAATCTGGTAGAAGTAGAGGGAACCTTTCTCATTATTCAGTTCGTTCAGGCGCTCGACTTCCCTCGCCGCGTAGTGGGGATCGCTTACAACCTTCTTGACTGTGACCTGAAGATTGATCGGCGTCATTGGATCCGCATCGGATTCGTACCGAATAATCGCATAAAGATGCCCATACTTTTTGTTCGGTTTCAGCGTATCAGCCATTACCCTTCTCCTTCCGTCTTGCCGCCGGACGTCAGACTTCCGACATACGTTCTATCGCCCGCGCGGTAAATGTTCCCTGTTTTGTGAAAAAGCAGATTGAAATTCGCAGGCAGTCCGTTGTCTTCCTTAATCCTATGTAACCGATTGCTCGCTATGTGCGTCGCAACGCCATGATATTTCTCCAAATGCCTGTAAACGTATTCGATTGGGTGCGTGGCGACATGAAGGGGTAAGGTTTCTTCCACACACTTTGCCCTCCCTACAGGAGCCAGCGGCGCCCGTTAGCTCATTCGCGCTCACGGCGCACGGTGATCTGTTGGAGAGGAATAAGCCGCCCTTGACCGCTCGATTTAGCCGGCGACGCACTTTTGCAGCCGGAACCGCAGCCGCCGCCGCAGCCCGAACCCTTGTGCGCCCACGTCCGCCAGGCTCGGCGCGAAACGTAAACGACCGCCGCCACAATTGCGATACCCGCCAAATAAAGCTGCCAATCCATCGCGGCGCTCCTTAAAGAAAGAGACGACCGATCTGATATACCGCCAATGCGCCGATGTAGGCCAACACCGTCATGTAAACGAAAGTGAAAGCGGGCCAGCCCCAACTGAGCGTCTCGCGCCGGATGACCGCCAACGTCGAAGCGCATTGGCAACACAGAGCGAAGAACACCATCAACGACAGGGCCGTCGGCGTCGTGAACACGGGGCGATCCGTGCCCTCCCATTTGGCGTCCTGCATAGCGCGCGCCAAGCGAGTTTCGCCGACGTTCTCGGCCTCCATCACGTCGTCGCTTTTGACTTTGCCCTCGTTATAAATCACGCCCAAGGTGCCGACTACGACCTCGCGGGCCGGGAAACTGGCGAGCGCCGCCACGCCGATTTTCCAGTCCCAACCCAACGGCCGTACCGCCGGCTCGATGGCCAAACCCGCCCGGCCCAGTAGACTTTGTCGCTGCCACTCGCCCTGGACAGCGTTTGCCTCCTTCTCCTTTGCCTCAATAGCGTCGGTCAACTCAGAAGGAGCGCCGTCGCCCGCAGCCTCCTTTTGCTTTTGGAGGTCTTTCAACTCGTCTTCCAGGTGAGCAAGGTGTACGTCATAAAGTTGGCCGTTCGGCCCTTCCGCACGGGGGAAATAGAGAAGCGCCCATACCAGAACCATCGACGCCAGGATGAGCGTCCCCGCGCGGACGACGAAGGCCATGCCGCTGTCGTACATCCTCCGCAACACCGTCCGCACCGAGGGGATTTTGTATAGCGGCATTTCCATCACGAACGCCGGCGTCTCGCCGCGCAGCAGCGTGCGTTTCAGCGTCAGCGCCACTATCGGCGCGACGACCAGGCCGATGCTGTACATCAGGAACATGGTCAGGCCCGAAACCCACCACGAAAATCGCGGCGGACTCATAAACGCTCCGATAAGTAGCACATAGACCGGCAAGCGGGCCGAACAGCTCATCAGTGGGGCGGTGAGTATCGTGGCCAGGCGGTCGCGGCGGTTCTCGATGACGCGCGCCGCCATGATGCCGGGCACGGCGCAGGCCACCGACGACAGCATCGGAATAAACGATTTGCCGCTCAGACCGCAGCGCGACATAAGCTTGTCCATCAGGAAGGCGGCCCGCGCCATGTAGCCACAGTCTTCCAGAATGGCGATGAAACCGAAGAGAATTAAGATCTGCGGTAGGAAAACCAGCACACTGCCGACGCCCTTGAGGACGCCGTCGAGCAGCAGACTGGTAAGCGGCCCGGCCGGCATTAGGTCGCGCAGCCAGTCGGCAAGAACGTCCTTGCCGTAGTCGATGCCGTCCATGAGTGGCTTGGCCCAGGTGAAGATCGACTGGAAAACAACGAACATCAGCGCCAGGAAAACCAGCGTGCCCCAGAGCTTGTGGGTCAGCACTTTGTCGATGCGGTCGGTCCAGGTGACGAAGCGTTTGGCCGGACGCTGGACACAACCGGCCGTCGCCTCGCGGATCCATGAATAGCGGGTGCGTGCTTCGACGCCCGGCGTCGGGCAGCCGGCCGCCGCCATGCGCCCGCGCGCCGCCTTCAGCGTTTCGGCGCCGCCAGGTCCGAGACGGTCCACGAGCCGCTTTTCGGTGTAGCCGCCCACGTCCAGCAGCAGCCGACGCACCAGGAAGTTGGGCGTGTCCGCTCCCACCGTCTCGCGGAGCGCTCCCACCTCGCGCTCGAACGCCTCGGGAAAAGACGGCCCCTTGGCAGGTGTGCGGTCCAAGGCCGCGCAGGCGATGGCCGCGCGTAGCACGTCCAATCCCTTGCCCTTGTTGGCCTGGATGGGCACGACCGGTACGCCGAGTTGGCGACTGAGTCGGCCGGCGTCGATGTGGATGCCTTGGCTCTCGGCCACGTCCACCATGTTCAAAGCGACGACGACGGGTAAGCCGAGTTCAAGCGCTTGTGTCGTCAGGTAGAGGTTGCGGTCGAGGTTGGAAGCGTCCACGATGGACACGACTACGTCGGGCCGGACTTCTTCCTTCTGGCAGCCGAGAACCACATCGACGGCCACCATCTCGTCAGGGCTGCGCGGCGCCAGGCTGTAGGTGCCGGGCAAGTCGATCACGTCGAATACCCGTCCGCCACAGGTCATTTGTCCCTTTTTCGTTTCGACGGTCACGCCGGGATAGTTGCCGACGCGCTGACGCAAGCCGGATAGGGCATTAAAGAGAGTGGTTTTGCCGGTATTAGGATTGCCGACGAGGGCGGCCGTCGGTCGGTGAGGGGGTGGCATGGTGTGCCTTCTTAAAGCGGCTCGACGTGGACGCGGGCGGCTTCAACGCGACGAAGACTCAGGCGGTAATCGCCTAGACGTACTTCCATCGGATCGCCCATCGGCGCGAAGCCAACCACTTCGACTTCCTCGCCTTCCAGCAAGCCCATTTCCATGAGGCGCTGGACAAGGCCGTCCTCGCCGTCGATGCGAGTAATACGGCCGCGTCCGCCGGGTCGTAATTGGTCTAGGGAAGGCGTTGCCACGGGCGTACTCACCAAGCGGCCGCGGCCGTTACGGGCCGAACGAGGATCTGCATGAGGCATGCGCCGCGCAGGCAGAGCCGACAGCCGCCCACTTGCAGCAAGCACGGGCTGCCCGGCTGCAATACCTGAAGACGGCAGCCGCTGCGAACGCCCAGCTCGGCCATGCGGCCGACCCATTCGGGTTCGCCGGAAACGTCTTCCACGTCGGCCCATTCGCCGGCTTGCAGCATTTCGAGCGGTAAAAGATGATCGAGAGCCACGGGTGCAACCTCAGGAGGCAGGTCGAAACTTCGGCGGCTTGTTGAGATTGAATCTCAATCTAACTACACTGTAACTGAATGACGGCCGAAGTCAAGCGCTTGGTTTCGGAAAAAACAGTGCGACGGGTGTGGCGCCGTCGCACTCCGGGTTCACGAGTACGTTCACCCGGGGCTTTATTTCAGTCGCCTTCCAGGCTCCAAGACCTTAAAGCATCCCGTCAATTGAGCCCCTTGGGCGACTGGAATAAAGCCCTGGGTGAATGTACTCATGAACCCGGGGGTGTGCAGTGGAAAAACCGGCGTGCAGTTTTAGGCGGGCCTTGAGAAGGAAAGCACTTCCGCCAGCGCTTGCAACAGCTGCGCGCTCTGGATCGGCTTGGAGAGGTAGCCGTCCATCCCCGCGTCGAGACAAATTTCGCGGTCGCCGTGGAGGGCGTGAGCGGTTACGGCCAGGATCGGCAGATGACGGTCGGTGCCCTCTTCGCCGGCCCTAATGGCGGCCGTGGCTTGTAGACCGTCCATCTCCGGCATCTGCAAGTCCATCAACACGGCGTCGAAGTCTTGATCGGCCAACGTTTCAATGGCTTCCCGGCCGTTATTCACGGTGACGACGACATGGCCGTTCTTCTCCAGCATGAGCGAGGCCACTTTCTGGTTGATGACATTGTCTTCGACCAGGAGGATTCGCAGGGGTTGAAGCGGCGGCATGGAACGTCCTCTGGAAGGATTCGGTCAACGGCCTGGGGGCCGTCAAGGAAGTCGCACGCGGTAGGTTGGGCGACCCGGCGTCGCGTGCGGCGGCGACGACGGAAGTAGCAGTCCCTGTAGTATACCACACTGGCCGGCGGACGCCATGCCGTCCTGATGGTAGAATGGATGTGGCGTCGGCGAAACTACGAAGGTTGAGGCGTTGCGGGAGCGGCAATGGAGGAGTTTCACAACGTTTGCCGGACGGACGAGCTGGCCGATGGCGAAGGCAAGACGGTGGCCGTGGGCGACAAGCTCATCGCCGTCTTTAACGTCGAGGGGAGCTATCACGCCATCGACGACGTTTGCCCGCACATGGGTGCCTCACTCAGCGGCGGCCTCGTCGAAAATGGCATCGTCACCTGTCCGTGGCACGCCTGGCGATTCCGTCTGGCCGACGGCGCCTGGGCCGACAACCCGCGCATCAAGATCGGCTGCTACCCCGTCCGCGTCCTGGGCGACGTCGTCCAGGTCCAGACGCCCGACGCGGCGCCGAAACCTTCTTCTGGAGCCATCCCATGAGTCGCAGCGGCTTATATCGCGGCGTCGCGTCCCTGGCGCTGGCGCCCATTTTGTTGAGCGTCGCCGGGGCCGCCCGGCCGGAGCGTCCGGTGCCGCGCGTCACGCCCAAGTTCGACCCGGTGGCCGAGACCAGCTTGCTCATGGACGGGCTAAATCAGGCCAACTACCGGAGCCTGGAGAAATTGCTCAAACAAAAGCCAGCCGACGCGGATACGTGGAGTTTCGTTCGCGGCCAATCGCTGCTCATCGCGGAAACCGGCAACCTTCTCTTATTGCGGCCGCCACGGAGCGGCGGCGCGGACGCCTGGAATCAAGACGCGATGGATTTGCGCGTGGCCGCCGCCAGCTTGGCCCGCAAGGCCGGGGACCGCGATTATGAGGGCAGCGTCGCCGGACTGGGAAAGGTAGCTTCGGTCTGCAACCGCTGTCACGAGACTTTTCGCGTCGCCACGCACGTTGGGCCGGACGCCGGGGCCGATTGATCGCTCGAAATCTGCGCTGTCTTCCGCTCACTCCGACGTGAATTCTTGATAACGCTCGGGCGCGTATCGGGCGGCGAGCAAACCGGTTGCTTCCTGCACGTTGATGGTTTGCACCAGTAAGCCTTCCTGGCCATACGGTAAGTATGCCTGGCACGCGCCTTGACGGGTCGATGAGGCTTGTCGCCGATTCTTGGAAGCGCAAGGCATAATTGACACTGGCAAAGTAGATCGTATTCTCTTTGCTGCGCATCATCATCGCCTTCTCGTAGTACGGCCCGTTGGCCGCGCCCCACTGCGTCAGACGGACGCCTTCTTGCTCACTCCCCGTATGTTGGGGATGAAAGACGATTTTGGCGCCCCGCACCGCTGCCCAGCGCACCGTCTCGGGATAGCGCCAGCCCTCATGGCAAATCGCCACTCCAAACTTCACGCCGTTGATCTCGAAGAGACGCCGGGTGTTTCCGGGCACATAGAACTGATCTTCGGTCGGGTCGAGTTGGTTCTTGGTTTGGCATCCCTGAATCTCGCCCCGGGCGTCAATGACATAAGCGGCAATCTGCCGGCCTGCCGCCGTGATTCTTTCCATCCCGAGGATAGCGGCTGCCTCATACGTTCGTGCCCACTCTGCCACGGTCTGAAGAACCCGTTCCTGGTCAGCCTGATCAAAAGGAAATACCTCAAAATCCTGTCCCCGAAGACCAGGAAGATAGGCTTCTGGGAAACACACGATCTCCGCGCCATGGGCCGCAGCTTCGGACAGGAACCGCTTGATCTTGTCCAAGCCTTCGTCAAGGGTTGAGGCGATGCAAGGCGACGCCAGAGCAATGATCATGGATGACCCCCCGATGAAAATGACATTGGTCGCACTGGTGCTTCATTTCGGACGCATTGTAGCGAAGCGTGGTTCAGACGACGATCTGAAAGAAGGCGTTTGAACCGGGACAACGTAAATGAATGGAAGCCAATACGACGCTCGCGGAAGAAGGCCCGTTCGTCCAACCGCGAAATTTGAAACGGAGGGGCGCGGCCAGAAATGGGCCGTATCTCAAGCCGAAAAGCCCACCGCCGTACTCGGCGATGGGCTTTCACGAAAAGTCAAGTCGGGGCGAGAGGATTTGAACCTCCGGCCTCACGGTCCCGAACCGTGCGCTCTAGCCAAACTGAGCTACGCCCCGTTACGATGTTTTATCCTAGTCAGATGGGCCGGCCTGTCAACTCCATTTACTAGGACAACCGGGGTCACCGGGTGCCCCTAGGCTGATCGGAAG
>DHJA01000250.1:10956-15546 GCA_002404095.1 Planctomycetaceae bacterium UBA4732 | reverse complement strand
TCGACTATTCGCACAGGCTCTTAGGCTAGTGTAGGAACCGCTTCCGTCAGCTGCAAACCGTGTCGTGCGCCCAAAATAAAGTGAACGGGCGGAGTCCTCTTGCAACCCAATCGTCCTTCCGTTATCTCCACACCGCGACTTTCCGCGCTCCGAGATCGCGCCGCGAGGAACGGTGATGAACCTCTTTTCTCCCCGGCCGGCGCCGCAACTTCTTACCGCGTCGGTAGGCGGAGTGACTCTGCCTGCCTCCTGCGAATGGTGGCCGGCGTTGGACGGGCTGCGCGGCGTGGCGCTTCTGGCCGTGATGGCCCTTCACACCAGTCCTTCGATCGCACCCGGCGGCTTTCTCGGCGTGGATCTGTTCTTCGTCCTCAGCGGCTTCCTCATCACCTACTTACTGGTGCGCGAGCGGCAGAAGTTTGGGTCTATAGGACTCCGCCAATTCTACCTGCGCCGGGCGCTGCGCCTGTACCCAGCCCTATGGGGTCTACTCCTCATCTTCGGGCTGGCGACGCTGGTCTTCGGCACTCGCCATGATTTCGACGTTTTCCGACGCACCGTTCCTAGCGTGCTACTTTACTTTTTCAACTGGCGACTCGCTCATCCCGCGGGCCTGGAAGTTACCCGACCCTTCCTGCACTTATGGTCGCTAGCAATAGAGGATCAATTCTATCTCATATGGCCCATTCTGCTTGCCGGACTGTTGGCCCTGCGCGTCCGTCGGCGCTGGATTCTCGCCCTCGTGCTGGCCGCGGTCGTGGCGCCCGCTTTTCTTCGGGCATGGCTTGCGCCTCTTCCCACCGCCGCGAACTACGGCATCGTGCTTCGCCGCCTCTACATCGGCACCGACTCCCGCGCGGACTCCTTCTTTGCCGGTTGCTTCGTGGGCCTTCTCGCCGGCTGGGGGTTAGGCCCCAAGGTGAGGTGGGCGCTTGTCGCCCTACGGTGGGCCGCCTGGCCGACCGCCGCCGTCGTGTTGTTCCATTTCCTGGCATGTTCAGGAGAGCCTGGCACGAAAATGCACTCGTACCTCTACTTCCGGGGCGGCTTTACCATCCTGGCGGTTTCCGTCGCCTTACTCATCGCCGCACTTGTTTGGTCGCCCCCCGTGCGAATGTCCCGATTTCTGGAGACGTCCGCTCTCCGGTGGGTAGGCGCCGTCTCTTACGGCGCCTATCTGTGGAACATTCCCATTGTCGCGGTGCTAATGACTTGGCCGCTTCCTGTCGTCGGCCGGGATGTGGCTCTGTTGTCGTGGGCCGGCTCGCTGGCGGCCGGGGCGCTTTCCCATTACTATCTAGAGGCGCCGTTCCTTCGGCTGAAACATCGCTGGGAGCGCGGCCGAAGCACTCCGGCCGCGGCCGTCCATCTCGCCGCCGCCGCCTAGCGCGGCCCGATGAGTCCTATGTTCCGTTGCAATCGCACCCTCCGACCATTACAAACCATAGGAGGAACTCGTACCCGCCGCGCTCCTCCGGATGGCAGTAATGGCCCTTCTTACGCGCATTTATTTCAACGCCGTTTTCGGCGCCCTGGGTGGTCTGCTCGGCTGGATGCTCTTCGGCGTTTTCGCCAACCCCGACGCCGCCGACCCGGCCAAGCCGGCGTTCTGGCTCAATTTACTCCTCGGCGGGGCCGTCATCGGCGGGGCGGTCGGCTACTTCGTCGTCAGCGTCGAGGCGCTGCGCGACCGCTCGCTGTTGCGCTTCGTCCGCCTGGCGACTTACGGCGTTTTCCTGGGGGCGGTCGGCGGCGCGCTCGGCATGACCCTCGGTGAATGGGTCAATTTTGAGCTGGTCCGACGCTTCGGCGCCGGCAACGCCGCGGCGTTCGCCGGTGCCGTCACGGCGCGCGGCCTCGGTTGGATGTGTCTCGGCGCGGCCGTCGGCGTTAGCGAGGGCGTGGCCGCCCGCTCGCTGGGCAAACTCAGCTACGGCACACTCGGCGGTATGCTCGGCGGCTTCATCGGCGGCGCCTTTTTCGGCGGCCTCTATCTTTTGACGCGCGACCTCGGCGCTGGCGCCGCCTTATGGGGAGCGGTCGGCCTTGTCATCCTTGGCGCCTGCATCGGTGCGTTGTCGGCCTTGGTCCAGGGCGTCTTCCAGCCCGCGTCAGTCAAGGTGATGCGCGGCTGGCAGGAGGGCCGGGAATATCCGCTTGAAAAGATCGACAATCTCCTCGGCCGCGACGAACACGCCGACATCGCCCTATTCCGCGACATGAAGGTCGAGAAGCGTCACGCCGTCATCCACCGCGAGGGCGCCGGCTATGTTCTGGTGAACGAGCATTCGCCGGCCGAGTGGACGCGCGTCAACGACGAGCCGGTGAGCGGCCGGCGCGGCCTGCAAGACGGTGACCGTATCCAACTGGGCAACGTCCTCCTCTGCTTCCAGGCGCGCGCCGCCCGCCAACGGCCGACCCACGGCGCGGCGAGGCGAGCGGGGGGCGTAAGCCCCCCGGTGCGGAACACAGCCGGTGAAGATGTGAAGCACCGGGGGGCTTACGCCCCCCCCTCGCCGCGCTTGCCCACCAAGGACGGATATTGACCCATGCCGCATCTCATTTGTCCGCGATGCCAGCGGGCCAATCCCGGCAACGCCGTTTACTGCTGGTTCGACGGCGTGGTGCTGAACCAAGCCGCCGCGCCGGGCGCGTTGTCGCCATCGCAATTGCCGCTGGAATTCGTCTTCCCATCGGGCCGGCGTTGCCGCACTTATGACGATCTCGTCGAAGGCTGTCACGCCGACTGGGAAGACGCGCGCGACCTTTTGCACAAGGGCGACTTCGGCCGTTACCTCGCCCGCATCGGCCGCATGGACCTCGTGCGCGCGGCGCAGGAGGCGCAGGCCCAGACTGACCCTGACATTGCCCTGCAAAACTTCCTCAGCAGTCTGCCCGGCAGCCAGGTCCAGGGGTTGGGGCCGCGCCTCGACCTCAACCCGCGCCGCCTCATGCTCGGCACGATGCGCGTCGGCGGCCAGCGGCAGGCCCGCGTCACGGTCAGCAACAAAGGCAAGGGACTTCTCCAGGGAAAAATTCGCGTCACCGAAGGCGAGGACTGGCTCAAGATCGAAGGCGTGGACGGCGAACGCGAGCTGCCGCTCAAGACGACGCGCGATCAGGAAGTAACGCTGCGCATCGAGCCGCGCGGCCTGCCGGCGGGCCAGACGTACAGCGGCAAGCTCACTGTCGTCACCAACGGCGGCGTCGCCGAGGCGCCGGTGCGTCTCGACCTGGAGGCCGCACCTTTCGCCAAGCCGCCGTTTCAAGGAGCGGCGTCGGCGCGAGAACTGGCCGAACGTATGCGCGCCAACCCCAAGCCGGCAGGGCCGTTATTGGAGAGCGGCGAGGTGGCCCGATGGTTTGCGGCCAACGGCTGGAGCTATCCCGTGGCCGGGACGCCGGCGCGCGGCGTGGCGGCGGTGCAGCAGTTCTTCGAGTGCATGGGCCTGTCTAAGCCGCCGATGCTGGAGCTGTCGCACAGCGAGTTTCGTTTACAGTGCGACGCGCCCGAGACGGTGCGCGGCCAATTGACGCTGCGGACGCCGGCGAGGAAATGGGTCTACGCCCAGGCGGCCGGCGATCAGCCGTGGCTGCGCGTCACGACGCCGAACGTCAGCGGTCCTCAGCAAACGGCGATCTCTTTTGAAGCTGATTCCACGCTCATGGGCGACGGCGGCGTCCAGGAAGGACTGCTACAGATCAGCGCCAACGCCGGCCAACGGTTTCTGGTGCGCGTCCGCGTCGAAGTGCGCCGACCGCGCGGCTACCGACCGCCGCCCCAGCCGGTCCCTGTCGCTCCGTCGAAGCGCGCGTCGATCCTGAAATCGCCGCCGGCGCCAATCCGCCTGGAGCCGGTCGCCAATCTGGCGCCGCGGCGCTACGGCGGCCGACTGGTGCGCGCGGTAGTCGTCGGCGCGGTACTGGCCCTATTGCTGCGCGTAGTCCTGTTCCTGCCCGCCGACCTCTACGCCCGCATCATGGCTCACGGGAGCAGGCATCATGCGCCGACAGCCGGCTGGAACTTCTGGCAAATCGGGCCAATGACGGAGGCGATGGGCGACAAGCCGGCGGTCCTCGACCCTGGTTTCCTACGGCAATTCGTCATGGCGACGTGGTGGCTCGGCGGCGTCACGGGGCTGATCCTGGTCTGGCGGCACGGCGGCCGTTGGACCGACGTGGCATGTGGCGCCGCGGCGGGCGCGGCGGCCGGCGTCGCGGGCGCCGCCACGCTCGGCTGCGGCATGGTGTTCATCGACGGCCTACCGCGCCTGCTCTTGGCGATGATGGGCGCCGCGTCGGGTTCAACGCCGTCGCCGTGGATGGCGACGCCGCTCTGGTTCATCCTGGCCGTCGGCTGCTGGACGCTGCTCGGCGCCGGCGCCGGCTTTCTATTGGGCGCTTTCGGTACGCGGGGAACGCGCGTCCTCGCCGCCGCGGCCGCGCCGCTGGCGTGGCTGATGCGCATGGGCGGCGGGAATGGGATGGCGTCGTTTTTGTCTCTCCAATAGGGTAGGCGCGGCTTCCGGTAGTGTCTCCGTTTGCCGTGGGAGGGGGCGGGGGAAACCCCCCCCCCCCCCGGCTTTTTTT
>DHJA01000250.1:10368-10825 GCA_002404095.1 Planctomycetaceae bacterium UBA4732 | reverse complement strand
CCCCGCCCTTTCTTGGACCAAACTGAGACGCTGCCCGAGATCGATAGAGCGATGAAGCGTAAGAGTCTGGTCACGGCGAACAGTACCAAGCACACAGCTTCCTGGGAGAGATGAGAAATGGCTCGTACAAGGAACTTTGCGGATGTTATACGCGCAAAGATGGCGGCCAATCCCGAACTTGCCGAGGCCATCGAAAACGAGTCTTTTAATTCTGACATCGCGGAAAAAGTGTACCAATTGCGGAAGGAAGCCAGGTTGACGCAGAAGCAGCTCGCCGAACTTATCGGTACGCAGCAGTCGGTAATCTCGCGCATAGAAGACGCTGATTATGACGGACACTCCCTGAGTATATTAAGGAGAATTGCACGCGCTCTTGGCAAGAAGCTCCTGATCGCGTTTACCACCTGACAACTTGCCGCGCCCGCGCCACGCTTGTTGTGGCACGGTCTCCCGACCG
>DHJA01000250.1:2627-10256 GCA_002404095.1 Planctomycetaceae bacterium UBA4732 | reverse complement strand
TGGCACGGTCTCCTGACCGTGCCCCCCGTCCCGACCGAAGGTCTCCCTCCCTTTCCCACGCTTCAGCAGCGGCGTTAGTGGCCTGATCACGAGACCGTGCCACAACGGGGTGTCGGATAGCGCGCTATTTCTCTCGGCAATAGGGTTGGGGCGTCACGGACCCTTTTTAGGAGCCTGCCCCCGGATGATCCGGTTGTACTCAGCGTGAGGTCCGATCCAGAACCAGATAAATTGGCCGTCTCCCTCTTCAGCCGCCAGCGCCCGATGCCCGATCCCTACCCGAGCCGACCAAAGCCGCCCAACACGCTTGAGGTGCAGCGACGGATGGCGCGGGTCCGCGCGGAGTAGTTCGTAGTTGCCGTCGGCCAGCCGTCGCACCGCCTCTGGCAGCCGCGCGTAGCAGTCCCAGAAATCCGAAGTCGTGTGGTGGGTCATAGAGGCCGCGTCCGCCCCGCGCGATGTTCCGCCAGCGCTCGATCCGCCAGCGCGTCCAATCGGCCGTCGCGCTCGTCCTGCGCGATCTGCTCATCCCATTGCCGCTCTTCATACTCGGTTAGCCAGGCACGGATTTGGGCCACCTGCTCAGGCGGCAATTGCGCGATGGCGGTGGTGATTGCCTCAATGGTATTCATGGTTCTTCCTCCACATCGTTGCTCTACATTGTCATTGTAACGCCCCCACGCGCTCCCCTTCGGGTCGCGGCTAAACGGCGTCATTACTTACCCGCCCGGATCGGCCACGTCGCCGACTCCGTTCGCGCTCCTTTCAGATACGCCGCGATCTTCGCCGTCACGTCCGGATGGTCGGCGGCCACGTCGTGCACCTCGCCCGCATCGGTCTTGAGGTCGTACAGTTGCAGCGGGCCGGCCGGCTTCAAGCGCAGCGCCTTCCAATCGCCCATCCGCACCGCCTGTTGACTGCCGCGTTCGTGAAACTCCCAGTAGAGGAAATCGTGTTGCGCCTGCTTGCCCACGCCGAGCAGCGTCGGCGTCAGGGATACACCGTCCAACCCCGCCGGCGTCTTCGCTCCCGCCAGCTCCGCCGCCGTCGGTAGGAAGTCCCAGAAGGCGCCGACTTGATCGGTTGTCGCGCCCGCCTTCACCTTGCCCGGCCAACGCACGATCATCGGTTCGCGGATGCCGCCTTCCGTCAGGTCGCGCTTGAATCCACGCAGCGGCCCGGCGCTCTCGAAGTACTTCGGGTCCGCTCCTCCCTCCTTATGAGGTCCGTTATCGCTGCTGAAGAAAACGATGGTGTTGTCGTCCAAACCTAGCTCTTTCAATCGCTTCAGGAGCCGGCCCACGTCGGCGTCGAGCCGTGTGACCATCGCCGCATAGTTCTTCTCTACTGGGGGCCAGGGTTTGTCCGAATACGGGGCGTCGCTCGGCACTTCCATGCCGTTGCCCTCCTTCGCACCGCGCTCGTTGTTCGCATGCGGAGTCGTGTAGGCCAGGTACAGGAAGAACGGCTTCTCGCGGTTCTGTTCGACGAACGCCAACGCCTCCTTCGTGAACAAGTCCGGCGAATACTGCGCCCGCTTCGACGCCACGCCGCCTTGGACCACATTGCCCTCGATTGTCACCTTCTCTTGGTTCTTCCACAGGTAATCCGGATAGTAATTATGCGCGTGAACCTGATTGAGATAGCCGTAGAAGGCGTCAAAGCCTTGGCGGTTGGGAACGCCGGTGGTGCCCGCTTCGCCCAAACCCCATTTGCCGACGAGGCCGGTCGTATAACCGGTGTCCTTCAGCACCTTAGCCACGGTTATATCTTGCGGCCGGAGCGGAACCTCGGCGTTGCCGCGGATGGTGGCGTGGCCGGTGTGCAGGCCGGTCATCAGGCAGCAGCGTGAAGGGGCGCAGACGGTGCTGCCGGCGTAGAACTGCGTGAAGCGCATACCTTCCGCCGCCATGCGGTCGAGGTTCGGCGTCAGAATGCGTTTCTGGCCGTAGCAGCCGAGATCGCCGTAGCCGAGGTCGTCGGCCAGAATGAAGACGATGTTAGGCCGGCTTGGTTTCGTCTCAGCCGCGGGAACAAGGCCGACGGCCGATAAGACGGATATAAGGATAAATACCATCCCATAGGTCCTATAGGTCTTATAAGACCTATAGGACCTATGAATCATAAAGGGGGTCATATTTGGCGTCCTCTGTACAACGGCGATAAAACCAAGGTACAACGCCGCCCGCCTCGCCGCCAGAGAAAATCCCATTTCATAGAATGGCGGTTGTGTGGACAAAGAACGGCGTCACGGGAGCAGACCGATGAAGGCGATCCAGTTGAAGGAACCGGGGCGGTTCGAGCAGATCGCCATCGACGAGCCGGCCAAACCCGGCGCCGGCGAAGCGCTGGTCCGCGTCCACCGTGTCGGCGTCTGCGGCACCGACATCAGCGGCTACCTCGGCAAGATGCCGTTCTACAGCTATCCGCGCATTCCCGGACATGAATTGGGCGTTGAAGTGCTGGAAGTCGGACCCGATGTTGTGAACGTCAAGGCCGGCGACCGCTGTTCCGTCGAGCCGTACATGAACTGCCAGCGCTGCTTCGCTTGCCGGCGCGGCGGCGTCAACTGCTGCGAAAATCTGCAAGTCCTCGGCGTCCACACCGACGGCGGCTTACGTCCGCGCTTCGTCCTGCCGGCCCGCAAATTGCACAAATCGGAGCGCCTTACTCTGGATCAACTGGCCCTCGTCGAGACGCTGGGCATCGGCTGTCACGCCGTCAACCGCGGCGATCCGAAGGCCGGCGAAAACGTCCTCGTCGTCGGCGCCGGCCCGATCGGCCTGTCCGTCATCGAATTCGTCAAGCTGACCGGTGCGACCCTTACCGTCCTCGACCTGAACCAACAACGCCTCGATTTCTGTAAGCGGCAGATGGGCGTGCAGCACACGATCCGCTTCATCGACGACGCGACGGTCTTGCAGGCGATGAAGGACCAGACCGACGGCGCCCTTTATCCGGTCGTCTTCGACGCGACGGGCAGCCCCAAGTCGATGTGCAACGCCTTCAACTACGTCGCCCACACCGGCCGGCTGGTGTTTGTCGGCATCGTCGTCAACGAAGTCTCCTTTTCCGATCCGCTATTTCACCGACGGGAAATGACGCTATTCGCCTCGCGGAACGCTCTACCGGGAGACTTCGACCGCATCATTAAGCTTATCGAGGACGGCAAGATCGATACGCGGCCGTGGATCACGCACCGCTCGCCGTTCGCGGAGCTGATCGGCAATTTCCCGTCTTACACGAAGCCGGAAACGGGCGTCATCAAGGCGATGGTGGAAATGGACGGTTAGTCTGTTATGCAAATCGTTTAGCCGCGACCCGAAGGGGAGCGTGGGGGAGACGCGCTCCCCTTCGGGTCGCGGCTAAACGAACGCGCGCGGCGAACTCCGGCGGAGAAAAACCAATGAGCCTCGCAATCGAGACGCACCAGCTGACGCGGTTCTTTGGCGACTTCTGCGCCGTGGACGGTATCGAACTACAGGTGGAGCGCGGCACCTTTTACGGCTTTCTCGGGCCGAACGGGGCCGGTAAATCGACCACCATCAAAATGCTGACCGGTCTCCTGGCGCCGTCGAAGGGGCAGATCCGCGTACTCGGCAAGAACATGCTCAACCCGGCCGAATCGCTGGAAGTGAAGAGCCGACTGGGCGTCATCCCCGAAGACCTCGCGCTCTTCGACAACCTGACGGCGCGCGAGTACCTCACCTTCACGGGCCGGATGTATCTGCTGCCGCGCGACGTGATTCGCAGCCGCATCGGCGAACTTCTTCCCCTCCTCGGCCTTGAGAATGAAGAGAAAAAGCTCACGCTGGAATACTCGCACGGCATGAAGAAGAAGCTGGCCCTCGCGGCCGCCTTGTTGCCGAACCCGGACTTGCTGTTCCTCGACGAACCTTTCGAGGGGGTAGACGCGGTGACTTCGCACATTATCCGTGACTTGCTGGCCGGCTATGTGGCGCGCGGCTCGACCGTATTTCTGACTTCGCACGTCCTTGAAGTCGTCGAAAAACTCTGTACGCACGTGGGCATCATTGTTAAAGGCGTTCTCGTCGAGCAGGCTTCTCTGGACGCGCTTCGCCAGGGCGGCTCGCTGGAAGAGCGCTTTCTCGAACTCGCGGGCGCCGACCCGGAAGCGACCCGCAAACTCAGCTGGCTCGGGGAGAATGTGCCGTGAACTGGCGACACTTCCGAGCCTTTGTGTGGTTGCGTTGGCGGCTCTTCGTCAACCAGTTGAGACGGGGCGGCGCCGTCAACGCCGTGGTTCAGGCGCTTTTGGCCGTCGGCGCCCTCGCCTTCGCCGCCTCCCTGTCTGTCGTCTTCTTTTTCGTGGGACTGTTCGCCATGCGCGATGCGTCTCCCGCGGTCGTCATGTACGTATGGGACGGGTTGGCCGCCGTCTTCCTTATTACATGGACCGTAGGAATTCTCGCCGAATTGCAACGATCCGATCCCCTGTCGCTGGACAAGTTCTTGCACCTTCCTGTATCGCCAACGGGGATTTTTCTGATCAATTACCTCAGCTCGCTGGCGAGTCTGACCCTGATTCTGTTCCTGCCGCCCATGCTCGCGCTCAGCTTCGGGCTGGCTTTCGCCAAAGGGCCGGCGCTGCTGCTCCTTCTGCCTCTCGTAGGCGCCTTTATTTTGATGGTCACGGCGGTTACTTACCAGTTTCAGGGCTGGTTGGCGTCGCTCATGGCCAACAAACGCCGGCGGCAAACGGTGATCGGCTTGGTGACGATAGGTTTCATCTTGATTTGCCAGTCACCGGCTCTGATTAGCCTTTTCACGGGGGAGGAGCGGCAGGCGCAACAGGAAAGAGTACGGGAGACAGCGGAGGAGAACCAACTTATCGCCGCTGTCCATTCCGGCCAAATCAGCCAGTCGGAATATCAAGAGAGAGAGGAAGAATTCAATCGCAAGGTTATGGCTCGTAGGGACGAAGCCCAGCGCCAGGCCCTTCAACAGTGGGAGCCGACGCACCGCCTCGTCAACCTTTGCTTGCCGCCGGGCTGGCTGCCGTTGGGCGCCATGACCTCGGCGGAAGGCAACGCGCCGGCGGCGCTGCTGGCCATGCTAGGCATGGCCGGCCTGGGCGCCGTCAGTCTCTGGCGGGCGCACCGGACCACTGTGCGGTTGTACACCGGCTGGTTCAATTCAGGAAAACGTCGGATCGTCGTGGTCGCGGCTCCGGTGAAGCAAGGGAAGCCGCCGACGGCCGGTATGCTCGAATGGCGCCTACCCTGGCTGTCCGAACAGGCGTCGGCGGTCGCCTTGGGCGGCTTACGGTCGCTCACGCGGGCGCCCGAGGCGAAGATGATGCTACTAAGTCCGATCCTTTTAGTGATAATCTTCGGCGGGATGTTCCTGGCCCATTCTTTCGAGCCGCCGGCTATGGTTCGACCGCTGATGGCGTTCGGCGGCATGTCGATGATCATTCTCACCATGGCTCAACTCGTGGGCAACCAGTTCGGCTTCGATCGGGGCGGCTTCCGGGTCTTCGTGTTGAGCGCCGCCCCTCGCCGGGAGGTGCTGTTGGGCAAAAACGTGGCGACGGCGCCCCTGGCATTGGGGTTGAGCGCCGTCATTCTCGTCATATTGCAGGCGACCTTTCCCATGCGCCTCGATTACTTCCTGGCCGCCCTACCGCAGGCGCTTTCGATGTATCTCTTGTTCTGCCTGTTGGCCAATTGCCTCTCCATCTACGCCCCGACGTCTCTCCGGTCGGGGTCCTTCAAGCCGGCCAGTCCCAAAGGGATCGCCCTCCTGCTCCACTTTGCGTTTCTCTTCCTTTTTCCTTGGGCGTTGGTTCCGGCGCTGCTGCCGCTGGGCGTCGAGTTCACGCTGGAAAAGTTGGGATGGCTTACGGGGTTGCCGATTTGCCTGGTCCTGTCCGTGCTGGAATGCGCGGCGGTCTTCTATGTCTATTGGCTTGTTCTGACGTGGCAGGGCCGAGCGCTCCAGGCCCGCGAACAGAAGATCCTCGCCCTCGTCACCCCTAAAGCGGAGTGACGAAAAGGCAAGCTCTACAAGCCCCGAGCGCAAGCGAGGGGGTGTTGACAAGAACCCCTCGCTTGCGCTCGGGGCTTGTAGAGTTGCTACAGCAACTCGTCGATCGCCGTCGGATCGTCGAGGACAGGCGTCGGCCGGCCGGTCGGGTCGGTCAATTGCAGCGTCGGGTCGATGCCGAGTACGCGATAAATGGTAGCGTGAATGTTCGAGGGCGTCACCGGCCGGCTGGCCGGCCGCGTCCCCAAGCGGTCGGTCGAGCCGATGATCTGGCCGCCCTTCACGCCGCCGCCGCCCATGAGGCAGAACATGGCGTCGCCCCAATGGTCGCGGCCGGGCGTGCCCTTGCTGCCCGCCGCACCGCCGTTGCCGCCGTCATTCATCTTCGGCGTCCGGCTGAACTCGCCGCACAGCACCACCAGCGTCTTCTCCAGCAGGCCGCGGTCGTCCAAGTCCTCGAAGAGGCTGGCGACGGCCGCGTCCACGATGGGCAGATTGTTTTCGTAACCCTTTTGGAGATCCCAATGGTGGTCCCAGCCGCCGAAGTGGACGGCGACAAATGTGCTTCCCGCTTCGACCAACCGGCGCGCCAACAGACAGCTTTGGCCCCAACCGTGCCGTCCGTAGCGGTCGCGCAAGCGCGGATCTTCGAGGCCGACGTCGAACGCCCGCCGCGCCGTCGGCCCGCTGACAAACTCGAACGCCTCCTGTCCGAAACGGTCCATCGCCCCTTGGGTGGCGGCCGATTCGGTGGTGCGCCTCATCTCATCGAAACGGGCGGATAGTCCCCGACGGTCTTCGAGTTGGCCGATGCTCAAACCGGGCACGAGGTTCAGATTGCCGACGCTGAAGTTGGCGGCGTTAGGATCGCCGCCGGTCTGGAACGGGTCGTGGGTGGCGCCGAGGAAGTTGCCGCCGAAGTAACCGGGAGTCAGGCCGATGCTGCTAATGCTTGGCGTCCCGACGTAACCGGGCATCCCGCGCTTGCGGGCGCCGATCTCACGATCCACGATCGCGCCGATGGACGGGAACTTGCCGACGTTGTTGGCGCCGCTGACGCCCATGTCCTTGGCGGTGAGCATCCGGTGGCCGCCGGCGAAGTG
Source organism: Planctomycetaceae bacterium UBA4732 (assembly GCA_002404095.1). Taxonomy (GTDB): domain Bacteria; phylum Planctomycetota; class Planctomycetia; order Gemmatales; family Gemmataceae; genus UBA4732. The sequence continues at coordinate 3,144 of DHJA01000250.1, read as the reverse complement.
GTCGCCGGTGTTGTGGTGCAGCGAGCGCACGATGGAGAATTTGTCGGTGACTTTCGCCTGGCGGGGATAGAGTTCGGTGATGTCGAAGCCGGGTACGCGCGTGGGTTTGGGCTTCCAGAGACCGCGATATTCGGCTGGGGCGTCCGGCTTCATGTCGTACATATCGAGATGGCTAGGTCCGCCGTCGAGCCAGATCAGGATGACGGAAGTGTCCTTGGCGGCGCTGCCGGTCGCGGCTCTGGCGCGAAGAAGCGGCGCTAGGCCGAAACCGGCCATGCCGGCGACGCCGAGTTGCAGAAAGCTGCGGCGGCTAAGGCCGTCGCAGTAGGGCGCGGTACGGCCGAGATCGATTCGGAACATGAGGTGAACCTCCGAGGGCGTGCTGTGGGGGTGGGTCGCCGTGGGGGGCGGCGCGTTCGCTCGGCAGTTAATGGGGATCGTACCCCTGAGGTGGGGGGATGTCAACAGGACGATCCATTGGATAGTGTCTGCATTTGGCGAGCCGGGAGCGTAAGCG
>DHJA01000250.1:0-2445 GCA_002404095.1 Planctomycetaceae bacterium UBA4732 | reverse complement strand
CTTACGCCCCCGGCTCGCCAACTTGCTTACTGCGACGGCGCAAGTCGAGCGAGACAAGACCATAAGACCGCAAGCTGCCCAAGCGTACCGACCCCCCACACGGCGAAAGGAAGCTCGACCGCCCAGCCGCTCGTTGGTGAACGGACCTGGCTGAGCGCTTGCGACAGGAGCAGGAGGCTCGGCAGGCCAATGTAAGCGGCCAAAACAACAGCCGCTTTGAGCGATTCCGGTCTGCGCCGGACAAGCACTAACGCCAGCGCCAAGGAACCGATGACGACCACGGCGAAGTGCCAGCTAAATAGCAACTCAGGCCAGCGCACCCAGCTGCTAAAGGGCAAAAAGAGGGCCAAGCAACCGAAACACAGGGCCGTGGCAAATTCGCCCGCGACGGCGACCCACGGCACACGAGGAAGGCGATGATGCGGGCAACGCGATGTCATGGCGTACCTTAGTCTAAATGGACTATCCGGATTCCTCGTCTATCCCAGCAAAGCCAATATCGGCTTTCCCATCCCTACGACAAAAGGCCGGCCTTGCTGGTCCGTCACTTCCCTTCGCGGATCGACGCCCAGGCAATGAAAGATCGTCGCGGCCACGTCGGCGGGACTGACGGGGTTGGTGGACGGATAGGCCGCGCTGCGGTCGGAGGAGCCGTACACCTGACCGCCGCGAACGCCGGCGCCGGCCATCACGATGGAATAGCAGAACGACCAATGATCGCGGCCCGCGCCGTTATTGACGCGCGGCGTCCGGCCCATCTCGCTCATCCAGACGACGAGCGTTTCGTCCAGCAGTCCGCGGCTGTGTAAATCCTCAAGCAGCGCCGACACCGCTTGATCCGTCGGCGGCAGCAAAGTGTTTTTCAGCGCCTGGAAATTGTTGCCATGCGTGTCCCAATCACGGTTGCCGCACGAGTAGACGGTGATCATGGGCACGCCGGCCTCCACCAGGCGCCGGGCCAGCAGACAGTTCTGTCCGAAGGGGTCGGCGCCGTAGGAATCGCGGACCTTCTCCGGCTCTTTGGCGAGGTCGAAGGCGGCGCGACTGGCGGGCGAAGCGAGCAGTTGGTAGGCCTTGCGCGTGCAATCGTCGAGGTCGCGCATGGCGGCCGACGCTTCCAGCGCGGGAGCGGCGTGGGTCATCTGTTCCAGCAACCCGCGCCGACGATCCAGCTGCGGGCCGTCGCCTTGCTCCAGAACCGACGTGGCGCCGCGAATATCCAGGGGGCCGGTGATGGGCCGGACAAAGGGGATCGTAAAAGGATCATATACCTTGCCGAGACAGCCGGCGTTTTGGCCGAGGCTGTCGTTGTTGCCGAGATGACGCAGGTCGCCGAGGGTGACGTAGGAAAACACCGGCCGATCCGCGGGCCGCACCTTGCTGACCACCGATCCCATCGACGGCATATCCTCCGGCGCGGCCGCCGGCTCAATGCCCAAGATCGCGTTTTTGGGATGCGACCGCCCCGTCAGCGCCAAGTAGGCGCCGATGGCGTGGTCGTTGTCACGATGGTTGACGGATCGGAGAATGGCGTAGCGATTGGTCAGGGCCGCCAGGCGCGGCAGGTGTTCCGTGATCGAGATTCCCGGCGTCCGTGTGGCGATCGGCTTGAATTCGCCGCGGATTTCCTTGGGGGCGTCTGGTTTCAGGTCCCAAATATCCAGATGCGACGGCCCGCCGTACTGGTAGATCAGGATACATGCTTTGGCGCGGCCGAAACCATCCGCCGTCGGGCCGGCGGCGGCGCGAGCGCGCAACCAGTCGGACCACATTAATCCAGTGAAGCCCAGGCCGCCCACGCGCAGGATTTCCCGGCGGGTGAGTCCGTCGCACAGGCGCACGCTTCGACCGAGAAAGGAAAGCATGGTGAACTTCCAAGGGCGGGCTGCGGGGTGGGTTGCCGTGGGGGCGGCGCGTTCGCTCGGCAGTTAAGGAGGATCGTAGCCCTGACGTGGGGGGATGTCAACAGGATGGATTCTCGGTTTGACCGTCAGACCGGAGCAGTTTTTTGTCGTAAATTGGCCAAAGTGACCTTCGCCCCTTGCGACGGCCGATGAGCAGGCGCACAATAGGATAGCCAAGGCAAGCCACGCCGGGGCGGCAAGAGCCTGGAGCGAGAGGGAGCCGTGATGGATTCCCTTTCACCGGAAGAACGCAGCGAACGCATGAGCCGCGTTCGTAACAAGGACACCAAGCCGGAACTCGTGGTACGCCGGCTCGTGCATTCCCTAGGATACCGCTATCGCCTGCACTCCGGTCGTCTACCCGGACGGCCGGATATTGTTTTCGCGGGGCGGAAAAAGGTCGTCTTCGTGCACGGTTGTTTTTGGCATCGACATAGGGGCTGTGCTCTCTGCCGCATGCCCAAATCGAGGCTGGACTTTTGGGCGCCAAAGCTGGAAGGGAATCGCCGGCGGGACATTAACACTACAGCGCAGCAAAGCG
>DHJA01000161.1 GCA_002404095.1 Planctomycetaceae bacterium UBA4732 | reverse complement strand
GCGCGGAGCGTGGCATGGGAGGAGGTTACCAGGACGGCAGCGGCCCGTCAAGATAAATTAGATGCGTCCCCTTTGTTGCTAGATGCGTCCCTTTTGTTGCCCCTCACTCGTGCGACGAGCACGTCTTCATCGCCCATGTCAAGCAAGACCAGCGCGGGCCGGACCTTGGATTGGGCGCCGCCTACATACGGGAACGCCATTAATAACAGATCACCCGCTTGGTAGTTCATCGTAGATCGCATCGCTTTCCGCGTAGCCCTTGAAAAATTCTGCCGCCGTCAGCTGATTCCATCCCTTTTCTTCATCGGAATCAGCGACCATTAGAAGGACTCGCACCGTCCGCCCTGGAGGAACTTGATCGGCCACTCCCGGGGGCACCGTCAGCGTCTGGTCCGGATTGAGCGGCGCTTCAAACTCTAAAGTTTTCATGGGATCATCCCTCACTCAGCGTCTCACTTCTTCGTCTCCACCTTCACAACCTTCATCTTCAGCTTGCCAGCCACGTTCAAATACGCCTGATCCTCGGCCCCTTCGCTGAACTTGATGTGCGTGGGGTCCACATAAACCTGGCCGAACGTCGGATCGATCGTTACCCACTGGGCGCCGTCGTGAATCTCCGCCCAGGCGTGCCAGCCGAACGACGGCTTGTCGCCGCCGGCATACACCAAGCCGCCCACCTCGTGCGCCGGTATCCCCGCCGCCCGTGCCAGCGCCGTGAACAGCAGCGTATGCTCCGTACAGTCGCCGGCCTTGTTCTCCAATACCGTCAAGGCGTCGTCCGCGTTGGCGTCGTAGGTCTTGCGCAGATTCTTGTAGACCCATTTCTCAATCCGCGTTGCCTCCTTTATCGGATCTTTTTCATCGCCAACGATCTCCTTGGCCAATTTGCGAAGGGTCTCGTGATCCGACTGCATGTTGGCCGTCGCTCTCAAGTTTTCAAGGCGATCTTCTTTGCTCAAAGGCGTCGGCTTATCGGTAGGATGGTCGCGCGACAACTCCAGCAACGTCACGCCGGACTTGTACGACCCAACGTGCTGTCGCGGCGCCTCCGGTAGGGTGAAATCGTCCAAGCCGGTCACTTCCAACGTGAGCTTGTCGATCCGCGACACCCGGCCGAGCGACTTATCCAACGTAATAGAGGTTGCCGCCATTAGATCGACGTTCTCGTCGAGCCTCTTGGCGAGCGGTTCCTTCTCCATGCGCATTTCCAGGACGCCGATCTTGCCGATGAGCGGCCGGCCGTCGCCGAGCAATTCGGCGTCGAATTTCGCGCCCTGCGACAAAGTCTGAACAACGAAAGCCTGGGTTGCGGCGCCGTCCCATTGAATCGTCTTTTTCTCTTTGAAGGTGTAGACTTCCTTCACATCCACTTTGTCCTGGTCCCAGGCGAGCGTGTAGTTGTCGAACGTCGCTCCTTTCTTCGGCGGTCCCTGCAACCACGTTTCCAGATCGCGCTGCAATACCAGCGTACTCTTCGGAAGAGGCACTTTCCTCTCTGTCTTGCGCTTGCCCACCTGAATCGTCTGCGTCAGACCGTCCCCGTCGCGTATAGAGGTCCGTACCGTCTCCTGGCCGTCTTCCGTGACGTGCGACTCGGCGAAGAAGACTGGGCCGTCGCCCTGCAGCTCGTAGTAAACGCTCGTCCTCTCCTCCACGACCGACTTGGTTCCGTCTACGTTAACGGCCATATAGGCGTGCGTCGTCTGGACGGCCGCTTCCTTACCGTCGTGCTTGCCTAGCTCAACCTCATCCACCTCCCAGCCGGCCTTTTTCTTGCCCACGTAGATGCCGTAGGCGGTGCGGCCGACGCTCTTGAGGGCGTAGTCGCGCAGCGAATCCTTGGGCGCTTCCGCGGCGGGCGCCAAGGGCGACAGGACGACCAGGGCGAGCAGACTGAGGACGCGAGACATGCGATAAGCCTCTTTATACGAGTTTGGAGAGGGGTTTAGGATTAGACGGCCCAGTCTTCCACGATGAGGTTGGGGACGCGCTGGAAGTCTCGGCGGTTTCGCGTTACGAGGACGGCGGAATGCTCCAAGGTCACCGCGGCGATGCGCAAATCCGTCTTGCGGACAGTCAATTTTAGAGCCTTTAAGCGATCATAGCAGCCGATCGCGGGGGCCGAATACGAAAGAATCCGCCACCCGCCGAAGAATTGGACGGCATCGGCCAATTCCTGGTATGCCCGTACAACTTGCGGCGGCTGCTTGGCCGTTCGCAGCAGCCTATACCAACCGGACAATTGTTCCTCGATAGTCAGGACGGTGACAGCCAGTTCCGTGGCCGGGTGGGAGGCGACGTTTTGGCACACGCGGGCATGATGGTGGCGTAGAAGCGTCATTATGTCGGTGTCAAGTACGTAAAGGTTCATGGGATGTTCGGGTCTTCATCCACTTCCCGGCGGTACTTCTCCACCTCTTTTTCCCACTCGGCAATGAACGGATCATCGGGGGACCATTTCCCTACAAAGCGATCCCAAGGATGCGAAAAAGGCCCGACTTCTAGCAATGTCAATTCGCCTCCGGCGACCTTGCTTTGCACCAGTTCGCGCAATTTCCGCAACGCCTCTTCCCGCGTCGCGCCTTCGGCAGTGAGGCCAAGGGGTTCGCCGCTGCGGGCGCGGAAGCCGCGCGAAGCTACAGGCTCTACCAAAACTGGTATTTCCATCCGTCGTCCCTCCGTCCGGCTTTACTGCCGCAACAAAAATTCCTTCGCGTTGACCAATCCCCATAGTACATCTTCCAGCGCCCGGCGCCGATCCCGATTCGGGGCGAGGAGCGCTAGCGCCGCGCCGCGCTCCTTCGCCGACGGCGACCGGCACAATGCGGCGAAATATAGCGCTTCCACGATCTCTTCATTCGACTTCCCTGCCGCCAGCAACCGGCCGATACAATTGTTCGGCTCCGTCAGCATGTGATTGAGCACCGGCCCCGTGAGCAGCTGAAACGCCTGGTTGATCGTGGCGTCGTCAGAGCGTTCGCAGTCGCAACTCAGCGCCCTTTCCGGCTTGCCGAACGACGCCAGGAAGCGCTCACTGTCGTCAGTCCTCTTGTCGCGGCCGACCTTCACTCCCGCCAACTGACAGGCGAGTAGGCCCGGCCGCTGGTCAGGAAACGTCCGCGGCGCTCCGGTCGCCCGGCCGAGCGCATCCAACAGTTGCTCGGCCTGTAACGGCCGCACCAACGCATGGGAGAAGTTCGTTTCGTCGTCGCGATTCGTGTCATTGGGCTCTGCGGAGAGCTGGTAAGTGCGCGATTGCATGATGGTCCGCATCAGCCCGCGCAAATCAAAGTGACGTTCGGCGAAGTCTTTCGTCAGCGCGTCCAGCAGCGGCCCATTAACGGGCGGGTTGGAGGCGCGGAAGTCGTCGTCGGGATCGACGATGCCGCGGCCGAGCAACTCGCGCCAGACGCGATTGCTCTGAGCGCGGGCGAAGAACGCATTATCCGGCGCGGCCACCCAGTCGGCCAACGCCTGCAAGCGGTCGGCGTCCGGGGCGAACGGCGGAGTCTCGGCGCCAAGAAAACGCGGCGGCAACGTCTCATTGGTGCGCGGGTGGACGCTCTCGCCCGTGCGGCTCTCGAACACCACCTGATCGCCGTCAAACTCGTGCTTGTCTAATTTGTCGCGGCGATTATTCTCGACGATGCGATAGTCAACGCGGACGAAGAACGCCGTCAGGCTGTGGTAGTCGGCCTGCGTCCAATGCTCGAAAGGGTGATTGTGACATTTCGCGCACTTGAGGCGGACGCCGAGGAACACCTGCGACGTGGCTTCCGTCCGGTTGAACGGATCGCGCAGGGCGCGGTAGTAATTCGCTTCGGGGTGATCGTAAGTGCTGCCGCGGCCGGCGATAATCTCGCGCGCGAACTCGTTGAGGGGCTTACCGTCGGCGATGCTCTGGCGAATCCAGTCGTGGAACAGCCGGACGCCCTTGCGGTCGAGCGCCTTTTCCTCGACGCGCAGCAAATCGCACCATTTCAACGCCCAGAAGTCGGCGAACTCCGGCCGCTCCAGCAATTCGTCGATCAGCCGATTTCGTTTGTCCGAGCGAACGTCATCCAAAAAGCGACGAGCCTCCTCCGGCTTCGGTGGTACGCCCACGGTATCCAGATAGGCGCGGCGCAGGAAAACGGCGTCGGTGCAGAGGCCGGACGGCAGCATCCGCAGCGTGCGCAATTTGGCGTAAATGTGATGGTCTATGTAGTTATTTTCGGGTTGGTCGGTCCACGCGAAGTCGGGCCGCGCCGGCAGGAAGGCCAGCTGCACGACGGCCTGACGGTCGAGGAATCGCACCAGGATGGTCGTTTCGCCAAGCGCCTGCCGATGCACGACGCCGTCGCGGCCGACGCGGACGACGAGGTTGGACGGATCGAAGACGCATAGGTCCGTCACGTCGCGGCTTTGTCCGTCAGTGAAAGTCGCCGTCACGCGGATTTGCACTTCATCGGCCGGCGCCGTCAGCACCTGCTCGCGCGGCGTCAAATCAAGGCGTTGCAGCACGGGGGCGCCGGCCTCGTCGGGCCGGCAGCCCTCGGCGATCCAGCGACGGAGGATGCTGTATTCCTTGGAGCCGACGGCAAAGCGTTTGGCGCCCTCGTGAGGAACGGCGGCGGTCGATTTGAGGAGGATGAGGCTGTCGTCGGGGCGAAGCCGGTCGGTGCGGCGGGCAAACTGATCGCGCGTGAGGACGGCGAGGTCGAAGGCGGGGTCTTCGCCGCGCAGCGAGAGTTTGAAGCCGTTCTTGCCGTTCTGGTTGCCGTGACAGGCGCCCTGGTTGCAGCCGCCGCGCGACAGCACGGCCATGACCTCATTGCGAAAGCTAACTGGCTCGGCGGCATGGACGACGGGGGCAAGAGCGATCAGCGCGGTGGAGCAAAGGAACCAGCGGCCAGAAGCGGGTCGCATGAGTAGCCTCGCGGCGGAAGGAAGGCGCGAACCATCGGCGGGGAGGGCTGGATAGGCTTATGTTACCCGTGATAGCTGAAGCATGCAACGATTCTTTTGGGAAGTGCCGATTGCCCGATTGCCGGCTTCGGCTTACGATGGTTCCGCAATGCCGAGATCCCGACAGATTTTTCGCGCTAGCGGATCCGGAACCTCAGTGTGTCGCGGAATGGCGGAGCGACGGTTATTCGCGGGATTGCCCCACCACGAGTGTCGTCGGCCCTCGCGGATCAGAACGCAGCCGTTCTGTTTGAGGCGACGGATCAGATCGTGCCGTTTCACGCTGGAATACTCACTTCCTCGTAGGCGCCCCTGGCAGCCGCTCGCGCCTCAGCTCGGTTCATTTCCAGGGCTTCATCGAGAGCGTCGCGAAGATTATCCAGCAACTCTTCCCGGCTCTGGCCTTGAGAGTTGACGCCGGGAACCTCCGCGACCCAGCCAATCCACCACTCGCCATGCTGCTGGACAACGGCGGTATAGCACATGGCCATAAGACTTCTCCGAAAGATGCGACCCTGATTATCCGTGAAAAAAGTATACCGCGCCAACTCTAGGGGCGATAGGGCGCCTTGGACTCATGAGAGCGCTTTCCTCAATTCGTCGGGTGTACGAAAACAACTAGTGGACGACGCCGGAAGTTGTGACGATTGTATCAGCTGTGCATAAGATGGTCGTCTTCCCGTATTTGGAGATGACCCATGCGCAAGGCTGCTGTGGTTCGACTGACCGACGAGCAACGGGACGACCTGACTCGGCGCCTGGAACGCGAGGCCCTAACGGGGCGGCGGCGGCGACGCCTCCAGGTTCTGCTGGCGGCCGACCAAGAGCAGACGGACGCCCAGATCGCCGCCGCCACCGGGGCGGCGCCGTCCACCGTCGAACGCCTCCGCAAACGTTTCGCTCGTGAGGGGCTGGAGGCGGCCCTCGCGGACAGAGCAACCGCAGCGGCGCTCCGGCCAAGCTGGACGGCAAACAGGAGGCTCTGATTGTCGCGTTGGCCTGCTCCGACGCTCCCGAAGGCCACGCCAGGTGGTTGGCTCGCTTGCTGGCGAGCCGGGCCGTCGCGCTGGAGGTCGTGGAGTCAATCTCCGAATCGAGTGTGCGCCGGCTGCTTAAAAAAACGCGCTCAAGCCGTGGCAGAAGCAGTCGTGGTGTATCCCGAAGGTGAGCGGCGAGTTCGTCGCCCGCATGGAGGACGTCCTGGAGTTGTACGCGGAAGCGCCGGACGAGACGCGGCCGGTGGTCTGCATGGACGAGTTGAGCAAGGAGTTGCACGGCCACGCGGCCGAACCCATGGCGGCGGCGCCGGGGCGGCCGGCCAAGGAGGATTACGAGTACAAGCGGAACGGGACGGGCAATGTGTTCTTGCTGCTGTGCCCGCTGCTGGGCTGGCGCCATATGGAGGTGACGGAGCGACGCGGCTACTTGGAATTCGCCCAACTGATGAAAGACCTCGTGGATGTCCGCTTTCCGAAGGCGGAGACGATCCGCGTGGTGTTGGACAACCTCAACACCCACGTGTTCGGGGCATTGTATGAGGCGTTCACGCCGGAAGAAGCGCGGCGGATCGCGCGGAAGCTGGAGTTCCATTACACACCCAAGCATGGCAGTTGGCTGAACATGGCGGAGATGGAGTTCAGCGTACTGAGTCGTCAGTGCCTGGATAGACGCATCGCGACGGTCCAGGAGTTGGCCGATGCCATCGCGGCCTGGGAACAGCAGCGCAACGAAGCGCGGACCAAGATCGAGTGGTCGTTCCGCATCGCCGACGCACGCCGGAAACTCCACTGGATTTATCCTTCCTAACTTCCGGCGTCGTCCACTAGTGCAACGTCACTCGTACT
>DHJA01000193.1:42666-45871 GCA_002404095.1 Planctomycetaceae bacterium UBA4732 | reverse complement strand
TCGACTATTCGCACAGGCTCTTAATGATTTTTCGCACAGGCTCTAAGGAACCGCGCCAAAATAACTTGCCGAATTCTGTGATTAAGGACGATGGTGAATTTCATGGTTCCATCACCCGATCATGGCATCAAAAGACCAACAATCACAAGGACAATTTCGGTAAGTTATTTTGGCGCGATTCCTAATCCGGCTTAACTGACAGAAGGAACCAAACATGGACGGTGAGAGATTGAGCGAGGCGCCTAAGGTTCAGACAATTCCTCCTAACCGGAGCTTGCTCTCCGTGTTTGGTCTGGCACTGTTTGCCATATCGCTTGCTCTTCCGTCTATTCAATTGAACGGCCCAACTCTTGGAGGCGGCCCGCCGATTCCAGGGATCGTGTGTCTTTACTTCGGGTTTTTTTGGTTACCGTCGAACCTGTGCCTCTAATTCCTTTATCGAAGTGAAAAACTACAGTCCTCCGTAGGGGGAATCCCCCCCTACGGGGAGGTTGATCGCATTACAAACTGCCTAGTCTTCAAGTTCGGCCGCCAAAGCGGCATCAGCGTCGATGTCGGGCGGCGTCTTGCTAAAACGGCCCTCGCTCGCTTGGGCCAAGCCCCGGCGAACCCGCCCGATGGCCTCCTCGTTTTGGTACAGCCACACCTCCTTCTCTGGGATTGCCCGTGCCAGCGTGATGATGATTTTGTCCTGGCTCGCGTCGTCTACGATGACCAGGCGCCCAGCGAAGTCGCTGCCGAGCGCGAGCCGTCCTTTGCTGTCGATGGTCTTGGTGGTCATAACAGTTCTCGATTAGGTTAGATTTTTATACGCGCCCTTCGACGGCGCACCATCTGATCATACCACAGGTGGGCAGCATGTCAAGTGGGATTTTCCCACCTTGCCTTGTCGATTTCCTTGGCAGATAACCTTTCCCCTTTTGTTTCCAAACAGGACTTTGGGAACAAGGGAATTGGGAAATCCCCACCGAATGAAGGAGAGAAGGGGGGGATCTTTTGCGACGGCCCGGCGGTGTTTTTTGGTACAATTGAAGGGAACCATGCGGGCCGCCTTGCCGTTCGCGGCGGGCGGCGCGGCGGCGGAGGGAGTCGTTTCGGCGCGGGTGGTCGCGCTTATTCAAGGGGTACTAAAAACCATGTGGCTTACAAAGATGACGATGGCGACGGCGCTGGCGTTGATCCTGGCCGTCCTTGGCGGGGCCGGGGGGCTGGTATATCGATCTGTGGCGGCCGAACCCGGCGATAAGCCGAAGGCCGCGCCGCCGAAAACCGTTGCCGACGATGCGAAGCGACCCGAGGGCGACACGGACGCCGAGAAGATTCAGAGGACATGGGTGGCCGTCTCGGGGGAGCGCGACGGGAAGGAACTCACGCCAGCCCAGCTGGAAGCATTCCTGTTCGTCATCGCGCGCGACCAGTTCGCTTTCGGCCCGCACTATTTGCCGGACGTGCTGGCCACCTACAAGCTCGACCCCACGAAAACGCCGAAGGAAATCGAGCTAACGGTCCTTGAGGGATACCGGAAGGGGAAGGCTATGAAGTACCTCTACCGTCTCGACGGGGACCGGCTGACGCTATGCTTCCAGATCGCCGCCGACGCCCCAGCGCCCACCGAGTTCGCCACGAAAGCCGATTCAGGGCTATGTCTGGTTCATCTGAAGCACTGGCCGCGGGACGACGCGCCCAAAGACCTAACGGCTAAGATCATCGCGCCCGCAACGGTCGCGTCCACGGACCCCGAACTGAAAGGCGAACTCGTCCTGACCAACAAGGGCGACGCCTCCGTGCGGATTTGCACCCTATGTAACGACAACGACGGCCTCAGCGGGCCGTTCGGCATAAGTCGCGTCCCGGATTGGTGGAAGTCAGATGGCCCCAGGTGGGAGACGAGCGCCAAGTCGGTCCTCGCCCTGGAACCGGGGAAAAGCTACTCCTTCCCCTTCACCATTCGACGCGCTCAGTTCAAGGATCGGGATGCGTTCCTAATAACCGGGTACTACTCCGTCAGCAGGGAGGATTTCGCCAAGAAGCTCGCTGTTTGGCGCGGCAAGGTGGAGGCCGCCCCGCTCCTGGTCCAAGTGAAGCCGAAGGAGGACAAACCGCCTCACGCGAAACCCGCCGCCGATAAAAGCGAAGGCAAAGCTCCTGACGTCATAGCCAAATACAAAATAGTCGCTGAGGCGACGCAACCGGCCGGGTCGCCGATATTGATGAAGCTCATCTGGACCAATACGGGGACGGAACCCCTTCGATACTGGAGTTCGGGCGGCGACTACCCGGGCTTGGGTCTCACAGCCAAGGTGACCGACGCGGCGGGCAAGGTGCGTGAGCTGCCTCGGGCTGGCGATTCCCTGACCATGCCCGCGGCGATAGTCCCGTTGCCGGAAGGCGTCTACACCGTTGAGGTCAACGACGGTAGCGCCAAGGTAACCGTCAAGGACGACGCCAAGATGTTCAAGAAACGCGAGGACGACCTGCACGCCCGGATCGGCAAGGGCGAGCTGTTCGCGCAGTACGTTATCGCCGCGTATCTTACGCCGTCGCTCCGCGAAAGGTTATTGAAGGACTTGTCGGTGACGGATTCTGACACCGCGTGGCAAGCCGCACAGATGCTGCACGGCGTCGAGAAGCTGCCTACCGACGTCGTGCCGCTGCTTGCCCAAGCAATGGACAAGCAAATGGCACTGGAAGAGGCGCGGGGCAAGCGGTACAACCCTAAAGAAACCACTATATTGATCTCTTACATAGCCGAAATGGCAGGGCGGATCGGGTCGGACGAAGCGCTGGACGCAGTCGTGAAGCTGACCCACAACAAGATGGGCGGGCCGTCGGGCATCGGAGCGTTGGGGATGTTCAAGCAGGAACTCGCCCTCAAGGAACTTCACGGCTTTTTAAAGAGTACTGACGAGAGCCAGCGCTTCGCGGCGGCCACGACCTTGGCCAACCGCCGTGACCCGGCGGCGGTCGAAGAACTGTTAGCCGTCATCGCCAGCAGCCAGACCGCGCGTGGATGGCGCGCATTTGCTTGCCTGGCTCTGGCGAATTACCCCGGCGACCCGCGCGTCGAGCCGGCCATCAAGACTGTTTTGAGTGATGGGGAGTGGGGGGACCGGGCGAAACAGGCGTTGGAACAATTACATGCGGCGCAAAAGAAGTGATAGGGCAAGCCAGCTTCCCCTGCAAAAGCAATCTCACGCAAAGGCGC
>DHJA01000193.1:39940-42580 GCA_002404095.1 Planctomycetaceae bacterium UBA4732 | reverse complement strand
GCGCCTTTGCGTGAGATTGCTTTTATCTTTTCCGCCGGCGCGGCCTGGGTTGCTGTAGCGGCGCCGCCGTCGGCTGGCCCTTGAGTTGCGCGATGCGGTCGCGCAGCTCCGCCGCACGCTCGAATTGCAGGTTCGCCGCCGCCGCCAACATTTCGCCGTGCAATTCTTCCAAATACTCTTCGGTCGCGTAGTCGTCCGACTTCAGCCCCGCCGCCTCCTGCACGAATTTGTGGGCCGCGATCTCGTCTTCGATGCCCATGTTGATGGCCGACTTCACTGTCTCCGGCGTGATGCCGTGTTCGGCGTTGTAGCGCTGCTGCAACTCGCGCCGCCGGGACGTCTCTTCCACCGCCCGCTGCATCGAATCCGTCACCCGGTCGGCGTACAGGATCACCTCGGCGTTCACGTTTCGCGCGGCCCGGCCAATGGTTTGTATGAGCGATGTACCAGAGCGTAAAAATCCCTCTTTGTCGGCGTCGAGGATGGCCACCAGGGACACTTCGGGCAAGTCTAAGCCCTCGCGCAAAAGGTTGACGCCGACCAGCACGTCGAACGCGCCTTCACGCAGTTCGCGCAGAACCTGCATACGCTCAATGGCGTTCATCTCGGAGTGCATCCACTTGCCGCGCAGTCCCGCCTCACGGAAATAATTGCTCAGGTCTTCGGCCTGGCGCTTGGTCAATGTCGTCGCCAGCACGCGCTCTTTCACGGCCGCGCGCTTCTTGATCTCCTCCACCAGATCGGTCACCTGGCCACGCGCCGGCTTGATGTGGATTATGGGATCGACCAGCCCCGTCGGCCGGATGACCTGCTCCACCACCTCCCCGCCGCACCGCTGCAACTCATAGGCGGCCGGCGTGGCCGACATGAACAGCACCTGTTTGACCTTCTTTTCCCACTCATCGAATCGAAAAGGTCGATTATCGAGGGCGCTCGGCAGGCGAAAGCCGTGTTCGACGAGAGTGAGTTTGCGGCTGTGGTCGCCGGCGAACATGCCGCGCACCTGGGGCAACGTGGCGTGCGACTCGTCCACTATCATGAGGAAATCGTCGGGGAAGAAGTCCATGAGCGTGTACGGCGGCTCGCCGGTCTTACGGCCGCTGAACCAGCGGGCGTAATTCTCGACGCCAGGACAGTGGCCGACCTCCAGCATCATTTCCATGTCGAACCGCGTCCGCGCCGCCAGCCGCTGCGCTTCCAGCAGTTTGCCTTCATTGCGGAAAACCTCCAACCGCGCCTCCAGTTCCTTGCCGATGCCCTCGACGGCTTCCTTGATGCGTTCTTCCGGCGTGACGAAGTGCTTGGCGGGATAGATGTACAATTCGTCAAGCTGGCGAAGCGTTTCGCCAGTGAGCGGATTGATGATCGCCAGCGCGTCCACTTCGTCGCCGAATAGCTCGATGCGCAGGGCGTACTCCTCCGACGCCGGCCACACTTCCAGCACGTCGCCGCGCACGCGGAACTTGCCGCGCGTAAAAGCGACGTCGTTTCTCTCGTATTGAATATCCACCAATCGCAGCAGCAATTCGTCGCGGTTGATTGTTTGGCCTTTGGGCAGGAAGATCATCATGCGCTTATAGTCGGCGGGCGAACCGAGGCCGTAGATGCACGACACGCTGGCGACGATGATGACGTCCTCACGGCTGACGAGGGCGGCGGTGGCGGCGAGACGCAGGCGGTCGATGGCTTCATTGATCTGCGCGTCTTTTTCGATGTAAATGTCGCGCTGCGGGATGTAGGCTTCGGGCTGGTAGTAATCGTAATAGCTGACGAAATAATGGACGGCGTTGCGCGGGAAGAAGGTGCGGAATTCTTTGTAGAGTTGCGCGGCCAACGTCTTATTGTGGGCTAACACCAACGTCGGTTTACCGAGTTGTGCGATTACATTGCTGGCGGTGAAAGTTTTTCCGGTGCCTGTGGCTCCAAGTAGCGTTTGGCAACAGCGGCCGGCGCGAAAGCCTTCGACAAGCTGAGCGATGGCTTTGGGCTGATCGCCCGCAGGTTGAAACTTACTGGTCAATTGAAAATTCGCGGCCATATCCATCCCTGAGATGGGAAACGTCTGTATACAAACGGCTATTACATTATAGGGTAGATGAGCCGGCCGACGAAAGCTATCGAAACGTAGGCGAGAGCCTTGGGGTGTAGCTTTGGATTGCGGCAATCGGCGTCGCCGGCCAAGGCCGTAAGGCCGACACGGCGCGCGACAGGGGTCTGTCGGCCTTACCCGCATCGGCGTCATCCGGCGCCGTGCGGCAAGGCCGGATTGGACCACTGCCAGAACGCCTAGCCGTCCTTCCGCACGCGCCGGGCGCCTACGCCGACGCGCCGCTTGGCCCGCTCCAGCGTCCGGACGCAACGACAACTTGGCGCCGTCGGCGATTCCGACCTGCAGGGCCGGCTTGCCGCAGGCCAAGTACGGCCGCCCCAGCCAATGGATGGGTCGAACCGGGATGCGGTCGAGGTGGAAACAGGCGGGGTCGTCGAAGGGCATGGGCGGTCCTCTGCGTGCGGTGGAAATAATGCCCCAAGTGTATCATGCCGAAGGGAGATAGGAGTAGCGGAGTAGGGATGTCAGTGAGGGACGGGTATAGCTTTTGATTCCGGCAGCGCTCATAGCGACAAGCGTCTCGCTTGTCT
>DHJA01000193.1:22213-39769 GCA_002404095.1 Planctomycetaceae bacterium UBA4732 | reverse complement strand
AGACAAGCGAGACGCTTGTCGCTACGACGGTCGGCGACGCCGATTGCCGCAATCAAAAGCATCACCCAGAGCCTTGAGGCACTAACAGAATGAGATACAAGCCGGACGCGCAAGCGAAGGTTTGCACTCCGTCCTTCGCTTGCGCGTCCGGCTTGCAGGCAAAAGCTACTCGCTATTTATCGTCCCGCCCCAGACAGCACGAACGCGGCCCAATCCTTGACGGCCGCCGCTCTGAACCCTCTACGGCAATTCAAGGAGTGTCGAAGTTGGATCGGCCAAGAACGTCCGGACGTCTGCCGTCCGCGACCGCAGGAGCGCCACGACGTCCCGCGTCGGCCTGTTGCCCACCCGCAGCCACACCACCTTTGGGGGCGGCCCAAGCGCCGCGGACAGATTCCGAAAGTCCGCGTCCTTCGACACGACCGCGAGATTGCGGGCCGCCGCGTACGCCCATACCGCCCGGTCGTCCGCCCGGTCCAGCCCCGCCAGTAACACTTGCTCAGACCCAGGGAACTCCCCCGCCAGCAGAGCCGGCAGCCTCCGGGACAGGTTCTGGTCGAACAGCAGACTCACGCGGCCGGCCTCGGAAGTTGGCTGGCGGCAAAGGCGAGACAGGCCCGGACGTCGTCGGCCGTCAGTTCGGGAAAGTCGGCGAGCAGTTCGGGGACGGTCATGCCGCCGGCAAGGTATTCCAGCACATCGCGCACGGTGATTCTCATACCGCGGATACAGGGCTGACCGCTCCGCTTGCCCGGCTCGATGGTGATGAAGTGCGTGTAGTCCATTCCCAAAATCTACCCGTTCGAGGGCAAGCGGTCAACGAGCGCGTCCCGTCCTTGCATCCAATACCCGCGTCAGCGTCCCGCCCCGGAGAGAACGAACGCGGCCCAATCCTTGACGGCCGCCGCACGCTTCGGCGTTTCCTTCGCATCCACCGGCGTCTTCGTTACCGTCTCCACCGTCTCGTCCCAATCCACCGCGCCGCGGCCCTTCGCCAACGCCGTTATGCCCTGCGGATGGCGGTACAACTCCAACTGCGCATGATGCAGCGCCTCCAACGGCGTCTCGTTTTTCTCCCACAGATGATAGTAGAAAAGGTTCATCAACGCCGCCGTGGCATCGTCGTTCACTGACCACAAGCTGGCCACGACGTTCTTGGCGCCGCCGATGTGAAAGGCGCGTTGCAATCCAAACACGCCCTCGCCGGCCGCCGCTTCGCCCAATCCCGTTTGACACGCCGACAGCACGGCCAGGTCCATGCCGTCGAGGTCGAGGCCGGCCACCGCTTCGCCGCTGAGGACGCCGCTGTCGGCGTTGGTCGGCTGATTGGCGCCGGCCAGCACCAAGCCGGACAGCGTCAGCGGATTGCGCGCCGCCGCCCCGCGCCGCTCGCTCCCCACGCCCATCAGGAAATCGTCGGGCCGGAAGAGATGTTCGCGTTCTTTGCTGTCGGGGGCGGCGAAGAAGCCGTGCGTGGCGAGGTGCGCCCAGCGCGCTTTGGGCAGATCGGCCAACAGGCGCGGCACGTCGGCGCCGGCGCCGGAGCGTTCGACGATCTCCGGAGGATGGGGCAGCTTCCCGGCCTCCGCGACGACGGCGGCACGTTCCTTATCGGTGGCGGGCAGACTCGGCCACGGCTTGCCGACCTTATCGTCACGGTCGTAACGGACGCCGCCGACGGCCAGCAGGACGCCGGGGCCGCGACGGGCGGGGGCGGGTTCCGTCAACTGATCGAGCAGCGACGGGCCGCCGGGCGTGACGGCGAAGGCGTAATCCTCCAGCAGCACCGAGCCGGGCCGCTCGCCGAGCAGAGCCGACCACGGCAGGGCGCTCAGGGGGCCGTCGGGACAGATGTAGATGGTATCGACGCCCTCGCCGAGAGCGGCGGCGATGGGTTCCCAAACGGCTTTCCGCAATCGGACGGGGGCGTCGCTGCGCAAGTTTTTGACGATGCCGTTACGCCATTCGGCCAAGTCTTTCTCGATAGCCGGACCGTCAGCGAGTTCGACACGGCGGATCGGCTGACCTTTGCGGAGGAGGAATGCGGCGTAATGGCTATCGGCCCATTTTTGCGTCTTATTATCCCAATCCGCATAGCGGTAGAGGTCAATGAAAACGGCGTGTTCGGCCAGATGGTCGGCGAGGTCGGTGAATAGGAACGTACCGCGGTCGGACGCCGGCAGCAGGGCGGCAAGTTCCTTTTCCAATCGCTCCTTCTTGTCGGTAAGGTCTTGCACGACTTGGGCGCGGTCGGCCTCGTTAGGACGGAGGGGTACCAGCACGAGACGGGCCAACTCCTGGCGCACGCTCACCAGCGTCTGCACTTTGCGCCGCGTGGCCTCATCGGCGGCAGCGGCGGCATGAAGAAGGCGGCGGCGGCGCTGGAGGCCGCGGGCCAGTGCCGACTTGCCTTGCCATAATACGGAGTACGACTCGGCCGGTTTAGCGCCCTCCGCATGGGCAGTGGCGGCGAGGAATATATTGCTAGTGCCGGGCAGAGAAGCCGCGAGATTGAGAGCCTCGGCCTCGGAACCGGCATCGGCAAACGCAGCAACCAACCGGTCGTACATGGACGTAGCTTCGGCAAGAACATCCGCCGCCTTGCCGTACTCGCCCTGGTCGGCCAGCAGGCTGCCCATGTTGTTGAGGCTTGTGGCCAGGGCGGGGTGGCCGGCGGGGTACTTGTCGGCGGGGTAGAGCTTCCTTGTCATCTCCAGCGCCTCCCGGAAGAACGGCACGGCACGGCCGTACTCGCCCTGGGCGGCCAGCAGGAAGCCCATGTTGTTGAGGCTTCCGGCCAGGTCGGGGTGGCCGGCGGGGTACTTGTCGGCGGGGTAGAGCTTCCGGCGCATCTCCAGCGCCTCGCGTAAGAACGGCTCGGTACGGCCATACTCGCCCTGAGCTAGCAGCAGGCCGCCCATGTTGTTGAGGCTTCTGGCCAGGTCGGGGTGGCCGGCGGGGTACTTGTCGGCGGGGTAGAGCTTCCTTGTCATCTCCAGCGCCTCGCGTAAGAACGGCTCGGTACGGCCATACTCGCCCTGACCTAGCAGCAGGCCGCCCATGTAGTTGAGGCTTCTGGCCAGGTCGGGGTGGCCGGCGGGGTACTTGTCGGCGGGGTAGCACTTCCTTGTCATCTCCAGCGCCTGGCGATAGAACGGCTCGGCACGGCCGTACTCGCCCTGAGCTTGCAGCAGAACGCCCATGTTGTTGAGGCTTACGGCAAGGTCGGGGTGGCCGGCGGGGTACTTGTCGGCGGGGTAGAGCTTCTTGCGCGTCTCCAGCGCCTCGCGGTAGAACGGCTCGGCAAGGCCGTATTCGCGCTGAGCGTCCAGTAGAACGCCCATGTTGTTGAGGCTTGTGGCCAGGTCGGGGTGGCCGGCGGGGTACTTGTCGGCGGGGTAGCACTTCCTTGTCATCTCCAGCGCCTCGCGGTAGAACGGCTCGGCACGGCCGTACTCGCCCTGAGCTTGCAGCAGTAAGCCCATGTTGTTTAGGCTTATGGCCAGGTCGGGGTGGCCGGCGGGATACTTGTCGGCGGGGTAGAGCTTCTTGCGCATCTCCAGCGCCTCGCGGTAGAACGGCTCGGCGCGGCCGTACTCGCCCTGAGCTTGCAGCAGGAAGCCCAGGTTGTTGAGGCTTGTGGCAAGGGCGGGGTGGCCGTTGGGATACTTCTCCGCCGGGTAGAGCTTTCTGTACATCGCCAGGGCTTTTTCCATCAGTTCGGTCGCGGCGGCGTATTTCCCGTCCTGATACAGCTGAAACGCCTGTTGGTTTAACTGCAGTGCCTGCTTCTCCAGCTTGCCGCGTTCCTCATCTGTTAACTCCGTCGCCGGTTCGTCGGCCCGCGCCGATGTGGCCCACGCCACCGCTCCCATCGCCAGCAGGGTGATCCGCAGCGCCAGCGTCAACCGTCCGGTCCGCCTCACATTCACATTAGTAGCCATTGGCGATCCTCTTTGACGTAAAAATCAAGCCAGTGTGCCATGCTTTCGCGGGCCGGTCCCGAAATCTCATCCCGTCCCAACCCCGCGAAAGCATGAGTCATCGCGGCGGTCACATGCTTTCGCGGCGTTTTAAGCGGGTGTAAGGTGCAGACAGAGGCCGCGAAAGCATGGCACACTCCCCTTGGACAGATACTTATCCCTCTTGTGAAGATACGAATAGGAGGTAATCGTACAGCCGATTCCTTAACACGGCCGTCGCCTCGTCGTCCGCCTCCGCGAACTCGCCTCTGCCAGACCCGGGGAGAACGGCGGTCATGGAAGATTCCGATCACTTCAACTTGATTCGCCCGCACCCGGTAAAATATCCCGTAGGAAAACCGCCGAACCTGCGCACGCCTCACCCCCGGCCGTAGCTCGGGATACCCTTCGGGCTGGTCGCCCACCCGAACCAACGCGTTCCGCACCTCGCTGACCAGTTCCACGCCCAGACCGTCGGACTACCGCTCGTGCCAAGCGGCCGCGGCATCCAAGTCCGCTTCCGCCTCTGGCGATAGGACCGCCGGCAGAGTCATCCCCGGAGACTCCCGAGTATCCGCGCCTCTACTTCGGCCCACGGGCGTAAAGCCGTCGGGTCGGCGTCCATCAGGGCGAGCCGGCGGTCCAACTCCCGGGCTTGTTCGTCGGTCAGGTCCGGCGGCGGCTGCTCCGGCAAGCTGTCCCAAATCTCCGAGATGAGCCGGAGCCGAACGGCGGGACTCAGGCGGTCTATGCCCAGCGAAGCAAGGAGCGAAGACATACGTGATCTCCGGTCGCGGAAATGGTACGATTGCAGCTTATCCGGCGCCTTCGTCTCTGCAAAGGGCGCCGCCGAACAATCGTCCGGCCCGTCTCGCATCCATGTTCATAGTCATTGGCGATCCTCTTCATCCACCTTCACGAACGGCCGCAGCTTTTCCAACGTCTTGGCGCCGATTCCGGGCACACGGCGCAACTCCTCCACCGACCGGAACGGTCGTTGTTCGCGCACCAGAAGGATCCGGCTCGACATCGCGGGGCCGACGCCCGGCAGACGCTGCAATTCCGTCGCGGTCGCATGATTGACGTCAATCGGCTCCTTCAAGGCGTCGCCTTTTTTTGTGCCGGTGACGGCCTGCCGCGCCGCCGGCTTGACGCCTTTCAGCGCATCGCCCTTGCGCGGCGGCACCGCGTCCATGCCGTCCTCAAGCACGTCCTCCGCGTCGGCGTCGATGTATGGCCGTAGGCGTGCTAGCGTAGCGGGGCCGACGCCGTGGACCTGACGCAATTCATCGACGTTGTGAAAACCGTTGTGCGAGAGACGATATTCTTCGATGCGTTCCGCGGTGTGTTCGCCCACGCCGGGCAACTGGAGCAATTGAGCGTGATCGGCGTGATTCAGGTCGATTCGTCCAGCGGCGGCGTTTACGTCTAGTTCGGTGGGCCGACTGCCCCAGCGTTGGGCTTGCCAGACGTTCCAGCCCAGCAATCCCAACGCCAACGCTAGCAGCGCAGCCGTCGCGCCTTGTGCCGAGCGCGGCCAAGGCGTGGCGACGGCAACGACGGAAGCAGTCGGCGGCGCAGTCAACGGTGTCGCTTCCGGCGGCGGTTGCGTCGCCTGTGGTCCCGCGGCCACGCCCAGTATTGGCAGGGGCGCATCCATGACGTCTACCCTAAAACGTCGGTTTTCGCTGCAAGAAGATTATAGGACTAATGAGGTAAGGTGAGTACGACGTAACGGCAAAATCGACGCAGGCTCGGCGCCAATCGCAATAGCCGTTCGTCGCACCATTCGAGGCCGGCTGTGATTTTGCCGGGACGCAACACGCGGCGGGCCATCGACAGGAACTGCCAGCCTTCACATTCGAGGCGGGGAAAGATTTCGCGCAAGATCGGCAGATGTCGCAAGCGCAACGGCGTTTCGTCGGGGGTATGTCCCTTGCCGGGATAGGGCAGGCAACGCCGCGCCAAGGTCAGCAATGGGTTCTCACCCCACGGCTCGCAGAAGACCGCGACGCCGCCCGGCGCTAGAACGCGGCGCAATTCGCGGGCGGCTTTATTGAGGTCAAGGTGGTGCAAAACGGCGTTGCCCCAAACGCAATCAAAGGCGCCGTCCGCGAAGGGCAGACGTTCGCCGTCGGCCGCGGCGAGATGGATTGAGACTCCGTTGGCTCGCGCGCGGTGCCGCGCCTCATCGGCGTAACCCGGCGACAGGTCGAACGCCGTCACCCGCGCCCCCGCGCGGGCCATGACTACCGCCGCCATGCCGTGACCGCAACCGTAGTCTAAGACGCGCCGGCCGTCGAGAGGGCCGAGAAGCGCGAACGCCGGACGAATCCAGGTTTCGTGATCCAGATAGGCGTCATCCGTGAAGCGCAGGGCGTCGTCGAATGGGAAGTCGGCCGCGCGCTGGCCGCACTGGAAGTCGTGAAACTCCTGCTCAACGGCCAGACGGTCCCTCGCGGTCATGTCGAAAATCTCGTGGAAAGCGTTGGATGCGCCGGTTTCCGATCTTCATCTACTCGACTGGACTGTACGGCCGGCCGCTCGCCTTGTCCAGTCGCGGCGGCAAAAGTCGTATCGACAGCACGGCGCCGCGCCGCTATGGTCCGCCGCATTCCATAAGGGCGAGGTTCCCTCTTTCCCACGTGCGCGGGGTGCGCCATGACAAATCGCGTATGGCTTGTCGGACTGTTGCTGGCCGTCGGCGGCTGCCTGCCGGAAGACGGCCTCTCGGTCGTCTCATCGGGCTTTTTCGATGATTCGACGGCGTTGACCGCGACGCCGGCCGGCCATCTCGTTCACGCCGCCGCTTCGGAAGAGGCAGGCAAACGGGTCGTGCAGGTCGGTGGACAGATTCTCGCGTCCAACCCCAAATTAGGCTTTAAGCCGGCCTTCACAACGATCGGCGCGCCGTGGGAGGAAATCTTCCACCGCGGCGACAAGGCCGTGTTCATTACCGAAGGCTTGGTGCGCGCGTGTCTCACGGACGGCCAACTTGCGGCGGTGCTATGCCACGAATTGGGCAAGATCGCCGCGGAACGGCAGGAGTTGGCGGCTACGGCGCTGCCGCCGGGGCGCGGCCCGTCCATGGAAACGCCCGTCGGCAATGACTACGCCGGCGTCTTCGGCCCACCGGACGGAACGCGCGCGATGGAATTGGCCGTCTACGACCAGAAGCGCCGCAAGGCCGCGCTGGCGGCCGCGACGCCTGCTGATCCAGACGCGCTGGGGCGGGCCATTCTGGAAAAGGCCGGTGGGACTATCGCCGATGCGGAAGCGGCTGTCCCGCTGCTGCGGCGGGCGGATGAACACATCACCTTCGAGAAACAAATGTCCACTGGAAACTAGATTGCGTAAAAAGTTGAGCCGCGCCCCGAAGGGAAGCGCGGGGACTTGACTCGACCGCCGGGCGCGGTAGAATAAGGACTAATTGGATGGTTATATCCAATTTGACCTCGCACCCGGAATGACGGTTGAGGAATGGAACCATGTCGCGCCATTTGATGCTCCTGCTTTTGGTGGTAGTGCCGGCCGGCGTCGTCGATCCAGCTCGCGCCGAGGACATCGAACGCGACCCAATTCACTACAGCGCGGCTCCGGTCCACAACGCGATCTCCCGCTTACAACAACGCATGGAGGCGGGCGAAGTTTCGCTTCCTTACGACGAGCATTTCGGCTACCTACCCGGCTTGTTGAGCGCTATGAAGGTATCGGATACTTCACAAATGCTCGTTTTTTCCAAAACGAGTATGCAGCGGCAGTGCATCACCGCCCGCACGCCTCGGGCCGTCTATTTCAACGACGACAACTACGTCGGCTACTGTCAGGACGGGGCGGTTCTCGAAATCCTTTCCGTCGATCCCCAGCTGGGGGCGGTGTTTTACACGCTCGATCAGGAGAAGGCCGACAAACCCCATCTGAAAAGGCAGGACGACACCTGTTTGATCTGTCACGCCTCTTCCCAGAATCAGGGCATTCCGGGCCAGGTCGTCCGGTCGCTGTACGCCGACGCGGAGGGTTTCCCGCTCCTGAATCTGGGTGGATACCGCACCGATCAGACCAGTCCGATCAAGCAGCGCTGGGGCGGGTGGTACGTGACCGGCACGACAGGAAAACAGAGGCACATGGGCAATCTCATCGCCCACGGCAAGCACGACCCGGCGGAACTGGATGACATGGCGATCCCGAATGTCACCGACCTGAGCCGCTGGCTGCGGCCGTCGGACTACCTGACCGGCCATAGCGATGTCGTCGCTCTGATGGTACTGGAGCATCAGACGGAAATGCACAACCGGATTACGCGGGCGAACTATCTCACACGGATCGCCCTTTTCGACGAATCCGAGATGAATAAAGCCTTGGGCCAGCCCACGGCCCCCCGTTCCGACCTGACGACTCGTCGCATCAAAAGCGCATGCGAGCCGTTGGTCGAGTACATGCTGTTTAGCGGCGAAACCCAACTCACGGATAAGGTCCAGGGTACGTCTGGCTTTGCCGAGCAATTCGCCAAGCAAGGGCCGCGCGACGGGCGCGGCCGCTCGCTGCGCGATCTGGATTTGACGACGCGGTTATTCGCTTATCCATGCAGTTACCTGATTTATTCCGAGTCGTTCGACGCGCTGCCGGAGGCGGCGAAGGACTATGTGATGCGGCGCCTGTGGGAAGTGCTGAGCGGCAAGGACCAGAGCAAGGAGTTCGCACATTTGTCCGCCGCCGACCGGCGGGCGATCCTGGAAATACTGCGAGCGACGAAGAAGGATCTGCCGAAGTATTGGCAAACGCCAGCGGCCGGTTAAGGAGTTTAGCCGCGCCTCGGATCGCCGGATTCCATTCCGGCTTGTCTGGTATCAAACTTGGAATTGCTTAACGCGCTCGGCCCCTTGCGACCCATTACTCCGGCTCGACCGGGAGCTTCACCTTCGGTAGAATCAACGTCCCGTACCACACCCCAGCGTCGCTGGTCGCTTTGATTGTAACCTCGCCGCTCAGGTAGTACGCCTTCTCGTCCCCTTTGTCGAACTCCCAAACACGATCGGAGCCGAGTTCCAGATGCCCGCCCCGGTCCTTGCCTATTCCCCCGCCGGTTATCGACGCCTGCAGCCGACCGCTCTGGCGCGAGTCAAGCACAAGCTTTTTGGGCGGAGTCGACAGCCAGTTTCCCGGAGGACTGCTCGGGGCAATCTCTTTGCCATTCGCATCGGTTACTTTCCAGGTAATCAATGCCTTGTCCAAGTTAAGTTCCGTCGTGTCGTTGCCCCCCGTGCCATTCCGCACGTCCAGGTACAGGGTGAAAATCGGCGTACCGTTCGACGGTTCGGTGCGGTAAACCACCAAGCGGGCCGCGAGCGCGCCTACGGACTCTGACCATTCGCCGCGGGCGTCGCCGTGCGGGACGCGGACGGCCGCGGCGATTTCCTGCGCCAACCACTGACGGTCTTGGAGGACGGCGAGCCACGGGTCGGTTAGCTCGCCGAGGAACGTGAGGAAAACCACATACCGTCCGCCTTTCTCAAACTTAACCCGTTCAAGAGTGGTCGCCTTCTCGTCGGTCCACACTAGGTGGTAGTACACGCCGACCGTTTCACCCGGCATATGCCGGCCGAGCAGGGTCTTGACCACTTTCAATTTGACGGTATCGCGCGCCCCCTCTATCGCCTTCCTCGGGTTCGTGTCCACGACGTCCGCAATGATAATGTCGGTGGACGCCGTGGCCAGGGCTTGAATTCCTGGGCTAATGGGACCGTGGTGCTCCACTTTCTTTTTCGGCCTTTCTTTATTCGGCTGTTCCGCAGCCCGGCCCACCGGCGGGGGCGGCTCGGCCTTCGGCTCTTGTTGCTGAGACCCCAGAACGCCCACCCCGGCCGGCGCGGGCAGGACGACGAACAGGCAAGCCGTGAAAAGGAACAATCGAGTTTTCATGGCGACGTTTCTCGGATAAAGGGGGTAGGTGAAGTAGACCATGAAGCGTCCTCCTTGAGGGATGGACCGATCTTTCCCAGACGGCTTCCTTTCGGAATCTCGGTTTCGACTTCCACGCCTCGATCTTACGCCTCCGGATGAGCGTCAGCAACTCCGAAGTTCCCGCATGGCGTTGGTTTGTCGGCGACAATGCGAGGCAGCGAGGCAGCCAACAATGCTCAATCTTCTTGCCGCATCGCGCCTCCGCCGGTATCGTAAAGCATCCCCAGCCCCCAGAGGCAACCCATGCGTCGCCGCCTGCTTCTACCATTGCTGCTGCTGCTCGGCCCGTCGCTGCTTTCCGCCGAACCAATCGCGCCGACGGACAAGGCCGGTCCGTGGGCCTTCCGCAAGCCAGTCCGCCCTGATGCGCCGCGCGTCAGCGATCCCCATTGGGTCAAGAATCCCATCGACGCCTTCGTCCTCGCCCGCCTCGACAAGGCCGGCCTCAAGCCGTCCGCCCCAGCCGGTCGGGTCGCGCTGTTGCGCCGCGTCACCTACGACCTCACCGGCCTGCCGCCCACTCTCCAAGAACTTGATGACTTCCTTACCGACGACCAGCCCGACGCCTACGCCCGCGTCGTGGATCGCTTGCTGGCCTCGCCCCATTTCGGCGAACGCTGGGCACAGCACTGGCTCGACGTGGTTCGCTATGCCGAAACTAACGGCTACGAGTCCGACGGCGAACGGCCTTATGCCTGGCGCTACCGCGATTACGTCGTCAAGGCGTTCAACGACGACAAACCCTACGACTGCTTTCTCACCGAACAGCTGGCGGGCGATCTGCTCGCCGGTGAGGCGGCGCGCAAAGGGGTGGCCGGCGCCGACCGGCCCGAGGCGACGGAGTTGATCGCGGCTGGCTTCAACCGTTGCGGCCCTGTCCACGAAACCAGCGGCAATGTGGACGCGGCCATGCTGCGCCAGGAACTCCTCACCGAGATGACCAACGGCGTGGGCGCCGCCTTTCTCGGCCTCACGGTCGGCTGCTGCCGCTGCCACGACCACAAGTTCGACCCGCTCCCGCAGACCGATTACTACCGCCTCCAGGCGTTTTTCAGCGCCGCCCAGCCGAAGGAGATCGACCTTTCCACCGCGGCGGAGCGCGCGGAGTATGATCGCCGCCAGCACGAGATGGAAGCCAAGATCGCCCCGTTGAAGAAGCAGGTGGAGGACATCGAGGCGCCCGTCCGCGGCCGATTGAGCGCGGCCAAGAAGTCAAAGTTGGAAACGCCTTACCGCGATGCGTTGGCGAGCGAGGCGGACAAACGGACTCCGGAACAGAAGAAATTGGCTGAACAGGCCGGCGTGCTGGTCAAGGTCGCGTGGGACGAGATCGTGGACGCGCTGCCCACGGCGGAGCGGGCAAGGCGCGCCGCCTTGCGCGAACAGATTCATGCGCTGGAGGCGCAACGGCCCGCGCCGCCAGCGCAGGCGTGGACCCTCGCCGAGAACGGTTCGCCCCTCTTCTCCCACGTCCTCAAGCGCGGCAGCCTGAACCAGAAAGGCGCTCGCGTCGCGCCCGGCTTCCCGCGCATCCTCGACCCGGACGCGAAGAATCCGCCGGACGGCGCTCCGGCCCTCAACCGTCTCGACTTGGCGCGCTGGCTCACCCGTCCCGATCATCCGCTCACCGCGCGCGTCATCGTTAATCGGCTCTGGCAATACCATTTCGGCCGCGGCCTGGTCGCCACGCCCGACGACTTCGGCGCGCACGGCGAAGCCCCGACGCACCCGGAATTGCTCGACTGGTTGGCCGTCGAACTGGTGGAACACGGCTGGTCGCTGAAGCATTTGCACCGGCTCATGGTGATGAGCGGCGCTTACCAGCAGGATTCCGCCGCCAAGGACGCGGCCGGCAAACGCATCGACCCGGATAACCATCTGCTATGGCGCATGAACCGCCGCCGGCTCGACGCCGACGGCCTGCGCGACGGCGTCCTGGCTGTCGCTGGCACGCTCAACCCCGCCGTCGGCGGGCCGATGGTGCGGACGCCGTTGGAACCGGAGGTATACGATCTCATATTTAGCGAAGGCGAACCGGACGGCCTCTGGCCGGTGACGCCCGACGTCCGCCAGCACGCGCGCCGCAGTCTTTACCTTTTCACGAAGCGCAACCTGCGTCTTCCCCTGCTGGAGGTGTTCGACCAGCCGGATACGCTTTCGCCTTGCCCAGTACGCGCGGTCAGCACGTTCGCCCCGCAGGCGCTTGTCCTCTTGAATGGGCCGTTCCTGCAAGCGCAGAGTAAGGCGTTCGCCGCCCGTGTGCTGCACGAGGCCGGCGTCGATGACGCCGCGCGCGTGGACCGCGCCTACCGGCTGGCCCTGTGCCGTCCACCGCGCGAGAGCGAACGGCGGGCCGCGCTCGACTTCCTCGCCGGGCAGACCGAATTGCTCCGCGCTCGTCAGCCGGTAGGCGCGACGGACCCTGTTGGTCCGGCTGCCGCCGCCTTTGCCGATTTCTGTCTCGCCATGCTGAACCGCAACGAGTTTGTGTATGTGCCTTGAGACCAAGCCGGGGGTCCGTTTGGGAAGGCGCTGCTCGTAAAAAAATCTTGATCAATCATCTGGCGACTTGATCCGTCGGGGCGCTCCGGCTAAGATAAGTCTAATAGGGATGGTCCGGGTATTACGGTCTTCTCGCCCAAACCGAACAGTCTCACCCGGCGCCCTGACACAGCGGCGCCTGGCTCGAACGCCAGGCCAGGCTCGAAACCCGGAGAATGGTCATGAAAGCTACAGTGAATCGGCTGGGAGCGTTGCTCCTAGCGGGTCTGGCCGCGCTGGGCGGACTGGCGCCGACGGCCTACGCGCAATTCAACCCCAACCGGTTTCCGTCGAACTTTCCGGTTTTCACGCCCCAGCCCATCAACCCCAACTTCCAGATCGCGCCGGGTCTCCGAATCAACCAGGCCGCTTTCAACACGGCCGTGATGGGCCGGGCCCTTGGGAATATCCCGCCTTACGCCTTCGGGTTTAATCCGTATAGTTCGCCGCTCCTTAACTCCAGCCCCTTCATGCCAGGCGGTGGCTTCCCTTCGCCGATGCTGTCCACCAACGGAGGTTTGGGGGGCTTTGGCGGCTTTCCCTCAACGGCGTCGCTGTCGACCAACCCCTATGGCTCGGGAAGCTCGTTGACGACCGGGGGAGGGGGGTACGGCGGCAGCAGCTACGGCGGCGGCTACGGCGAAGATCCCGGCGCCGGCTTCCTACGCGGCACGTCAGATGTGATACGCGAACAAGGCAACTACCTCAAGAACGTGCAGTCGGCCCGCATAATCCAGACGTCGGCCGACACAGGCCGGCTAGATTACCGGCGCCGCCTGATTGAGGAGGCTCGCTACGAACGAATGAGCCAGCCGACGGCGGAAGAAACCCGGCAGCTGCTGCTGGCCGGCGAACTGAACCGCGCCCGCCATGAACCCCCGATTTCCGACATTATCTCGGCCAGATCACTTAACGACCTGCTGCACCATCTGGCAAACGACCCGGCGCGGCCAAAGGGTCCGAATATCGCGGTGGACGATGAGGTACTCAAGAAAATTAACGTGACGGGTGTGAATCCGAACGGCGCCAGCGTCGGGCTGCTCAAGGAAGAAGGAAACCTTCAGTGGCCGCAACCGTTGATGACGGGTGAATTCAAGGCGCCGCGCGAGCTGCTGAGCAAGACGCTTAGAAACGCCGTTCAGAACCTGAAGTCTGGCGAGTCGGTGGGAAGCGGCAGCCTAAACGACTTGAAAACGGACTTGGCTCAACTCAACTTGCTCGTGTCCAAGTCGGAGTTGTCGGCCACCGATTTCATTGAAGCGAAAAGCTATCTCGACCAGGTGGCCGGCGCCGTCCGCGCCCTCGGAGATAAGGACGTTGCCAGCTACTTCAACCACCGATTCAATGCCAAGAACGTGGCGGAACTGGTCGATGACATGAGGACAAAGGGACTAGATTTCGCCCCAGCGGCGCCGGGCGATGAAGGCGCGTACCGGGCGCTGCAACAGGCGCTCGCGGCTTACGACTACATCGTCTCGCCACCGGCGTCCGCCAAGCCCGCGCCCACCCCGCCGGAGGTCAAGCAGCCGTAACGGGGAGTCTCAATTGAACCGCCAAGACGCCAAGAGCGCCAAGAAAACAAATGCTTTCTTGGCGTCTTGGCGGTTCAATTACGCATTATTTCCAGGCGGCGTACAGCGTCATCCCCTGATAGTCGCGGACGAAGCCAGCCGCTTCAAGCAATTCTTTCCCCGCGGTCGTCGTAACAGGTTCGCCATTCCATTCTTCGACCGTAAGTTTATGTCGCGTCGAGCCGCGACCTTGCAGGTTCGGTAGGCAGCCCACCGCCGCAACTACATCCTCACGGCTCGCGCTAGGCAGGGCGGTCAGGCGGCGGCCTTGGTGCTCAATCAGCAGCACCGGCCGGCCGGCGCGCAATACCAGCCAATTTCCGGGCCGTCGTAATAATGACCGCACACCGCCGTCCAGCAACGCCACGTCAAACGGGGCGCCGGCGCCATAAAGATTGGCGGGGTCGAGGCTGTGCAATAGCACGACCGGGGCCGCGACGGTCGATGGTAAACATAGGTCTTGCAGCTGTCGCGCCGCCTCGGGCAGCGCGAACTGGGCGCCGGATAAGCCTTCGACAAAATAACCGCGGCGCACATCGCCGACCAATTCCATCTGACTTAGCACTTCATACAGCACGCGCCACGGCAACGCCCGCGCGTCCAGCAAGGCCAGCTCGCGCGCCACAATTCCGTAACGCTGAAGCAATAGCGATGCTTGAGCGACGGCGACGGCTTCCGGTTCAGGCCGTCCCCACGGCACAATGGACCATCGCCCTTCCGGCGATAGGCCAGCCCGACGGCGCAGCGATCGCGGCGACGGCAGGCGAGGGATCGCGCCGAATGAAGCGGCAAGCGCCGGCGCCGGAGCGTCGTCGCCCTTGCGGGCCACGCCGAAACGGTCATTGGTGACCAGGCCGTGATGGGCCAGCGTCCACAGAGCCGCGCGGCAGCCGCCCGGCGAAAGACTCGTCTCCATCGCCAGGTCCGTCACAAAGGAAGCCCCGCGTTGTCGCAAATGTTCCAGAATCAGCAGCGCGTCGTCGCCCAATGCCGGCAGGTGCGGCCCAACGGGCGACGGCAGCTGGCGCAACGTCCCGCGCCCGACGAAGGCGAGTTGGCCTGCACCGTGGCCGTCGTTCTGGCCGATCCAGACGCCGGTGCCGCCTGCTATCCACTCGTCCAGCCAGCGCGGCTGATAACCCGGAACGCGGGCTGGCAACACCGTTTGTTCCCATACTTCCGTCGGCAACGTCAACCCTTGCAATCGCTCCAGCGCCTCCGACAGACCTTCCGCGCCGCCCTTTTGCGTGGACGGATGAACGCCCTGCCAGCGCAATAGGAAGTCGGCGAATTGTTGCGGTGGACACGCCGTCACTTCGCGTCGCAACAGGGACAGGCTGCCGCGTTGCACCTGCTCCAGGTTTTCTGGCGCCGACCACTGCAACGGCCCGGCGTCGTCGCGGCGTACCGGCGTGGCGCGGCCAGTCCGCGCCCACTCCTCCAACTGCTGTTGCGCCCATTGCGGATCGAAAGGGTAGCGATCAAGCACATCCGCCAAACCGACCAGTGCGTGCGTCATAAGAAATCGCCCAAAGATCACCGTCGCCGCCGCCCGCGCCTCTTCCGGCGCCGCCGCGTCGAGGCCGAACGCCTGGCGGTACAGCGATTCCTCTTCGGCCGCGACCCAGCGCCCCGTCTCACGACAGCCCGGCAACGTAATCCGGCGTGCGCGGCCGTCGGCCTCAAGCTCTTGCAGAAACGCGGCCATCGGCCCTTCCAATTCCGATGGCGAAAGGTCGCCGAGGCGGCGCAGCCATTCCGCCGCTTCCGCCGCCGAGCGCGGCGGCTGTCCCAGGCCGCGTAATCGCCGTTCCACTTGGTGGATCGCCCGCGGATCGAGCAAATGCGCCTGCCGTTCCGGCGACACCAGCTGCTCTAGTAAGCGCTTATCCAGACCGCCGGCGCCGCCGCCTTCGCCTTCGGCGCGGTCGTAGGAATACATGTAGCCGACGGTGAACGAAAACAGCAGCCCCGACGCGAACGCCGATGGCGTTTCGGCTCGCCGCGTCTTCACTTCCACGCGGCCTGAGCGAATGTCGGATAGCAATTGTTGCAAACGCGGCACGTCGAGATGGTCGTGTAGGCACTCGCGGAACGTCTCGGCGATGACGGGAAAATCGGGATGGCGCCGGCAGACTTGGAGGAGGTCGCGGCCGCGCAATCGTTGCAGCCACAACGGCGCCCGTCGGCCGGGTTGACCGCGCGGCATCAGCAGCGCCCGCGCGGCGTTCTGTCGGAAACGTAAGGCGAACAGTGGGCTGTCGGCCAATTCGTCGAGGATAAATCCTTCCACGTTCTCAGGCGTCAGGCCGTCGAGCAAATCTAATAATGGCTCGTCCATGTCGGTGAAGCGCAACAAAACGCCGTCGCTGTGGTGCATACATTGCGGATGATAGCCGAGGCGCTGACGCAGTTGGGCCTCCAGCGCCAGCCGTAACGACAGGTGCAGACGCGATCCCAACGGGCTGAGTACGACCACCTGCCAATCGCCGAGCTGATCGCGCGACGCCTCGATTTGGAGCGTCAGGTCGGTCGGCAGGGAGCCGGTGGCGACAAGCTGCCTGGTTATGTAGTGCCGAAGGTTACGCGCCGCGGCCGCATCCAGGAAGCACTCGCGTTGCAGCCAATCCGTCAGGTCCGCGTCGTCGATGCGATCCTTCATTTCGCGTAGGAATGCGCCAATGGCCAGGCCAAGATCGTAGGTGCGGCCGCCGCCTTCACCTCTCCAAAAAGGAGCAGCGGCTGGCGCCCCCGCGGCCGGCGCGACGACAACGCGGTCGGCCTCGATGCGTTCCAGCCGCCAGGCGTTCGTGCCCAACAGGAACGCATCACCGACGCGGCTTTCATAGATGAATTCCTCGTCCAATTCGCCGATGCGCACGCCGTTGCCGGTATAGGCGGCGTACTGGCCCACATCGGGGATGACGCCGCCGTTGATGAGCGCGGTATGGAGACTGCCGGGCAGGGCGAGGAGACGATTGTGAACGCGGTCCCAGCTGACGCGCGGCTGGAGCGCTTCAATGGTGCGCTGTGGCGAGCCGGGGGCGTTAGCCCCCGGAGTCAAGCTCAAGTCGCTAACACTATTAGTCAAGTTCGAGTCGCTGAAACTATCCTCCGGGGGCTTACGCCCCCGGCTCGCCTCCGGCCCGAACCGATACCGCCCACTAATCATCTCCAATGTCGTTTCAAATGCCTGCGGTGAGAGATCGCGATAGGAGTAGACACGGCGCACCAGGGCGTATAAGTCCGGCACGGTCCAATCGTCCATCGCGGCCAACGCAACGAGCTGCTGCGCCAGCACGTCAAGACAGTTGACCGGCGCGCGGATCACCTCGACGCGGCCAGCGCTCATCTCTCTGGCGAGGACCGCTTGTTCCAGCAAGTCGCCCGCCGTCTTGGGTATGAGCCGGCCCTTGCTTGTCTGGCCGACGAGGTGCCCCGCCCGGCCGACTCGTTGCAGGGCGCGCGCGACGTTACCGGGCGACCCAACCTGGCAGACCAGATCGACCGCGCCCATGTCG
>DHJA01000193.1:6759-22136 GCA_002404095.1 Planctomycetaceae bacterium UBA4732 | reverse complement strand
GACCGCGCCCATGTCGATGCCCAGTTCCAGCGAGGCCGTCGCCACCACCGCCGGCAGCCGGCCTTCCTTCAACGCTGCCTCGACCTGCTGACGCACCTCCAGCGCCACGCTGCCGTGATGGGCGCGGGCGATTTCGCCTTCGTCGTTGAGAAAGGAGGTGATGCGTTCGGCGGAGCGGCGGTCGTTGGTGAACACGATGGTCGAGCGATGTTCGCGGATGAGGTCGCCCAGCAGGCGGTAAATCGGCGGCCAGACCGATCCTTCTGGCAGCGGGCCGAACGCCTCCACGGGATTGAGGACGCGCAAATCGAGGTTCTTGCGCAATCCGGCGTCTACAACGGCGACGGGCCGAGGAATAAGCCGCCCTTCGGCGTCCGGCTCCGCGCCGCCGAGGAAACGAGCCACTTCATCAAGCGGCCGTAGCGTAGCCGACAGGCCAATCCGTAGGAAGCCGCGCGGGTTGATCGCCTGTAATCGTTCCAGTAGCAACGCCAGAAAGACGCCGCGCTTATTCGGACAAAGCGCATGGATTTCGTCGGTAATAACGTGCGTGACGCCGCGTAGCGTCTCACGGGCGCGCGAAGTCAGCATCAAATGCAGGGATTCCGGAGTCGTAATAAGAACGTGCGGCGGCTTACGGACGAGACGTTGGCGTTCGGCCGGCGGCGTATCGCCGGTACGAACCGCGGCTTCGAGAACGGGCAACTTCCAACCCATGCGTTTCGCGGTTTCGGCCACGCCTTGAAGCGGCAGTTGCAGGTTGCGCGCAATGTCGTTATTAAGAGCTTTGAGAGGCGATATATAGAGAACTTGTACGCCGTGGGGCAAGGATTCCTGGCGCCAGAGATGATCGAGGCAGGCGAGAAACGCGGCCAATGTTTTGCCGGAGCCGGTCGGCGCCAAAATCAGCGTGTGCTGACCCGAGGCGATGAGCGGCCAACCTTGGCGCTGTGGCGGCGTGGGTTGACCGAGGGTGGTGCGGAACCACTCGCGCACGGGAGGCAAAAACAGGTCCAGCGGGTCGGAGGATTCCATTCCTTTCATTGTAACCGAACTACGGCGTTTCGTTGACTGCCGAACAGGTTGTGGTAGCATGAACCACGCCCCCGCACTCGCGGATTTAGAGTCTATCACGCCCTTCTTATAGCGAGCAAATCCACCTATGCCGACCGTTGTTGTGAAAACGGGAGGGACGCATCAATTTGGTAGTCCCGGCGAGGCCGCCGAATTTCTCGATCTCTTCCTGGAAAAAGCGGGGTTTGTCAAAGATTATCGCTGGGAGGCGCGGTTGGAAAAGACGGCCCATTGTAGTTGGGACTCGCCGCCGGCCCGCGTCGTCGGTTACAAACACTGGGTCATTTATCTTCGCGTCAAGCCTTCCATTAACGCCACGGTAGATCACTTTGTCAGTCTGCTCATCCCCGACGGCTCAGGCTACGCCGCCGAAACGGTTTACAAACAGCTCAAGGCGCTCGTTAAATCGTTCAATCGCTTCGTTCGCACTAATGGGCATAGGAAAAAAGGTTTGGAGCCAACCATGACGCACGACGCGATTCCGACGATCCTCTCACCGGCCCCCTTTGGTCCGTCCGTCGAGGATGTTCCCCTCAACGGCGACTTATTGCCCGGCGACAACGCCGTTCCACATGTGCCCATGGAAGACGCCGCGGAAGCTGAACCGGCCCCGGCGCTCGACAGCCTGGCCGGCGTCACACGGCACCCGGAGAAACTCCGTTTTGTGCTGACTTTTGTGGACAAGGTGTCGCGCCTGGGGTGCCGCGATGCGTTGTCGTTCAAGAAAGTATTGCGCCGCGAGTGCGACTGGGGCAATCATCCGCTGCGCGCCACGTCGTTGATTCTGGCCTGGCTCGTTAAACATGGCTACGTCGCCAAAATCTTCGACGAAAACGACGTGGTGATGAATTACACGCTGACGGCGCGCGGCCAATCCTTGATCGCCGACGGCGCCGCGCTCGAAACTATGCCGGGGCCGGCGCCGCGGCCCACCCCTAGACTGTCATCCTTCAAACCGGAGCCGGAGATCGATCCGGGATTGCTGCTGATCCGTTTCCGCGAGAAGGCGCAGGAATTGGCCGACGCGGGCCGGCGCCTGGAAACGAATCGCGACAAGTACCGCGCGCTACAATCCGAGATGAAGCTGCTGGACGATGAATATCACGAGATCACCAAACTATTGTTGACGAACCGCGAGTCTTCGGTGCTTTTGTCACGGCTTTTGGACATACAGAATGTGACGCCGATCAAGACGTGACGGCTGTAACAAATGGCGAACGGCCGGCGTAAGCCGGCTGGTACAGGATGCTATCAGCGACCGCATCCTGCACCAGCCGGCTTACGCCGGCCGTTACAGGATGCTATCAGCGACCGCATCCTGCACCAGCCGGCTTACGCCGGCCGTTCGCCCATAAAGTTAGTGACTCTTAATGCTTCGATTCCTTCGTTGGCTTCGGCACAGTGAGGCGCTTCAACTGCTTAACCGCCCGGTCTAATGCTTCCAACGCTTCTTTGTCCTTGGGATTTTTGCGCAGCATCTTCGCCGCCTTCTCGATCTCTGCCGTCGGGTCCGCCGCGTCCTCTTCTCGTGTAAGACGTGTAGTAAACTCCGAACCTAAACGCAACGTTACTGCGGTGAAGTCAGGGTTGGTCGGACCTTTCTGGGCCTGTTCCTTTGCCTCCAACGCTTTGACCCGTTCCCGGGTCGCTTGCAGGCTCGCTCGCAGCGCCTCGACCTCCAGCCGCAGCGACTCCAGGTCGTACTTTTCCGCCGTCGCGGCTTTCGCCGTCGTCTGCGGCTGACTGGCCAACTCCTGCGCCTCGGCCGCCGACTGCGGCCCTGGCCCCGTCTGCGCGGTCGCCGTCCGGTAGGTTAGACCGACCGCCCCGACCGAAGCGGCCAGCAATAGCACTAGGGCCGCGGCCTTGATCTTGGTCAACAACATGGCTTTCAACACTCCTTCCGCAAGGGCGACGACGCCGGCGGAGACAACTCCGCCCGCCGCCCGGACTGTGGATATCACCAGAGCGCCGGGTACACACGCCGCCCCCGCCTCGGATGTGAACAGGGCCGTCAGCGACGCACCCGTGACCGCCGCTCCGTGTCCGGCCATTCGTCGGGCAAGCATCTTGCGGGCGATCGCCAGCCGGCTGGACAGGGTGCCTTCGGGCAGGCCGAGTTGACGCGCCGCCTCCTTGCGGCTGCGGCCCTCCAGCTCGCACAGGACCACGGCGATTCGGTACTTCTCCGGCAAACGGGCCAACTCCCGGTCCAGCTGCGCCAGCAGTTCGGACTGGCCTTCCTCCGGCATGACGAGCGGGTGCGGCATGTCCTCGACCTGAGTTTCTTTAGCCTTGCGTCGGAGTCCCGATTCCCTCGCCTCAAGGGCGGCGCGGTAGGCCACGCCGTAAAGCCAACTGCCGACCGCCTCACGGTCGGCCACGCGAGACGCCTTGCGGGCGAGGACAAGAAAGGTGGCTTGAAATGCGTCCTCGGCGTCTTGCGCATGTCGGAGGATGCGGCGGCAGACGCCGAACACCATCGGGCCGTGCCGGCGCACCAGCGTTGCGAAGGCGGCCTCATCGCGGCGGGCGACGAACTGCCCCAATAGCTGACCGTCCGTCAGGCCGTCGTTGTGCGGCTGTAGCGCTTTGCGCAGGCAGCCGAGTATCATCTGCGCCCTGGCCGTTTTCACGCCGGTGGTCTCCCGTTTCGTTAGCCTTCCTATATATACCGGGACGAATGGGGGCCGCGCGTCGATCTTTTTTTTCAGCCTGTTAAAAAAGACGTTCGCGCGCCCTAATCGCCGTCGGACGAAGGGGCGTCCTCCGAGTGAGACAAACGCAGCGTCCCGTTCTGGAGCTTGGCATCCAACTCCGCATGAAGGCGGCGCGTCAAATCGGAGGCCCGATCCGACGGCGCCTGCGTTTCAACATACCCAATGACGTGAAGACAGTAAGCCTCTTCCACTGAGGCGTTGGGGTAGCCGGAACACGGGGCCACCGCACGCGGCCAGCGCTCGTCAAGATCCCGGAAGGCGGCGGCGGCCTGGAGCAACGACAGCCGGCCGGCTATCACCTCGTCCGCGACGCGGAATTTCGCCGTAATCCTCGCCGTGATCCCTTTGGATTCGGCGCAGCTCTCGAACACGATGATCGACTGGGGAAGGAAAATGTGTCAGGAACCAATAGTATTCGGCTCACTTCTTGCTTCCTGGACGAGCTGGTCGGAGGCGAGTATTTTTTCCGAGATCCCCGCGATTTTTTCCTTACGCCCGGCACGCTTTTTGCGCATGGTTCTTCGCAGTTGTTATGGCCCGGTAGGCGGAGAACCCCATGGGGCAGCCATGCCGCGCAGACGTCTGTGACAAAGACCTCCGCGGCCTGAAGTATTTCCGGCTCGTCGGGCCGCTGCTCGAACGCCTCCAGAGCGCCGCCGCCGCCCGCGACAAGGCCGGCAATCGTCAACTGTTCTTCGATCAAGACGCCGGCTCGCTGCTGCTGACCTCCTTTAGCCCCAGCGCGCCGACTGACTTCGCCCCGCAGACCACCTGGCGCAACGATTGGATCGGGCAGGCCGTCAATCAGGAGACCAACTTTTTGTTGGGAAACTTCGGCACGGTCAGCTTCGGGTACACCCGCCGCATCCGGCAAGGATTGGGCTGGGACGACCAAGTGGACTATAATTCGACGGCGTACCACATCGGCTCCTGGACCCGAAGCTCAAAAGGCTCTCCGGAATGCAAAGAAGCAGCCACAGATGAACACAGATAAGGAAAGAGGCGTCAGGATCGCCGGAAAACATCGCGTTTTGCCTCTCTTGCTCTTCATCTGTGTTCATCTGTGGCCATTCTTTCCGGAGAGGTTCTTACTTCTTTTGCAGCTCCGCCGCGATCTTCTTGAAGTCTTCGCGCGACCGCAGCGGTTCGAAATCCGCCGTCCTCTGCAAGGCGGCGGCATCCATTAAGCCGTGCGCTACGGCTTGCCGAATCAGTGCGATTGCCCGGTCGGCGTAGCCGTTTACCAGTTTCACGCGCTCCGCCTGTGGGAGTTTCTCGTCCTTCTCGGCAAGGCCAGCCGCGGTTTGCTGCCGCCGCACGGCCTCTTCCAGGAGTTGGCGAGCCTCGGGTTTTTTGGCGACCTCGCGAAGGCCGGCCAACCCGCCTAGGGCAACACCTAGTTCGCTTTGCAACTCGGCTGTTTGAGGGTAAACGACAACCAGCTTCTCCCGCAGTTCCACCACCCGGCGCCAGTCTTTCTCGACTTCTTCGGATGAGGCGGCGGTCACTGTTAGTAAACTAATGAGATTGGTATACGATCCAATAAGGTCTTGCCAATAAACGACCACGTCGGGACTGGCTTTTACCAGTTCCTCCAATTGCTGTACAGACTGCCGATAGCTCCTCTCCGCCTGGACGAGCCGGCCGCCCTGACTGTATAGGACGCCAAGATTGTTTTGATACCGCGCTAATTCCTGCCTGTAAACGGCGTTTGAAGGGAAGTCTTTCACCAAATTTTCTTGCACATCCCGCGCCTGATCCCATGCCTTTTCCGCTTCCGACCCGCGATTGCTGGACGCGAGGAAGGTGCCGAGTGCGTCTAGGATGCGGGCCAGTTCTTGACGATAGGCGGGGACGGCGGGCTGTTCGTTCTTCAACTGCGTCAAGAGTTCTATCCCCTCGCGCCAGTCTTTCTCCGCTTCCTGGGGATGGTTCGTGGCCTGGAGCAAGCTCCCTAGGTTTTTCAGCCCGTCGGCTTGCAGATGACGATAATCGGGAACGGCCGGGAATTGGTCCGCCAGCTTTGTGAACCGGTCCACGGCGTCGCGGTAACACGCCTCCGCTTCCGGCAGTTTGCCGTTCATGTGCCAGAGAACGCCGAGATTGAATTGCCCACTGGCCAGAACCTTTTGATAAATCGGCGCCTTCGGAAAGCGCTCGACCAGCTGGCGGCGCAACTCAACCGCCCGGCGAAGTGCTTTTTCTGCTTTTTCGCTACGGTTTGTCGTCTGATATAACACGCCCAGGTTCTGTTGGGCGCTGGCCAGTTCCTGCTGATAAGCGGGCGATTCCGGGTGCTTGGCGGCCAGCTTTTCGAGCAAGGTCAGCGCCTTGCCGTATACCTTTTCGGCTTCCGGCAGGCGATGGGTGGTTTGCAGGAGGATGCCGCGGTTGTTGTAGCTGCCGGCCAATTCAAAGGAGTAATCGGGCACGGAGGGATAATCGGCGGCCAGCTTCTCCTCGATGGTCAGAGCCTGGCCGTAGGCTTTTTCCGCCTCCTCACCACGGCCGGCCGCCTGGCGCACGAAGCCGAGGCTGTGGTAGCTGGCCGCTTGCTCCTGCCGGTAGATCGGCGTCGTGGGAAAATCGGCGACAAGACGATCGCGCAGGCCGAGCGATTGCAGATAAAAGCTTTCCGATTTTGCTGGATTGGTGTCGCGCCACAGGTTGCCCAGGTGGTTGTAGCTGACGGCCAACTCTTGCCGGTAGTCGGGCACGTTGGGGTAATTTTTCGCCAGGCCGCTGAGGACGTCGAGCGCCTGGCGGAAAGTCTGCTCCGCCTCGTCGGGCCGACCGACGGCGGCCAGCAGGAGGCCCAGATTATTGCGGCCGCGCGCCAAGTTTTGTTGGTAGGCCGGTTCCGTCGAAGCGGCGGCCAACTCGTCAAAGAGGCCGACGGATTGCTGCAGGAGCGTATCCGCTTCCGCGTACCGACCTTCGCCCAACAGCAGGACGCCAAGGTTGTCGGCGACGGTCGCCAGTTCGCGTCGGTCTTCCTCGTCGTGCTGTTCGTCCGCCAGCTTCTGCCGCAGTCCCAGCGCCTCGCGCAGCGCCTGCTCCGCTTCGGGCGTGCGGCCGGCGCTTTTGAGCAACTGGCCCAGGTTGTTCACGCACGTCGCTAGGTCTTGACAGTAGCGCACGTTGGTCGGAAATTGCGTGTTCAACTCCGCTAAAAACGTCCGGCCAGAGCCGTAGGATAGCTCCGCGGCCTCGTGTTCACCGAGCATTTCCTGGATATCGCCCACGCGCGCATAGGCGCGGCCGGTCTCGTCGCGTATCTCTGGGTCGTCGCTCTTTTCCTTCAGGAACCGCTCTTGAAAGCGCAGCGCTTTAGTCAATAAATCCCGGCGGACTTTCTCCATGCGCGGCTCATAAGCCAGCCTTTGCTGGCCAACCGAGGTCAACATTTCATCGACGGCCGAACGGGCGCTATCAAAGTTATGTTCGGCCCGCTCATGCGCCCGTTTTTCGTTGTCCATCAGCCGCCCTTTTTCCGCGACTTGCAATTGCTCATACTTGCCGAAGGCCACGCCGCCCACGGCGAGACTTAGCGCGAACAGGATGCTGACGCCGACAAGGGCTGCGGCCAACGGCCGGCGCCTGGCCCATTTCCAGGCGCGCTCCCATGCCGGCGTCGGCCGGGCGAGAATCGGCTCGCCCTTCCGGAAACGCCGCAGGTCTTCGGCCAGGGCGCCGGAGCTGAGATAGCGATTTTTCGGATCCTTCTGCAAACATTTGAGGCAAATCGTCTCCAAATCGCGTGGAATCTTGGGCTGGAGCCGTGACGGCGACACCGGCTCCTGGGAGCGCACCAGCTCCAGCGTGTCGAGAACGGTCTCGCCCTTGAACGGCGGCCGGCCCACCAGCGCTTCGTAGAGAATGGCGCCGAGAGAATAGATGTCGGCGCCGGGGCCGACGTCGCGGGTATTGCCTTGGGCCTGCTCCGGCGCCATGTAACTCGGCGTACCCAGAATGGAACCTGTCTGCGTCTGGCTGTCCTGTTCATCCAATCTCTTGGCCAGGCCGAAGTCGGCCACTTTGGGGTCGCCGGTCTCCGTCAGGAGGACGTTGGCCGGCTTGAGGTCGCGGTGAACGATGTGGCGCTGGTGGGCGTACTCCATCGCTTCGGCCAATTTCTCTATCAAATGGGCGGCTTGGCGAGGCGGCTGCGGATTGCCGGCGAACTTCTTTTGGAGCGGCCCCCCGTTCACGAATTCCAGGCAGAAATAGGGCTTCCCATCCACTTCGTCGATCGCATAGACCTGAACGATATTGGGATGCTGAAGTTTGGCGACCGCCTCGGCCTCCAGGCGGAAACGGGCCAGGTCGCCGGCGGCGGCGTAATCCCCGGACAAAATCATCTTGATGGCGACGAGCCGATTAAGGCCGAGCTGGCGGGCTTTGTAGACGACGCCCATACCGCCGCGGCCCAGTTCGCCGAGGATTTCATAGCCCGGCACACGGATCATCGACGGCGCGGCCACCAGCGCCGACGCCGACGGGGCCGCTTGCGCGATCGTGCCACCGTCGCCGGTGGCGGGGGTGAAGGCGTGATGGTCCGTCGGCGCGGCGGAAGGCTGGAGGCCGGTTGGGTCAAGCGCCGGCGCGCTGGGAGCCTGATACGCGGTCTGCTCCGAAGGCGGGGCGGAAGGCGGCGATTCCAGGGTCTGCGACGATGGTTCCAATTCTGGCTTGGACATGATGAGTCTCGACGAGGATGAATTAAAGAAGTACTACCAGAGGGCGAGCCACCGGGCTTGTCCCCTGCGTATCTACACAATTGGGGTGCCATGCTTTCGCGGCCTCTTTCCGCATCTTCCTCCAGTCTAAGTAACCGCGAAAGCATGAGTCCCGCGCGGGGACTCATGCTTTCGCGGGGTCGAGACCGGACGAGGTTTCGGCGCCAGCCCGCGAAAGCATGGCACCCTCGTCCTTAGAGGATACCCGAGAGGTTTGTGTAGAAACTAATGGGCTTGTCCCGTCGGAGATAAACCCCGCCGCTCGCTGTGCGTACAGGCTCATACGTCGCATAGCCTCACCGCCTGCCGCAACCCCGCGCGCGCTTCGCGCGTCGGCATGAACTCCTGTCCGACGTAGCCGTCGTACTTGATCTCCAACAGCTTCCGCATCACGGGCGCGTACTGGATTTCCTGCGCGTCATCCAGTTCGCCGCGCCCCGGATTGCCGGCCGTGTGGACGTGGCCGATGACGTCTTTGTTCTGCTCGATGCGGCGCAGCAGGTCGCCGTGCATAATCTGGACATGGTAGATGTCAAATAGCAATTTCAGCCGCGGCGACGCCACCTGGCGAATGATCCCCGCCACCCAATCCACATCGTCGCCCTGATAGCCGGGGTGGCCCTTCATCGGGTGCGAGTCGTCGCGCGAGTTGAGGTGTTCCATGCAGATCGTCACCCCCTTCTTCTCGGCGTAACCGACGATCTTCTTGAAACCCGCAACGCAGTTATTGAAACCTTCGTCGCGCGAAATCTCGCCGCTCTTTGGATCGTCGGCGTCGCGCCACTTGTAGCCGCTGAAAGCGATGACGCTGGGATAGCCGGCCTCAGCGCAGGCGTCGATTGCTTTCTTCGTGCTGTCGATCACTTCCGCATGATACTTCGGATTGTTGAAGCCCTTTTTGAACGGCGCGCCCGGCATCCCGTTGCCGGCGATGGCACAGATCAGGCCGTGCTTTTTGAGCGGCCCCCACTGGTCGGGGCCGGTCAACTCGACCGAAACGCAGCCGAGTTCCTTGGCGATCTGACAGGTCGTATCCATGTCCCATTTGCCGCCGAAGCCGTTGAAACACCAGAAGACGATGGATTGCTTAATGCGCCCTTTCGTCGCGGCCTTTTCCTCGACCGCGTGTGTTTCCGGCGAAAAACCCGTCAGCGCGGCCGCGGCGCCAACCGCCGCGGCGCCGCGCAGGAGGCCGCGACGCGTGACGGGAACGTGCGGCTGGGTTGTTTCGGACATGATCGTCGTACTCCTGAAGGGGGCGAATCGATTTGCCAAGTCTACCCGTGCCGCGAGCGGCCGTCAACAAGCCGCGCCGCCAACTTGGTAGATTATCTCCTTGCGGAACACGCCGTCCCAGGCGTACTATAACATACCGGGATGGCCCACCCAAAAGGATGGCGACATGCTCCGCATTCTCGGATCGCCGAAAAAGCTTTGCGCCGGCTGGACGCGCCGCGAAGTTCTGACCGCCGCCGGCCTCGGCGCGCTCGGCTTCGGCGCGTCCGCGCTCCTGCCACGCGCTGACGGCCGGCCCGCTCCCGCGGCGCCGCGCAGCTTTGGCCGCGCCCGCGCCTGTATCCTTCTCCACCTCTACGGATCACCCAGCCAGCTCGAAACCTTCGACCCAAAACCCGCCGCCCCCGTTGAAGTGCGCGGTGAGCTAGGAACGATCCGTTCGAGTCTGGCCGGCGCCGATGTGGGCGAACTGTTGCCGGCCGTCTCTCGCATCATGGACCGCGTCACGGTGGTACGCTCGGTCACGCATCCCTACCCGCTGCACGGCGTCGCCTATGCCCTGACCGGTGTGCCACAAATCGACGTGCCAATGGAGCTGAATCCGCACGACGGCCGACATTGGCCGTTCATCGGCTCAGTCGTCGATTACCTCGGTCGCCGGGCCGGCAAGTCCCATGCGGTCCCCGACAACATCGCGCTGCCGTTTCCGTTCAGCAGCCGCCGCGTCGGCGAGGTTGCTCGCGCCGGTCCCTACGCCGCCTTTCTGGGAGGCGCCTTCAATCCCGTCTGGACCGAGTTCCGCGGCGAGGCCACGCGCCACATTATTAAGACATTGACGACGCAGAAACTCGACGTTGCCGAGCCGTACGTGGGCATATCCGCCGACGGTCGTTTCGAGATCGCCGGCGCCGCCGATTCCTCCGCCGACCTCACGCTCGACCGGCTCGACGCTCGCCGTTCCCTGGTCGAACAATTCGACCACGTCCGCCGCGACCTCGACGACGGCGACGCCGGCCGCGGCCGTGACCGATTCCGTGACATGGCCTACAACCTCATCCATTCCGACAAAGTGCGCACGGCTCTCGACCTACGACGAGAGACGGCGGCGGTGCGCGAGTCCTATGGCATGACGCTCTTCGGCCAGGCGTCGCTGACCGCGCGGCGGCTTGTCGAAGCGGGGTCGCGTTTCGTCACGGTCTTTTGGGACGAATTCGGTCTGGCAGGGTCCGCCTGGGACACACACGTGGAACACTACCCACGCATGAAGAATGAACTGTGTCCCGGCTTCGACCGGGCTTTCGCCGGCCTCATCGCGGACCTCGACGGCCGGGGAATGCTCGACGAAACGCTCGTGGTCTTGGTGAGCGAACATGGTCGGACGCCTAAGCTGCAAAACGTCAACGGCGGCGGCCGCGACCATTGGGCGCGATGCTACAGTGCCGTTCTCGCCGGCGGCGGCGTGGCGCGCGGCCGCGTCGTCGGCAAGTCGGATAAGATCGCCAGCGACGTGGTCGAACGGCCGGTTTCGCCGAAAGACATTCTCGCCACCGCTTACCATTTGCTCGGCATCGATCCGGCGACGCCGCTGATCGATCGCGGCGGGCGACCCGTGCCGTTAGTCGAAGGCTCCGTTCTCACTGACGTTCTGGCTTGACCCCGCCTTACAATCCGCACGCCCCGCACGGTCGTTGCGATTCCGCGCAACCTGTGCCGCCGGTTCATCTTTCCCCGTTGACAGCTTTATGTCACCGC
Source organism: Planctomycetaceae bacterium UBA4732 (assembly GCA_002404095.1). GTDB lineage: Bacteria > Planctomycetota > Planctomycetia > Gemmatales > Gemmataceae > UBA4732. Next base: position 10,615 of record DHJA01000193.1, on the reverse strand, counting down.
GGCTATGGTTGAATAGAACGCTCGCGAGGTCCGCCGAATCCCACGTCGGAGGGCCTTCCCGGCAACCCCGTAGAGGGACCAGTCGTCATGATCGCCAGCGGGACAGGCATTTCGATCGAAGACCTTGCCCACCGGCTCATCGAAACCGTGGCGCAGCTCGGCGTACCGATGCCGCGCGTGCGGCGAAGGCATGGCGATCTCAAAGAGGACGAGTTTCTTACTCTTTCCATCCTGTATCAGCATGAAACCTTGATTGTCGGCGACATCCAACGCCAGCTCGGCGTCCTACCGGCGCAAATGTCGCGCATCATCCGGTCGCTGGAAGACCGTGTTCAGCCGCTGATCGCCTGCCGTATCAACCCGCAAGACAAGCGCAAGATCGATGTGGTTCTCACACCAGCCGGCGTCCAGGCGCACCAGGATCATCAGGCCGGGCGCGTTCAGGCAGTTGCCGGCCTGCTGAGCCGGCTGCCCGAAGAAGACATCGACGACCTACAACGGTTGTTGGAGAAGGTCCACGAATTGATTATTGCGCACGTTTAGCTCCAGCTCGCAGACGAGCGCCGAGTTATCTACCCAAGTGGGGTGCCATGCTTTCGCGGCCTCTTTCGGCACCTTTCTGCCGTCTAAGCCACCGCGAAAGCATGAAACCTGCGCGAGGACTCATGCTTTCGCGGGGTCGGGACTGGACGAGGTTCAGGGAACGGCCCGCGAAAGCATGGCACCCCCGACCCTAGAGGGTGGTAAAGTAGGCGCCAGTGCAGACGAGCGCGGCGGGTCAAGACGCCAGCAACTCACGCTCCGCCGACACAATCGTCTCATACGCTTCAGCGGCCGTCTCGGCGCCTCGCAATTCGTCCACGAAACCTTCGCGCAATAACAGTCGCGTCAGGCGCGCCAGGACGCGAAGGTGAGTCTGGTCGTCGCGGCAACAGATCAAGAAGAAACAATCCGTCAGCCCGCCATTGGAATCGCCGAAGGGAACGCCGGAGCCGGTGCGCCCGAAAGCGACAATCGATTCGCCCAGGGCCGACGCCAACGGACGCCGCGGATGCGGAAAGGCCACGCCAGACGGCAAAGCGGTACTTGCGGCCTCCTCACGAGTACGCACCGCCTCCAGGATCGCCTCCGGGTCGTAGACTTGCCACGACTGTTCCGCCAGCGTCACCAGTTCTTTTAGCACCGACGCCTTGGTCGAAGCGGGCAGCGGCACGGCCACGCAAGCCGGCGACAACAAACCGGCGAGAAGCGGTTCCTCGACGGCCGGGCCGTGACTCGATTCCAGAGCGGTCAACTGCTCATCGGTGTAACCATGGATTTGCGATTCCAACCAGTGATTAATTTCCGCGCGCGCGAAGCGCCATTCGCCGCCGACCTTGTGGCCCGGCAACCTTCCGCGATTGGCCAGCTTACCCACCTCGCGCGCGTCGCGCCGGAGGTAAGCCGCCAACTGCTCCACATCCATCATGTCACTTCCCATAGCCGGGTACTCCTTAGTTCCATTCTACGCTTGCTGGCCGTTGGATGGCGCTTTCGGATTCGGGGCGGCCACGGCAAGCGATGTGACAAGCAAAAGATCAATGATCTCAGAGGACTCATCCGTTTGGTGAACGGTCATGGTACGTCCGGACGGGGACTCCGACACGAATTCCGTGTGAGGAACATACGCGGATCGGCCGTCCGCTAAATGAATCGTGAATGGGCGAAAGGGCCGCGCGCCAAGCACTTTTCTAAACTGTTCGATGGTCATAACTTCATCTGCCTATGCTTGCAATTCCGAGCCGCTGCGCGGAGCGCCTTGATTTAACACTGTAAGAGAGGCCACCTGTGAAAGCTCAAAAATCTCGAAGGAATCATCTGGCAAGTAGACAAACACCGTCTGACCGGAGTAGGAGCGCGAGGCGTATTGGCTACGTGCGACATATACATTTCGACCATCCGCCAAATTAATAATAAAGGGCTGAAACGGCTCCGCCCGCCATACCTTACGAAACTCTTCAAGGGTCATCTTTCCCCCTCCTCTTTGTGCGTCAGCAGCCCCGGCAAATCGAAGCCCTTGCCGTCCTTGAGCAATTGCAATTGCGCCTGCGTCTGCTGGCTGAGACCCCACAGTCGAATAAAGCCACGCGCCGCGTCGTGATCGAACTGATCGCCACTTTCGTAGGTCGCCAGTTTTTTGCTGTACAGACTGTGTTCGCTCTTTCGGCCCACCACCGTCCCCTGGCCCTTAAACAGCTTCACCCGCACTTGGCCGCTTACGAAACGCTGACTGCTCGCCACGAACGCGAATAGGTCTTGGTGAAACGCACTAAACCACAATCCATTGTAGATAATGTCCGCATATTCCTGCGACACCAGCGTTTTGAACCGCGCCGCCTGCTTGCTCAGGCATAGCGACTCCAATTCACGATGGGCGTCGTGCAAAATCACCCCCGCCGGCGCCTCGTACAGCTCGCGCGACTTGATGCCGACCAGCCGATTTTCCACATGGTCGATGCGGCCGACGCCGTGTTCGCCGCCGAGTTTGTTCAGGCGGTCGATCAATGGGGCGCCGTCCATCTTCTGACCGTCAAGGCCCGTCGGCTTGCCCTGCTCGAAGTCAATGACGATATAAGCCGGCTCATTAGGCGCTTTTGCCGGATCGGTCGTCCAGGCGAAGGCGTCCGGCGGCGGCTCGTCCCACGGGTCTTCGAGAACGCCAGCCTCGCAGCTGCGGCCCCATAGGTTCAGGTCCACGCTGTACGGGCTTTTCTTCGTCGCCTCGACCGGGATATTGTGCTTGGCGGCGTAAGCCAGCGAGTCGTCGCGGCTCATCTTCCACTCGCGCACCGGAGCGATTACCTTCAAATCCGGTGCCAAAGTCTGAAACGTCACGTCGAAACGGACCTGATCGTTGCCCTTGCCGGTGCAGCCGTGAGCCACGGCCTTGGCGCCGTGCTGGCGGGCGGCGTCCACCATGAGCTTGGCGATGAGCGGCCGGCCCAACGCCGTGGCCAGCGGATACTTGCCTTCGTAAACGGCGCCCGCCATTAGTGCCGGCCAGACGAAGCAATCGACGAATAGGTTACGGGCGTCGATAGCCACGGCGTCCACGGCTCCGGTGCGCAGCGCTTTCTGGCGGATGCCTTCAATGTCCTCGCCCTGACCGAGGTCCACGGAGAAGGCCACCACGTCGAGGTTGTACTTCTCGCCGATCCACGGCACCATAACGCTAGTGTCCAGTCCGCCGGAGTAAGCGAGAATGACCTTGTCGCGTTTCGTTGCTCCTGGCGCCATCGGTGGGGATCCCTGTTGGTAAAAACGGCGGCATTCGCCGATCTTGCGCGGTGTTGTGATTGTTCCGTAGAGCGAAGTAGTTTAGCTTGGGAAATATAGGGGGTATTGTCAATGGCATTTCGACTATTGCTGCCGCGCCATATTCTGGAAGGTCTGATTGCGCAGGCTCTTACGGAAAGGCCGCTTGAATGCTGCGGCCTGCTGGCGGGCGTAAAGGAGGAAGCGAAAACAGGGGATAAAACGACGGAATCGGTGGGAAGGGTAACGCGGCGTTATCCATTGGTCAACGCCGCCGCCAGCCCAAGGGAATTTCTGTCCGACAGCCGTAGTATGCTCGACGCCGACCGGGATATGCGCGCCAAGGGGCTGGATCTGTTGGCGGTGTACCATTCGCATCCTATGTCGCCGGCAGTCCCCAGCCGTACTGACTTGGCGCGTCACTGGTACGCCGACGTGGTTTGCGTAATCGTGTCGCTTGCCGTGACGCCGCCGGAGGTACGTGCGTGGAGGCTCACCGAGACGGAGTATCAGGAAGCGGTATGGGAAGCGATCACGGAAATTGTTTAGCCGCGACCCGAAG
>DHJA01000193.1:0-6723 GCA_002404095.1 Planctomycetaceae bacterium UBA4732 | reverse complement strand
CCCCTTCGGGTCGCGGCTAAACATCTAAATCCTCGCCGGCCCATCCTCCGGATAGATGTCGGGCAGCTGATTGCGATGAATTGGCTCGACGACGGGACTTTCCTCGGAATCGTCTTGTTCGTCTTCCCCGGCGGCGGCGTTGGCTTTGCGCAGCAACTCCGCCACTTCCTTGGCGTTGAGGTGCTGGGTATGTTCCGAGACGTGAACCGGCTGCACCTTGGGCGCAGGGCCGTCGGGACCAAGGTAGATGCGGAACTTGTAACCGGCGATGTTCAGCTGATCGTTGGGGAGTAAGGCGGCGCGGCGGACGCGCGTGCCGTTGACGTGCGTGCCGTTGGTGCTGCCGAGATCGCGCAGCATTAAAAGGCCGTCGGTTTTGACGATGACGCAATGGATTTTCGATACGCTCTTGTGTTCCAGCCGCAAGTCGCAGTCCTCCCGACGGCCGACCACCAGGAGATCCTTGGCGATCTCGATAGGTGAACTACCGTCCAGAGGTAACAACTGCGCACGCATCGGAACTCCGCGACAATGGGGGCGATAGACCGGACCCGTGAAACGGCACGGCATAAGCCCCCTATATACTATGACACCAAACGAATGTGAAAGCGCCCATCAAAATTCGTCGCAGGTACAAAAATCTTTTGGCTCGCAGGTCGCCGTCGAAGGGTCTTTGCGGGAATAAAGCGGCGCAGACGTGGATCATTCTTACGAAATGTGTTCGAGAAGCCCTACTTTCCATGCGCCTTCTTCCGGGCGCGACAAGGGAAGCCGTCTTATGAAACGTCTTTTGCCTTTACTCTGTTGCTGCGTTACGACGGTCGTTCTGTACGGCTGTGGACCGATGCAAATGCCCATGCCCGTCCGCCTGGGCGACGATAGCCAGAAAGACCTCGACCAATCCTGGGACAAAGCGTTCACCCCCGTTGAGCGATTCAATCATCCGACGCTGTTAGACGCCTTTCTTCTTACTCACGCTTATCAGATCGGCGTGGATAAATTGAGTTTCCGCAGCGAGAAGAAGGTCGCGGTGAGAACGGTTGTCATGACGATTGAGTACGACCGGCTCAAGCCGGACGAGGATCGGTTCGAGGTCAAAATCTATGACCTTGTGGGGAAGTTGCTCCGTGAAGAGCGGTATGATCGTAAGGAGGTCGAAGACGCGAACCATGATCTATTTAGACGCGCCAACGATTTGCAAACGATTGTGAACGGCGGCGGCGCGACGCCCGCTGAGGTCAAGGAGTTAGCGGCCTTGCAGGCGCGCATGAATGCGGTCACGGCGGTCTTTCCCAAGGACGAAAAGAACGCACCTAAAGGAGATGAAAAGAAGCGTTAGCGGAGGAGGAATGTCCTGGCGAGCGCCGGGTTCACCCCCGCCGTCCGGCCCGCCGGGATAAACCCTTTGGTATCTACACAAGTTGGGTGCCATGCTTTCGCGGGCTAGCCCTGAAACCTCGTCCAGTCCCAATCCCGCGAAAGCATGAGTCCTCGCGCGGGATTCATGCTTTCGCGGCATCTCAGGCGGAAGGACGGTGCGGACAGTGGCCGCGAAAGCATGGCACCCCACTTGTTTAGATACCAACGGGATAAGCCCGGCGGCTCGCCTGGCGGTTTTACCCCCGAATGGAGGACGGGTCGGCCAGTTCCGGCGGACAGACAATATGTCGCTGCCAGTGGGCGTCGTCGCGCTCGGGGAAGTCGGCCCGGTAGTGAACGCCGCGCGACTCGGTGCGCTGGAGCGCCGACCAAATCATCAGCCGGGCCACCGTCAGCAGGTTCTGCAATTCCCACCCCGCCCGTGCCGAGAATTCGTGCCGCAGTACGTAGCGGCACCAGAATGAAACCTGCCGCTCCGCCTCCGTCAGCCCCGCCCGGTCGCGGACGATGCCCATGCTGCGAACCATCAGGCTGCGAAGGGAACTGGTAAGATCGGCAATGTCGAGCGCGGGACCGGCGTTGTCCGGCTTGGCGACGTTCTGCACCGGCGGCGCGGCGAATACGTCCGGGATGCCGGCGGCCTCGGCCGACGCCAGGCGACCGCACTCCGCACCAAACACCAAGCCCTCCAACAGGCTGTTCGACGCCAGGCGATTGGCGCCGTGCAGACCGCTTGAGCTAACCTCGCCCGCCGCCCATAAGCCAGGCAGCGTCGTCCGGCCGCGCGCGTCCACCGTCACGCCGCCCACCATGTAATGGGCGCCCGGACGCACCGGGATCAGGTCGCGCGTAATGTCCAAGCCGAACTCACGGCACACCTTGTCGATGCCGGGGAAGTGGGCCAGCACCTTCTGCGGGTTGAGATGCGATAGATCGAGGTAGACGTTGGGATGCTGCGTCTTTTCCATACGGCGGACGATGGCCCGCGCCACCACGTCGCGCGTGGCCAGTTCGCCGCGCGGGTCTTCTTCCAGCATGAAGCGGACGCCGTTCTTGTCGCGCAGGTAGGCGCCTTCGCCGCGCACCGCCTCGCTGATGAGGGTGCGGCTGGAACCGGCGACATAAAGGATCGTCGGATGGAACTGCATGAACTCCATGTCGCGCAGCTCCGCGCCGGCGCGGTAGGCGGCGGCCATGCCGTCGCCGGTCGCCACCGGCGGGTTGGTCGTCTCGCGGTAGACCATGCCGGCGCCGCCGCTGGCCAGGATCGTTTGCTTGGCCCAGATTAGCAGCGAGTCGCGGCGCCGACGCCGCACTAGGGCGCCGACGCAGCGCCGCTCGTGCGTCAACAGGTCAATGGTGAAAGTGCGATCCCAAATGGCGATATTCGCCGCCATGCGGGCGCGTTCGATGATTGCCCGCATCACCTCAAAGCCCGTGGCGTCGCCCAGGGCGTGGACGATGCGGCGATGGCTGTGACCGCCTTCCATGCCGATTTCTTCGTCGAACTTGGCGCCGTAGCGGATAAGGTCGTCAATGTGGCCGGGCGCCTCGCGCACCACCATCTCCACCACGTCGCGGCCGCACAAACCGGCGCCGGCCGTTAGCGTGTCCTCAATGTGATTCTCAAAACGATCCTCCGGCGAACGCACCGCGGCAATGCCGCCCTGGGCGTAACGGCTGTTGCTCTGTTGGACTTTATCCTTGGTGACGACGAGCACTTGCATCTGCGGAGGCGCCGCGAGGGCGGCGCGCAGGCCGGCAATGCCGCCGCCGATCACCAGCAAATCGGTGAAGACGTGCGTCGTCTGCTTGGGGCCGAAGCGGACGAGATAGCGGAGGGGAAATGGCATAATTATTACATCCTCGTTCCCACGCTCTGCGTGGGAACGCAACGGGGCGACGCTCTGCGTCGCGTCTGGATAGCGTGCGTGACGGGACGCAGAGCGTCCCGACGTGCGTTCCCACGCAGAGCGTGGGAACGAGGATGCCAACGGGGTGTTATTTGCCGTCGGGCCGGGCCAGCTGCTTGGTGAACTCTTTGTAGGGATCACGGTAGCCCGGCGGCGGCAGCGCGCGGCCGCCGTTGTCGGGGTCGTCCGTGGCCGTCTGGCCGGCCGAGTTGCTGACCTTGCCGACCGTGCTGTTGAGCGGGCTATTCTTGTGCTGGCCGGCGAGCGTCTCCTTCGCGTCCGTGGGCGGATGGTCCTTCAGATACTTCCGGGCCTGGGCCTCCAATTGCTTCCACTTCGCCGGGTCGGCTTTCGCGTCATCCAGCACTTTGGGATCGACCGCTTCAAGGAACTTTCGCAGCTGGAGGACGGATGCTTTCTGCTCGACCGGCTTCTCCGGCGTCGCCGGCTTGGCTGTCTTATCATCGGGGACTTTCTCGTCGGGATGACTGTCAGTGTGCTTGCCCGGCCCGCTTTGCCCTGGTCCCTTCTTATTGGTCATGGGGTTGTTCTTGTCTTGCGGCTGGCCATCACTCTTGTCCGTACCGCCTTTGGGGTTATCCATAGGGTTTTTATCGTCCATCGGTGAGGGATCGGCGCCCTTGCCGGTCTTTTCGTCGCCCGGCTTATTCTTCGGTTCCATTGGCTGACCGTCTGAACCCGGCGACCCCTCTTTCGGCTTGTTCGCGTCTTCTGCCTTGGCTTCGGCGTCTTTCAAGGCGTCTTGGGCATCCTTGCGAGCTTGCTCGTCCTTGGCCGTTTGCGCAATTTCGCCGAGTTTCTTCGCCGCTTTCTGCCGCTTTTGTGGGTCGATGTTTTTGAGGTCTTTGGCGGCGTCGGCCACGTCTTTCGGTTTGGCTTCCTTCGGTGAAATCTCGCCGGAAGAATCGCCGTCGGGCCTGGGCGTACCGTCGCTTTGCGGTTTCGCGCCGCTGGCTTCCTTCCCGTCCTCCGGCTTGCTGTTTCTCTTATCCGCGCCGGGTTTTGGCGTCGTCTCGGACTTCCCATCGTTCCGCTTGTCGGGCTGGGCGTCCGGTTGCGACTTGGAATCGCCGCCCGCCTTCGCCGCCTGACCATCGCCGTTCTTGTCGCCGGCCGGTTTAGGCTGTTGTTCCTTTTGACCACCGTTCTTGCCGGCTCCTTCCTTGCTCTCTTGGAGATCGTTTGCGGCGTCCCTCAAATCCTTGGATACGTCTTCCTTATTCCCGCCGCCGCCCTTTTGGTCGGGATTCGGTTTGGCGCCCTTGTCACCGGCACCGTCTGGCTTGCCTTCGTTCGGTTTGCCGCTGTCGCTGGTCTCGCCCATCCCGCCCTTGGCGTTCTCGCCGGGTTTGGACTGCTGCTTGTCGTCTTCTTTAGGCTTATCGCCTTGGCCGCCGTTCTCTTGCTGCTGCTTGCCGTCTTCCTTAGGCTTATCGCCTTGGCCGCCGTTCTCTTGCGGCTTGCTTTCGCCTTTATCGCCCCCGGAACCGCCATTTCCCTGCTGGTCCTTTTGCTTATTGTCCGCCTGGCGCTTGTCGTCTTCCTTCTTGTTCTGCTCATCCTGTTTCTGTTGCTGCTCCGATTTGCCGGCTTGCGCTTTGTCTCGATTCTCCTTCTGCACCTTGTCATTGTTGAGCGCGTCCACGATCTGTACACGGTAATGTTTGCTTTCGCCGACGTTCGGTTTGGGGAAGTCGCAGGCGTCCGCCGCGCTCAGCCAGTATTCCAACACCATTCCGGGCCGCACCACGAAAGTCGGGTCGGCCGGACTTCGGACCTTTGCCAGATCGACAAAATCCTTGTAATCGACCGCTGTGGGGTTGCCGCCGTGAGGGAGTTGGAAGTCCTTCGGCGAGCGATATTCCTGCCGGGGCAATTCCGGCCCATTCTCCGCCTTGAGATTGAGCCATATCTTCGCCACGCCGATGTCGTCGGTCACGGCGCCTTCCAGTTCCAGCAGGTCGTTCGCATGGAGCGGAGATACCCAACCCGGTTTCTCTTTTAATTCCGTAGGCTTCGTCAGCGCGACCACCGGCGCCTTGTCCGGCACGGCGATCAGCGGATATGCCTGCGGTTCAACGAAGTTCTCGCCGTCGGCGGACGTGAAGCAGACGCGGTACTGGCTCGATTCGTCCAGCGTCAGGGGAACGACGAAGCCTTGCGGATCGTTGGGCGGGCGGTCGCCGTGCGTCACCGTCACGCCCCTGGCGCCCTCGAACTGAAGCCAACCGTCCTTCACGTCGCGGTTGACGTGGACCGTCACATCGACCTTCGTTCCGCGCACCGCTTCGATCTTGCGTTCGTCGAACCGGGTTTCGTTCGTCCGCGCCAGATAAGGACGGAATTGATAGACGGCCTTGAAATCGACGACGCGCGGCGTCAAGCGGACGCGGTATTCCGGCGTCTCGGCGTCGCCGCCGGCGATTTTGTACCAAAAACCATCAAGAACTTCGTGGGCCGCGAGGGTCGCGCCCCAACGGCCGCCGTCGTCCGCTTCCAGCGGCCGTTGTTGGTACGCCGCGGTCGGCTGATACCGGAAGAGCATCTTGAGGGCGTCAGCGGCCTTGGGATTCGGCGCCCGGCCGTCCACGCGGACGAGCATCTCGAAGGGGCGGTCGTCCGGTACAACAGCGTTGCCGTCGGCGGGCTTCACGACAGTCAGGCGCGTAGCGGTGGGAGGGGCGGCCTTGCCGGATGCGCCGAAGGGAGCGAAAGCGCGGCCTAAATAGCCAAGAAATAGTCCGGGACCAAGGGTGAAGAAGGCGATCAGAAACGCCAAAGCGCAGACTGCCGCGACGGCGCCCGCGACATAGGTGCGCCGGGCGTTGACCGCCTTCTCCAAGTCGGCGCGGCCAAGGTCTCTGGCGGCCCGTTGACCGACGGCGCCGCGAATGGCGGACGGCAGGTCTTCGCCGCGTAGGTCGAGCCAGTTGACGACGCTATTCTTGGCGCCGGGCAGCGTGCGCTCCAGCTGACGGGCAGCGAAGTACGGATTAATCCGGCGCGACAACGGTAGAAGCACGAAAACAGTCAAATAAAGCGCACTGGCCAACAGGTAAACAGTGCACACAGCTTGACGGACGACGGGCGCGAGATCGAGCCAGCGGTCCAGCAGGGCGACCGCGACGGCGTAGGCCAGCGTCCACGCGGCGAAAACCAATAGGGCGGCCGTCAGGTCCAGGGTACGAATACGCTGCCCCGTCCGCGCCAGTTGTGCAAGGACAAAAGTTTCATACTTGGCGGGCGGCGCGGCTCTACTCTGACCCAGATCGGTCGCCATTGGCGGACTCCTTATCGTCCCCTGCTCGCGGCGCGAAAGCGCGCCTGGTGTATTATACCTGCTGAGATGAAACATGCCTCGCCCCTTCTGGGCCGCGTCGGGAGACGGGGCGCACGACACGGTTTGCAG
>DHJA01000272.1:4834-5125 GCA_002404095.1 Planctomycetaceae bacterium UBA4732 | reverse complement strand
ATGCGCGTGCTGCTGATCGAGGACCATAAGCCGCTCGTTCGCGCCCTACGCCAGGGTTTGGAGGAGGAAGGCTTCGCCGTCGATACCGCTTTCGACGGCGAGGAGGGCGATTTCAAGGCCCGATCCGCCGAGTACGACGCCGTAATCCTCGACCTGATGTTGCCGAAGGTGGACGGTCTGACGCTGCTGCAACGCTGGAGACGCGACGGCCTCAAGACGCACGTTCTCGTCCTCACGGCCCGCGGCGGCATTGATGACAAAGTGCGCGGCCTCGATCTCGGCGCCGACGAC
>DHJA01000272.1:2565-4725 GCA_002404095.1 Planctomycetaceae bacterium UBA4732 | reverse complement strand
GGCGCCGACGACTACCTGGCCAAACCGTTCGAGTTGGAGGAACTGTTCGCCCGCCTCCGCGCCCTCATCCGCCGCGGCCATCAGGTCAAAGACCCCGTGTTGCGAGTCCACGACCTGGAAATCGACACGGCCGGCCGCAACGTGAAGCGCGCGGGCCAGACGATTCACCTGACGCCGCGTGAGTTCGCCCTCCTGGAGTTCCTGGCGTTTCACCGCGGCAAGGTGGTTTCCCGTACCATGATTTGGAACCACTTGTACGACGAACAAGATGAGAATACGTCAAATGTCGTGGACGTTTACATCCGCTACTTGCGTAATAAGATCGACAAAGGTTTCGATCCGCCCTTAATCCAGACGCGCTGGGGCGAGGGCTACCTCCTGCGGGGCGATGATTGACATGCGTTCGATCAGCCTGTCTTTGATGGTCTATTTCCTCGGCTTATTGGCCGTGGCCTTGGGAGTCGCGTCGGTCATTGGCTATGAAACGTCGAAGCAAACCCTGGAGTCGAAGCAGAACGCGACGGCCCAACTCATTGAGGCGCAGTACACGGAGCGCTGTCGGGCGGAAGAGACGCGCTTGGACGACGACCTTTTGGCGCAGGCCCAGACCTTGGCCCGCGTCGCGCAGTTTCAGTCCGACTGGGGGCGCCTCCGTCACCACGAATTGAACGCCCTCGGCATGTTGGCCGTTGCCACGGCGCCCAACGCCTACCTTCTGGCGCCGTCGTGGGTCGGCCAGGGAGTGCATGGCCAGTTCATCTTCGACCTGAACCGCAAAAACCTTGTCGAGATCACCTTCGACGGCCGCGAAGTTCTTGAACAAGTGTCGCGGTATTACTTCCAGATTGACAGCGTATGGGGCGCCTCCAAACGCTCGGCGTCTCTCGGCGAACACTTCTTTCCGGTGGACGCGGACGCTTTCACGGCCGAGCAAGGCTCGCCTTGGAAGTCCGCCGACTACGACATGGACCAAATCGGCCTTCTGCGGCGCGTCACCCTTAAGACTTCCGCTCCCATCACTTACCTCCTGCCCGCGCGGCATGGTCCGCGCGATCGCACCCACGACGACCGCCCGCCGCAGTCCCGCGAATTGCAGCCGCGCTCCACGATTTTCGTGCAGTGCGCCGCCTCCACGGATGACCGCGACCTTGCTTTGGCCTCTCTCAAGGATCGACGCGACGGCGACCTGTCCGCCCTCGACGCCGAAACCAACGTCTCGTTGGCGCGCCTGCGCGACCGCTTGCTGCTCACCGGCGGCGTGGCGTTCCTGTTCGCCGTCGCGGGCTGTTTCGGCCTGGTGCGGCTGGGACTGTCGCCGCTGCGCCGCCTGTCCGACGCGGTGAGCCGCGTTTCGGAAAAGGACTTCCGTTTGCAGGTGGATCAACGTCGGATGCCCGGCGAATTGCAACCAATCACACGCCGGCTCATAGAGACATTAGAGATGTTGAAACGAGCATTCGCCCGCGAAAAGCAGGCGACGGCCGACATCTCCCATGAGTTGCGCACACCGCTGGCCGCCCTGCTCACCACGACGGAGATGGCGCTGCGTAAGCCGCGTTCGGCCGAGGATTATCAGGAATTGTTGCGCGATTGCCGGCTTAGCGCCCAGCGGATGACGCAAGTGGTGGAACGGCTGTTGACGCTGGCCCGCCTCGACGCCGGCGTGGATCGTCTGCGTCCGACGGCCATCGACGCCGCCGAGTTGGCGGAACAGTGCGCGGCGCTGGTGCGGCCGCTGGCCGAGGCGCGCGGCCTGACCCTGACCGTCCACCGCAACGGCAGCGCGCCGCTCACGGCCGATCCGGACAAGCTGCGCGAAGTGCTGACCAGTTTGCTGCACAACGCCATCGAGTACAACCGGCCCAACGGCGCCATTGATCTAACGGTGGCGCGGGAGAACGGCCGGCTCGACGTGGAAGTGAAGGACACCGGCGTCGGCATCGGCCAGGAGGCGAAAGCGCACTTATTCGAGCGCTTTTATCGGGCGGACCCATCGCGCGGCGGCGACGGCCTACACGCCGGGCTGGGGTTGTCCATCGCCAAGGGCTACGTCGATTTGATGGGCGGCGACCTTGCCGTGGAGAGCGTCGAAGGCCAGGGCAGCACGTTTCGCTTGCGGCTGCCGGCGCACGGCGCGGTTGTTTAGCCGCGACCCGAAGG
>DHJA01000272.1:384-2436 GCA_002404095.1 Planctomycetaceae bacterium UBA4732 | reverse complement strand
GGGTCGCGGCTAAACGATCTTTGAAGATATTAGGTACCGCAGGAGTTGTTTATGTCCCTTGCACCGCCGGCACGGAAACGTCGCTTGCCCGTCGCCGGCTCGGCCGCGCGCTGGCGCCAAGACCCGGAAGTACGGCTTATGCTGCGCGTGCGCGACGGCGATCCGTCGGCGTTCGCCGAGTTGGTGAGCGTCTACCGCACGCGCGTTTTAGGCTGGTTCTGCCGTCGATTGGGCGACCGCGCCGAGGCGGAAGATTTGACGCAAGACGTATTCCTGCGGCTATACCGCGCTCGCGCCTCCTACCAACCGCGGGCGAGCTTCGCCACCTGGGTATTCCACATCACCCAGAACGTAGCCCGCAACGCCTTGCGGTCGCGGCGACGGAAGCCATGCGTCCAGTTGGACGCGGCGGCCGAGGAAGGCGCGATGGAAGAGCGTTTGCCGAACCGCGCCGAATCGCCGTCGCGGCGTTTGGAGCGCACCGAACTGGCCGGCGTTGTGCGCGCGGCCGTGGCCGAGTTGGCCGGCCGTCAGCGCGCGGCGGTCGAGATGCACCAATTCGACGAGCGAACGTATACCGAGGTCGCGGCCGAGCTAGATATGACTCCCAAAGCCGCCAAGAGCCTTTTGTATCGGGCGCGCAACCAGCTGCGCGTCAGCCTGGCGGCGTTCGCGCAATAGTAAACAAATCGTTTGCGCCTCGAAACGAAAACACGGCCAACCGAATCCGCTCACTTTTTCATCAAGTGTTCATTCAAAAACTCCACCATCGACACGATTGCCGCGCCGACGTAGCCTACCTTGGCGAGGTTCGTCATCGCATCGTGGTATTCCTTGCGGTCGCCGAACTGCCAGGCGCCGCCATGAATCCAGATGATGAGCGGAAACGGCCCATCGCCCTTCGGCGGCTGAACCAGATCGAGTTTAAGCTCCGTATTATCCACTTTGGAATAAACAATATCCTTATGTATGTCGGGCAGCTGGGCGGCGGCCGAGGCCGCGAAGATCATCCACAGCGCCAACGCCGCGAACCCACCCATTATCAATGTCGTGCAGATCGTCCCCAGAACCAGCGTTGCCTTGAGTGCGGTTCTCATGGTGATCCTCATGTGACGGCGGCTCGAAGTTTGTTGCTTTCGAGAATACCCTCCGAATAGGAAATGGGTTTCAAAGGGAGGAAAGGGGATGAAAAAGCGACATCGCAGACTTGCTACTGGAATTAATCTACGACGTCACCTTTTCCTACGATTTTCCCACCTGGGCCGTCGCTTACCATTTTCGCGCCGGGCGCCGCCGCTGCAAGCTCCAGGAGGAACCCCGCCTTGTCGCGCGGCGAGATGGAAACCGGGAACGCCATCTTGCCATTCGTCTTCCGGTATTTGACGTGCAGCATGTCCATAGACCAGGCCAGGCCTAGCCCCACGATCAAGTGGAACCCGTTCGTCGAGACGACTTCCTCGATCGCATTCATAGGCGCCTGCCAGCGGAACGGTCCCAGGCGGGCAATGAGATTTGATTCGCCGATCTCGTAGGAAGTCGCGCAGAACATCCATAGCATCAGTCCGCCGACTCCAGAAGCGACCACTGCTAGTATCAAACCGGGGCCAGGCGGTATACCTTGCATGGCCATTTGGTAGGCGGTGAACGCACCGACGCCGACGAGGATCGCGCTGGACGACACGACCGGGCCGGCAACCCACCAGTCCTGTTTCGCTGGATACACCATGCTGCTCTCCTCACCTGGCTAATTCTACCGTGTCTTCAACCTGACCGGACGTAAATCGTTGGCGTACAATTTCCCTCGGCAGACCCCACTGCTGACACGAGAAAGGCCATGGAGCGACGTTTCCGCGTCCGTTGGAGGAATTTCTCGACGCCGCCGAGGTCCGTCCCAGCTTGTAGCGGGGCGTGATGCCGCGCCTGGAATTGTTCCTGGAGCCGTTCGTCGCATCGCTGCACTCGGCGGAACAACAGACCAACGCCCAGTGCTACGTCTAGGGGTTGCTGTCCGACCTGGGCGCCTGCGGAGCGGGCGCCCCACCTTGGGCAGCC
>DHJA01000272.1:0-276 GCA_002404095.1 Planctomycetaceae bacterium UBA4732 | reverse complement strand
GCGGGCGCCCCACCTTGGGCAGCCCGGCTCAGCCTCGCCGCGGCGCCGCGTCGGATTGGGCCGTCCCCGAAAGAAGCAGGTTCACCCACGGGGCGTTGGCGTAGCCGGGGTGGTATGCCCACAGCGAATCGTCCGTCAGCACGGCGAACACTTCTCCCGAACTCTCGCCGCCGCTGACCGAGGCGAAGCTGCCGGCGCCCCCGCCCCCGCCGCCGTTGCCCCCGCCGCCGCCGCCGCCGAAGCCGCCGGCGCCCCCGCCGCTGACGCCGCCGTTGC
>DHJA01000297.1:83390-87289 GCA_002404095.1 Planctomycetaceae bacterium UBA4732 | reverse complement strand
TCGCCATGCGGTCAGCATCGCCGGTGTGTCAAGACTTGTCAAGATACGAAGGACTTCACGGCCTCTTGCCGGCGCTATCGACCAGCAGCAGCACGGCGGCGCGTATGGCTTCGGGCAGTTCATCCCACGCCGCGACGACGCGGGCCAAGGCGCCGTCGGCCGGCGGGTTACTGCATACTGGACTGCATGCGCGGGGGTCGTCGGGTTGCAAGTCGTTTGCCGATGGGAACTTGAGAACGCCGATATTCAGACTGTGGCTCTGGATGTCGGGGGTTCAAATCCCCTCACTCACCCTGATGCAATTCGACGCCGGTTGGTGCGAACGAGTGCCAACCGGCTTATTTTCTAGGCGCCGGCGACTATTTCCCCTCTTTGTCGCCGCAGTGCGTCACTTTTCCTCTCCCACAGGCACTATAAAGGTAGAGCCTTGTCGGAGACTTCCACGCATGACCAACAGACCGCTTGGCGCCGCCGTCCGCTACATCCGATCACTAACCGATGGCCCGTCGGCGGCGACGGTGGCCGACGGCCAACTCCTAGACCGCTTCGCCAGCACGCGCGATGAGGCGGCGTTCGCCGCGCTTTTGCGGCGGCACGGTCCGATGGTACTCGCGGTCTGCCGGCGCGTTCTGGGCCGGTACCAAGACGCGGAGGACGCTTTCCAGGCGACGTTCTTGCTGCTGGCTCGCAAGGCGGCTTCCATCCGCAAGCAAGAGTCGGTCGGCAGCTGGTTGCACGGCGTCGCGCGCCGTCTTGCCGTCAAGGCGAAAGAACACGGCGACCGCCAACGGGTGCATGAGAGGCGAGCGGCAAGCATGCGCAAAACCGAGACCGGCGTGCAGGCGGCGTGGGGCGATCTCCGAGAGGCGTTGGACGAGGCGCTGCAACGGCTGCCGGAACATTACCGAACCGCTCTTGTGATCTGCCACCTGGAGGGGAGGACGCACGAGGAAGCGGCGCGCCAACTCGGCTGCCCGACGGCGACGCTCCGAAGTCGATTGACGCGCGGACGAAAGTTGCTGCGGGCGGAACTGATCCGGCGCGGCCTGACCCTCTCCGCCGGGGCGCTGGGCGCGGCCTTGCTGGTGAGTTCGGCGGAAGCGGCGTCGGCCCTGTTGCTTGACGCCACCCTGAAAGCCGCTCTTCAGTTCGCGGCCGAGAAGGCGACGGCCGGCGCCGTCTCGACGTCCGCGGCCGCTCTCGCCAATGAAGGTCTGAAAGTAATGGGGATAATGAAGATGAAAATTGTGGTAATGCTGTTGGCCGCGCTGAGTTTGGTTGGCGTCGGCGTCGGTGCGATGACCCAGCCCGCCGCCAAGCCGCCAGAGGAAAAGCCGCCGGCCGCGAAGCTGGCCGCCGAGCCTCCCCGAAAGGAGGAAACGCAAGTCCGCCTTGACGATTACGGCGACCCGCTGCCGGACGGCGCCGTGCGACGGGTTGGTACGCTTCGCTTCCGTCAAGGCGGCGGCACTGCGTGCCCCCTTTTTCCGTGTCCCGATGGCAAGACGCTGATTTCCGGCTTCTACGGCGGCGACCGCACAATCTGCTTGTGGGATTTAGCCACGGGCAAGCTGCTGCGTTCTTTCCCGACGGGATATATGAATATCCTTTACGCCTTGTCGCCTGACGGACGCACTCTTGTAGAGACACACCAAGGGAACTGGGAAATCCATCTGTGGGACGTCGCAACGGGGAAGGAGTTGCCCCGACTTGAGCGAAAGGAGGGTTGCTGGCCCGATTCGTTCGCGTTTTCACCGGACGGCAAGACCTTGGCCGTGGGGAACGTAGAAGGTTCCATCGATTTGTGGGATTTGACAACCCGGAAACATTCCATGAACTTGAAAACGCCCAAGGAGACGATTAGCGCGCTTGCTTTCACTCCGGACGGCAAAACGTTGGTCGCTGCGTCGGAAAAGACGATTGCCCTATGGGACGTGGTTTCGCGCAAGGAACTCCGTCGGCTGACGCGGCCCGAAGGTATAGCCCTGTTAGTTGTTTCACCGGACGGCGCTCTGCTCGCTTCCGGAAATCGTAAGGGCGGCATTGCCCTCTGGGACTTGCAATCCGGTAAGGTCATCCATGAATGGCCGACGACCTATCACCTCAGTTCGTTGGTTTTTTCCCCGGACGGCAAGTCCTTAGCCTCAGCCGAAGGCGGCGACGACTATGACTATGACTTCATCGCTCTGCGCGACGTGAACGGCGGCAAGGTGCGGCGCATCAAGGCGCGCGGCGTTTGGGAAGTCGCTTTTTCCCCGGACGGCAAGACGCTTATCTCGGGCCATCTCGGCGGAATGATCCGGCTGTGGGACGCCGTCACAGGCAAGGAGAACACGCCAGTCGTCGGCAGCGAGCGAATTAGCGATTTGACGCTAGCACCGGACGGCCGAACGCTCGCCTTCTCAAGAGACGTGAATCCGCGTTATGGCAACCCGGAAATCCGACTTTGGAACATGGCCGCGGGGCGCGACGTCGGGCAGCTGCTTTGGGAGAAGGAATCGTATGCAGAATCGCTAATCTTCGCGCCGGACGGCAAATCGCTCGCGGCCGTGGGAGTCGAAGCGATCTTCATATGGGACGTTGCTGCCCGCAAGTTCCTCAGGCGGCTCGAACATGACAAAAAGGGCGACGACTACTATTTCGTGGCGGCCGCGTTCACGCCAGACGGCAAAATCTTGGCCACGGGAGAGAGCGATGGAACGGTGCGGCTCCGGGAACCGGTCGCCGGCCGCGAATTGCGCCAACTTACCGTAACAGAGACTAACAAAACGGCGGTACAACAGAATAACGTAAGCGGCGTTGCCTTTGCCCCGGACGGTCGGACATTGGCGGCCATGAGCTGGACGCGAGGGTATGGCGTCAGAATGCGGGCCTGGCACTATGAAGGGCAAGAAGAGCCACCGCGGCTAGCCTGGGAAACGACCACCGCCAACATGCCGAACGAGGCCGGCGAATTTGAATTTCTGGGCGGCGGGCGGACCGATCCGACTTTCCTGTTCTCGCCCGACGGCCGCATGTTGGCCGTCAATCGGTGGCAGAAAACGATTCCCGTATGGGAAGCCGCAACCGGCAAAGAGCGGCTTTTGCTCACCGGCCACCAGGAAACGGCCCTATGTATCGCTATGGCCCCGGACGGTCGAACGCTGGCCTCCGCCAGCTTTGACGACACAATCCGCCTATGGAACCTGGACACCGGCGAGGACCTGCGCACTCTGAGAGGCCATCGCGGCAGGGCCAACTCGCTGGTCTTCTCAGCCGACGGCAAGACGCTCGTCTCTACCGGGGACGATACGACCATGCTGTTCTGGGACGTGGCCGAGGTCACGCAACGGCCGAAGCCGAAGGTCGTCGCCTTGTCAGCGGAAGAATGTAAATCATTTTGGACCGACTTGGCCGGTGCCGATGCAGCCAAAGCGTATAAAGCCATCCGCGCCTTCAGTGCGGCCCCAGGGCAAGCCGCATCCTGCTTAGGAGAGCGCTTACGGCCGGCCCGATCCGCCGGGAAAGACGAAGTGGACCGGTTTATCGCCGACCTGGACAGCGACGACTTCCAAATACGCGATAAAGCGATGGGCGAATTAGATGAACTTGGGGATGTGGCCAAGCCGGCCTTGCGAAAGGTGGTCGATGGTCAGCCGTCGGCGGAAGTCCGTTCCCGCGTAGGCCGACTCTTGGAGAAGTTGGCGACGCCCGCACCGGAACTGTTGCGTGGACTGCGCGCCGTCGAGGCGCTGGAGGCCGTCGGCGGCCCGGAGGCGCGAGCGGTGTTGGCAAAAATCGCCAAGGGCGCAGCCAATTCGCCGCTCACGCGCGAGGCGAACGCCTCCCTGAAGCGGTTGGGCAAATGACGCCAGCGGAAAATAAACCACGAATCACACGAATCACACGAATAAGAGAAA
>DHJA01000297.1:70695-83295 GCA_002404095.1 Planctomycetaceae bacterium UBA4732 | reverse complement strand
TTTCTCTTATTCGTGTGATTCGTGGTTGTTCGTGGCACACCGGATCAGGCGGCGACGGGTGGGGCGGTAGCTTCCCATTCTGTCGGCGTAGGGAGGGAACGGCGCGGACGAAATAACGACGGTTTCATCGCCCAGAGGAGAGGAAGAACCAGCATCACCAAGCCGTTCAGGAAGTTCGTTTGACCGATGAAGGTCAAAGTGAGAAGTTGGGCGGAGGAAATCGCCAACACTGCCCGCCGCAATCGGCCGCCCGGAGGAAGCCAAAGGGCCAACGGGAAGAACATGCCCAGATACCAGGGGTAAAATTTGCTGCTGACGAGGCATATCAGTACGAAGTGAATTAGAACGCAGTCGTGGAGAAAGGCGGCCGGGTCGTAAGGCGCGCTCCGTAAGCGGATCCAGGCGAGGCGCCCGTAGAAACCCGTGAAACCAGTCCAGAAAACGAGCTTAATCGCCGCCGCGGCTGGCTCCCGGTACGGCGCCAGCCGCGGAAACAATTTGGCGCATAGGTCGCACGGAAAGACGAACATGGCCGGCACTGAGTTCAGCGCCGCCGTGGCGTTGGCGACCTGCGCTTCTAGGGCGTCAGGCTTTCCAATCGGCCCGACGTAGTCCCAGGCGAGCAGCCCGCCGAGCAGAAGGGCCAACCCCGCGCCGGCCGCGGCTTTCTTCCAGCCGAACCGTTTAACGAGATAGAGGAGTGCGAAAGGCAGGATCGCCGCGGAAACATACTTGATCGCGGCGGCGGCGACCAGCGCCGGGAGCACCCCGACCCAGCCGTCCGTCAGGACAAGGTAGACGGCCGTCATGGTGAACAAGGCCATCCACAAGTCGTTGTGCCCGTCTGTAACAAAGAGGATAAGTAACAGCGGATTCCAAAGAAGTAGATACAAGGCGCGATCCGGCGCGGGCAGCCGAAGCTGCCGAGCGGCAAGCGCTCCAACCCACCCGGCCAATGCGAAGACGACGAGTCCCGTCGCCTTAAACAAGAACAGGGTCCACGCGTGGTCGCCCCGTCCTAGCCGGCACAGGGCCGCGGCAAGCCGCTCGAACAAAAAGCCGTAAGCCGCATAGGCGTGCGTCCAATAGGGCCGGAACATCGGGTCGTTTTGCCAATTCGCCACATCGTCAATCGTGTAGGTGTACGGATTGAGTCCATAGCGCACCTGCTGCCAACCTGAATTGATGTAACAGTAAACGTCAATGGAGTTGAACGGTGGTATGCACAAGGCCATTAGTCCGAACGAGACGGCGAAGCCGACCACCACGGGTCGTTGGCCGGCGTCGCCGGGCAGCGCTAGTAGGGCGCGATAGCCTTGTAGGTAGGCGATCAGCAACCCCGCAGTGAGTAGGCAGCGAAAGATATGGGAGGCGGTCTGGTTCGAGGCCAACCAGGGAACCTGGAAGAACAGCGCGGCGGCGGTCAGGAGCAAGAGCATTCCGAAGCCCGCGCGGCGCAAAGCCAGGCGACTCGCGGCGAACTCGCCGGCCCTCGCGTCGTCCTCGCAAACCGGGTCTGACGACGCCGGGACCATGCGGGAATCTCCACCTTGGGCTTAGGTTTGGCGCGTTTAAGTTCGCTATAGACCGATTTCTTCGGAGCCTTGAGCAGACGGGAGTGCCTGCGCCTATTTTCCAGGCCAAACACCGGCGGATGGTACCGGTTCGATCGAATCGAATCAAGGCCGTATACGAGGGGGTGTGCCTTTGGAATTAGGCGCCGTCGCTGATCGGCTCCCTCCCCGTTGCGTCATTGGTATCTACCCTAACACCCTCTACGGGCGGGGTGCCATGCTTTCGCGGGCCTATCCCAAGACGCCGTCCAGTCTGAACCCCGCGAAAGCATGAATCCCCTCGCGGGAGTCATGCTTTCGCGGCGGCTTCGACGGACGGAAGGTGCAGAAAGAGGCCGCGAAAGCATGGCACCCCCCTCTGGTGTTGATACCAATGCCGAAAAGAGGGAGGGAGCAAGAGGCCGCCCTGATGCCTAACTCGGGAGGCACACCCTATACGTACGAGGGTCCGCGCGTGAGCGGGTGCAACTTACCCGAGCCGCCTAGTTTTTATCCCCACCGCTTCGGACGACCACCCAGACGTTGCGGAACACCACGGGGTTGCCGTGATTCTGCAAATTAAGGACGCCGGGCGTATCTTTCTCCTTGTCGCCGTAGCCCGTCTGCTTTTTTATCTCCGCTTTGTCGTGAACCTTAACGCCGTTCTGTATCACCGTCACGACGGCGTCGGCCTTCTTGTTGCCGTCGGCGTCGTAGCGAGCGGCCCGGAAGTCGATGTCGTAGGTCTGCCACGATAGCGGCGGGAAGCACATATTCACAGCCGGCGGCGTCTGCTGGTAGATCGCCCCGCATTCGCCCTTGTCGCCGGCCAAACCGAAACTGTCGAGAACCTGGATCTCGTATCGCCTCTGGAGATAGACGCCGCTGTTGCCGCGCTCCTGGCCGCGCGATTTCGGCTTAAACGGCAGGCGGAATTCAAGATGGAGTTTGAAGTCCTGAAATGTCTTTTTTGTCGTCGCGCCCTCGGCGAGGAGATCGCCCTCAACGATACGGCCGTCCTTCCATTCGCCAGCGCCCTTGCCGTCGAAGAGGACCAGGGCGCCTTCGGGCGGCTTGGTCCCCTCGGTCGGACTCTTGCGCACAACGCGGCTCAAGGCGAATTCAACGCCGTCGGCGCGGGCGCCGGTAAGCTTACCGTCGGTGATGTCGCCCTTCCAACCAGCGCCCTCGAACGTCGTCTTACCGTCGGCAGTGTGGGCCGCGGCCTTGACCTTGGCTTTGCCGTCCCAACCATCGCCGGGCAAGCCGCTGGTCAGGAAGTAGACGGTAAACTTGCCGTCGCCCTCGGCCACGACCTGGGCGGCGAGTTTATCTTTGCCGGCGGTTTCGCCGACGTACTCACCCTGGACGGCGAAGTCGGGGCCGGCCTTTTCGGGGTCGAGGAAGACGTCGGCCGACGGCTTGGCCGCGCCGAGGGCGAGGCCGGCCGTTAGCATAAGGATAAGGCAGCGGTTCATCGGGGAGTCTCGCGGGCTGGTCGTCGTTGAGGGCGTCCCTGTCTGGTATAAGCGACGACGGCGGCCGTGTAAATGGGGGCGTTGGCGTTAAGGTGGGCTTCTCGAATTAAACGCTGATCAGCGACGGCGCCTAATTCGAGAAGCCCACTCGCGGAAAAACGAGATGGTATGGGGTCGGCGCTTACGGACGGGGAGGGGGTTAGCGATGCTTCACGGAAACGTGTTGGTGTTCACGCTTCCGCGAAGCATCGCTAGCGGTTGAACCACGAATGGGTCAATGGGGGACAGTTTTCTTCGGTCGGCTCGGGCCAGATGGTTGCCCAAACTCAGGTATCACGGCAAAGATCCGCCTCCCAAGCCGGTGCCGAGACCTATGTCGCCGCCGGTGGGCGGGGGCGGCAAGGAGGCGAGATAGGCATTCATTGCGGCTACCATGTCGGCGGGGGTCGGGATGTAGTACGTGGGGGCCGGAGGCGGTGGGGTTACCACCACCTGATCCGGCGGCGGCGGCGGCAGATACGTGGGGTCGAACAGGACGGGACCGATTGGCGTGATTCTGTCCTCTAACTGTTCGAGATGCAGACGAGGGGAGCGCTTCATGGTCTTCTGGTCCTCAGAGGGGTGATGGACGTCTCGGACACATCGGGTTGTGAGGCGGGTTTGTTGATCCTATTTTCGCCCCGGCCCGATTACGCTGAGATGAGATTAACTAAGAAATGACAAAATGCAACAGCTAAATGGAAAATAATACGGCCGGAGCCGAAGTTTATTCGCGCCGGCGCGAAGTATTGAGGCGTGAGAAGAATTGGGGGGCGGAATTGTTCAGGCGGCGCCAGAATTTCATGCGAGAGGACCATTCTCGGTTGGCCTAATGGTTGCTCTCATTTCTATCGGAGCTAATTCAGCCCCGAGGCGTCTACTGTGCGAGAGCAAGCGAGGACGAGAAGGAACTGTTCCGCTTCACGCCGTTCCGCTCGCCCGGCGCGACGCTTCCAGCCCGCTCGTTCATGGAAGCGATCTTCGCAGCCAGTAACCAGGTCGTCGTCGAGAATGGGCTACCGCCGTCACCAGTAAATGATCGGGACCGATCCGGCGGTAGTACAGGAGATAGGGGAAGCTCCTTGTCCGCACCCAACGATGGACGCCGTGCTAGAGCGGCTCCTGGTCGGGACGGCTAGCGATCCCTTGGACCGCCCGCTCCACTTCATCCTGAAACCGCCGGGCCGCTTGCGGACTTCGCTGGGCGTACCATCGGCGAGCGGCCTGGTATTCTCGCTGCGCCAGTCGGTGGAACAGGACGACGGGAACGGCCATCCACGCGGCTCACTCTCCATGCAACACATCGGATTACGGGACCGCCACGGAAGGGTCGCGTTGAAATTCGTCGTAACGCCGGTCGAGTTCGGCGGCGAAGGTCTCGTCGTCGAGAGGTTCCCGCAAGTCGGCCGGCAAGCTCTCCAGCAACCGCTCGGCTAGCAGTACTCTGTGGCCCTCCGGTAGCGTTAGCGCCGCCTCGAAAAGAGACCGAGTTTTCTCGTCCATCGACGCCTCGCTTCGCGGGGGAAGGAAATATATACCGGAACTTCCACGATACTCGCGGCCTACCTTGGATGCAACCTAGACCTCGCGGCCGGAGGGGTCGTATCCTCCGGGCCGCGTCGTCTTCCTCACTCATCCTCATCGTGGCCCAGCTTGGCCTTGCTGACGATCTGCTGCTGCACGTTGCCCGGCACTTGATCGTAGTGGCTGAACTCCATGTGATACGACCCTTGCCCCTGCGTGATACTGCCTAGCTGGGCCGCGTAACGCGCCACTTCCGCCAATGGCGCCTTCGCCGTTATCACCGCCAGGTCGCCCGGCAAACTGTCCTGCTTCTCCACCCGCGCCCGCTTGGTGTTGAGGTCGCCCAGGATCGCGCCCGTGTACTTCGACGGGGCGGTCACTTCCAGGACCACCACCGGCTCCAACAGCACCGGCCGCGCCGCCAGGAAAGCGTTCTTGAACGCGATCCGGCCCGCCGTCTTGAACGCCGCTTCCGAGCTGTCCACCGCATGGTCCTTGCCGAAAAACACCTCCACCGCCACGTCCTGAATGCGATATCCGCCGAGGGCGCCGCGCTCCAACAGTTCTTTGCATCCCTTCTCCACTGCCGGCACGAATTGGTTCGGGATGGTCCCGCCCACGATCGTGTCGATGAAAGCGAAGTTGTGCGTCGGGTCGTAATGGGCCGAACGCATCTTCTCGAACTTCGACTTGTTGGCGAACAGTTCCAACAGCTTTTCCTGACTGTCGATCTCGCGCGGCAGCGGGTAGACGCGCAGGTGGACCTCGCCGAATTGGCCGCGGCCGCCGCTCTGCTTCTTGTGCCGATGGCTGGCTTCCGAATGCGTCGTCACCGTCTCGCGGTACGGAACCTTAGGCTCGTGCGTGACCACTTCCAGATCGAAGCGCCGCTTCAGCCGTTCCCGCAATACATCTAGGTGCAGCTGGCTCATGCCGGTGATGACCATTTCGTGCGTCTGGGCGTCGCGCGTGACGTGGAAGGTCGGATCTTCGTTGGCGATCTTGGCCAGGCTACCGGAGATTTTTTGCTCATCGCCGCGCGTTTTCGGCTCGACGGCCAGGCCGTACATCGGCGAAGGGAACGCCGGCGCCGGCAGCTTCGGCGGGTGAGCGTGGTTGCCCACCGTGTCGCCGATGTGTAGGTCGTCCACCTTGGTCACGGCTACGATGTCGCCGGGCACCGCTTCCGTCATCGGCGTCGTCTTGTTGCCTTGCACATCGAACAAGCCGCCGGTGCGGCTCGACTTGTCGGTGCGGGCGTTGACCAGCGGCTGGTCGGCTTTATAGGTGCCCTGATAGACGCGCAGAAAGCTCATGTTGCCAACGAACTTATCGGTGACGGCCTTGAACACCTGGCCGACGAACTCGCCCGACGGGTCGGCCTTCAGTTCAGGGTCGGAGCCATTCCCCCCGGCGGCGAACGTCGCCAAGTGCGGCGGCCCCTGCAACGGCGATAGGCAGTAGGTTTCGAGGCCGTCCAGCAACTCCTGCACGCCGAGGTCTTTATCCTTGCGAGCGGCGGTGCAGAAGATCGGGATGATGGAGCCGGAGGCCAGCGCCTTTGGTAGAGCCGTGGCCAGTTCCTCCACGCTGATCTTCCCTTCAGTGAGGTACTTCTCCATGAGGGCGTCGTCCACCTCGACGACGGCGTCCACCAACTGCGAACGGGCGGCAACAAGATCCACGGGACAGCCGGCCGGCGCCTCCACGGCGTCCAGTACCCCCACTACGCCGCTGAACTTCGGGCCGGGATTTATCGGCGCGTTGAACAGTACGCAGCCCTTGCCGAACGTATCGCGCAGCGCCTTTACGAGGTCCGGGAAGTGGATGTTGTCGCCGTCGAGCTTGTTCACTACCAGGAATCGCGCCAGCCCACGACGGCCGGCCTCGGCGAACATGCGCCGCGTGTTCACTTCGACGCCGTTCACGGCCGAGACCACCACGACCACGTTTTCGACGGCCGCCAGTGAACCGAGGGCGGCGCCGATGAAGTCGGGGTAGCCGGGGGTGTCGATGAGGTTGATGCGCTTGCCGTGGTCGTCGAGGTGGAGGACGTGGGCGTCGATGGAAAAGTGGTGGTCGTGCTCGTCGTCGGTGTAGTCGGCGGCACTGGTTTTGTCATCCACGCTGCCGCGGCGTTCTACGGCATGAGCCTTGTAGAGCAGGGCGTCGGCAAGCGAGGTCTTGCCTGACGCCCGATGTCCAGCGAGCGCGACGTTCCGAATGTCCGCAGTCAAATGTGTACTCATGGTTGCGTCCCATTGCCAGAGTGTGAAGAGAAAAAGTTTCGTTTAGCCGCGACCCGAAGGGGAGCGCGCGGGAGACGCGCTCCCCTTCGGGTCGCGGCTAAACGTCCGCTTGTTCGCGGTGCGCCAAGGCCACCGCCGCCGCCAAATCGAGACGGCCCTCATACAACGCGCGGCCGACGATGCAGCCATACAGCCCGCGCCGCGCCAGTCGGCCCACGTCGTCGAGCGTGGTCACGCCGCCGGACGCGATCACCGGGACGGCGACCGCCGCCGCCAGCTCCGCCGTGGCCTCGACGTTCGGTCCTTCCAACATGCCGTCGCGGCTGATATCGGTGTAAATGATGGCGGCGGCTCCCCATTCGCCGCACTGCCGCGCGAAGTCAAGGGCGGAGCGATCCGACGCCTCCATCCAGCCTTCCACGGCGACGCGGCCGGCACGGGCGTCAATGCCGATGGCGATGCGGTCAGGGAAACGCCGGCATAGAGATTGACACCATTCGGGATCGCGTAAAGCGCGTGTGCCGATGACGACGCGCGTTACGCCCCAGGCGAGCGCTTCCTGGACGTGAGCGTCGGAGCGCAGACCGCCGCCGAGTTGGCAGGGAACGCCAGCGGCGGCGACAATGGCGCGAACGCTGGCGCCGTTGACCGGCCGGCCCTCACGGGCGCCGTCAAGATCGACGAGATGTATGTACGCAGCGCCCTGTTCGACCCAACGGCGCGCCATGGCGGCGGGGTCGGCGCCGAAGACGGTTTCGCGGGTATAATCGCCTTGTCGCAGGCGCACACACTGACCGCCCCGTAAATCGATGGCCGGCAGAATCAGCACGCGGCGTTTCCTCCGTCGGGTTCGGCGGCGACGCGGAATCGCGTCGTGCGCCACTGTAGGCGACCGAAAGGTGAATTGCAAGCGCCTGTGAAGAATTCCGGAGGGCGGCTCTCGCCACGAGAGGCGAAAAATCCTATTCTCACTCTGGGAGGATATGCCATGTCGGACACCATCGATCAGGCCGCCACTGCCGGGCACCCATCAGTCGCCAACGTCCCGCTAGAAGCTCGACGGCCCTTGCGCCTCCGCGCGCACGGACAAACCGATACGGGGAGAAAACGGACCTCGAATGAAGATCAATTTCTGATCGCCGTCCTTTCGAGGGCGTTGCGAGTGCTGCAAACCAGCATGGAGCAGCCCGAAGTGCAACTCGGCGCGCCGGAGGGCTACCTGTTTGTCGTGGCCGACGGCGTCGGGGGCCACGCCGCCGGCGAAAAGGCCAGCGAGATGGCCGTCAATTCGATTGGGAAATTCGTCGTCGATACGCTCAAATGGTGTTCCCACCTGCGTCCCACGGCGGCTGGCGATCCGATTTTGCTGGAATTTCAAAAGGCGTTGTCACAGGCCAACGACAAAGTCATCGACGAAGCGGACAAGCATCCCGAATGGCACGGCATGGCCACGACGATGACGCTGGGTTACTTTGGCCATCGCGAACTATTCGTCGCCCACGTCGGCGACAGTCGTTGTTACTTGCTGCGAAACGGCCTGCTCTATCGGCTGACGCGCGACCATACTTTCGTGGCGGAAATGGTGCGGCGCGGAGTCCTCAAGCCGGAAGAGGCCGTCAACCACGCTTATCGTCACGTCGTAACCAACGTCGTCGGCGGCGATGATCCAGGCGTCCAGGTGGAAATGCACAAGATGGCGCTGGAAGGCGGCGACTGCCTGATGCTCTGTTCCGACGGCCTGACGGAGATGGTTTCCGACGAAGACATCCTGAATATCCTGGGTGGCACTCCTCACACATCGGAGGCGTGCGATCAGTTGGTGAAGCGGGCTAACGAGAAGGGCGGCAAGGATAACGTCACCGTGGTCGTGGCGCGGTTTGACGAGTGAAGCGCTTCACTTCCATTCCGCGAACCGGCGCAGCATTTTCAGGCCGATGCTCTGGCTCTTCTCCGGGTGAAACTGCGTGGCGAATACATTATCGCGCCAGACGGCCGATGCGAACGGCGTCGGATAATCCGTCTCCGTGGCGATGATCGTTTCATCCTTCGGAGCGGCGTAAAAGGAGTGGACGAAGTAGACCGACGAGTCCGGCGGCAGTCCTGCCAACGGCGGGGCCGGCCGGCGTACGCGCAGCTGGTTCCAGCCCATATGGGGCACTTTAAGACCGGGAATATCCTTAAAGCGTACCACTTCGCCGCGAAAGTAGTCGAGGCCGTGGTGAACGCCGTCCTCGTAGCTGGTGGTGAAAAGAAGCTGGAGACCAAGGCAGATGCCGAAAAATGGCTTGCCGGATCGTAAATGTGCCATAATCGGCGCCGCGAGGTCGGCTTCATGCAGCCGGGCGATGGCGTCGCGGAAGGCGCCGACGCCGGGCAACACGACTTTGTCCGCCTCGGCAACGCGGTTGGGATCGCCGGTGATGACGGCCGTATGGCCTACCTTCTCGAACGCTTTCTGCACGCTGCGCAGGTTGGCCATGCCATAATCGACGATCACAATGTTGTTCATGTCGCGCCTCCTCCGGCTTTCTTCTCCTGACCCTCGACGGCCTGCGCGGGTTCGGGGCCGCGAACGAGGCGCAGCATAAAGCTCGCGCTCAAAAAGAGTACGGCTCCGACCGCGACGACGCCTCCCAACAGCCACGCCTCCGAGAAGAGTAGAAAGACGTTCGGCGTCCGGCTGACGGTGGGCCAGATCAGTAGCGTGAGCATCACTCCGACGGCCAGGGCGGGGGCGAACGCCAGCGCCTGATCGCCCTTGCGTATGAGCTGAACGACTCCGAAAAACAGGGCGACGAAGACGCCGACGAAGAAGGCGAGCAGCGTCGGCTGCCAACCGAGGAAGGCGCCGGCCATCATCATCACGTCGGCGTCGCCGATCCCCAGCCCTTCCTTGCCGCGGCCCAGTCCGAAAAGGAAACGCACACACCGCAGCGTCATCATGCCGACGAGCGCCCCGGCCAAGCCTGTGGCGAAGCCGAGTTGCCAGCTGCCGGGCGGCATCCACGACGGCAACTGGGCCGGCAGCCAGACTGGCCACGGGTAGAGGCCCGGCGAGATTGGCGGTCCCAGCGGACCGGGAGGGACCGGCGCCGCGTCGGGAAACGGCCAGGCCAGGAACGTCGCCCCGATCAGGCCGACGACCGTACCGCAGACGGTGACGCTTAACGGCACTTCAAGATGTTGGAGGTCGCACAAGGAGGTCGTGATGAGGAAGCCGAGTAAAGTCGCGTGCCAGAAGAAGACGGCCCACGCTTGCAATGGCATTAGTCCCCACTGGATTTCCCGTTCTCGATCCTTCAAATAGGGTAAATCGAGGATGTTACGGCCGATTTCCAGATAAAAGAGGCCGGCGAAGGCGCAGGCAGTGAACAATTCGACGGAGAAATAGCTGACGGAGAACCGTTGACCGCATGAGCGGCAACGGCCGCGAAGCAGCCAGTAGCCGAGCAAGGGAAGGTTGTCGAGGGCGTGGATGGGCTGTAGGCAACGGCCGCAGCGCGAACCGGGCCAAAGAATGCTCTTCTCGAAAGGCAAACGGGCGATGCAGACGTTGATGAAGCTGCCGACCACGGCGCCGATGAGGAACACGAAACCGAGCCAGAGGTAGAACATTCGGTTCCTTCACGCTCCCCTGTCGGGTCGCGGCTAAACAGCGTCATTGCCGCTCTGGATCATGAGCGCGATTTCTTCCGCCAGCGCTTCGGGCGTTTTTCCTTCGGTTTGCACCGTTAGATGGGCGCACTCCTCGTACCACGGTTGGCGGACGCGCAAAATTTCCTCGACCTCCGCCCGCCCGCCCACGCCCAGCGCCGGCCGGCGTTCGCCGTCGTCGTCTTGCAGCCGGCGCCAGAGTGTTTCCGCGTCGGCCGTCAGCCAGACCACATAGCCGGACGCCCGCAATAGCGCCCGGTTGGCCTGGCGTACCACAACGCCGCCGCCCGTGGAGACGACGCAGCGCCGTCGGCCGCACAGTTTGGCCAATACTGTCGCTTCCTTATCGCGAAACGCCGTCTCGCCTTCCTCCGCGAAGATGGCGCGGATCGACTTGCCATAGCGCGTTTCCAGCACATCGTCGGCGTCCACCCAGTCCCAACCGAGGCGAGCGGCCACCAGCCGGGCGATGGTAGTCTTGCCGCTGCCGCGAGGGCCGATCAGGAACACCGGCCGGTCGCCAATCACGGTTCGTCTTCCTCATCCGCCCGGATCGCCACCGGCGACAGCGTCCGTTTGACGACCTTGCCAATCAGCTCGACCGGCGCTTCGCGGCCGGTGAACAGCTGGAATTGCAGCGCGGCCTGACGGACGAACAGCTCCACCCCAGTCACGACGGTGCAGCCGCGGTCGCGCGCTTCCTTGACGAGAAGCGTCGTTTCCGGAGTGTAAACGGTGTCGAACACGGTTAGGCCTGGTTTCAGAAAACTCGGATGGACCGGCGACTCGTCCACGTTGGGGTGCATCCCCACCGACGTGCAATTAATAAGGATGTCGCAGATGACGTTGTGTCGCGCCGCCCAATCGACGTTGCGGCAGCCGACCTCTTCCGCCAGCTTGTGGCCGCGCTCCGGCGTGCGGTTGGCGATTGTCACCAGGGCGCCCTCGCGGCGCACCGCATAAGTCACCGCGCGGGCCACGCCGCCGGCGCCGAGCACCAATATGGCTTTGTCGTGCAACGGCGACATGCCCTCCTCCTCTCCCGTCAGGCGAGCGCGCAATGTCTCCAATACGCCGGTAAAATCGGTGTTGTAGGCGTGCAGGCCGTCCTCCGCGCGCACCAGCGTATTGGCGGCCTGCGTCTCGACCACCGCCGGGTCTCGATGTTGGGCCGCGGCGACGACCGCCTCCTTGTGAGGGATGGTCACACTGTAGCCGCGCACCGGAATACGGTCGAATTCCTTCAAGAACGTCGTCAGGTCGGCGCGGGCCACGCGGAAGGGGAGATAAACGGCGTTCAGGCCCGCCGCCCGGAAGGCTTCGTTATGGATGAGCGGGCTGAGGCTGTGCGCCACCGGATCGCCGAGGACGCCGAAGACTTGCGTATCCGCGTTGATCTTGTGGTAGTGATAAATCTGCGTGAGTTCGTGGAAGGACGGCAGGCCGGGCGCGATGGCGCGGTCCTTGTTGAAGGCGGCGTAAGTGAACGGGGCGCCGTACTTGCCGCCCAGGAGTCGCGTAAACAAGCCAACGTCGCCCATGGCGATGCCCACGGTCGGTTTGGCCGGCTTCTCCATGAGAGCCAGGACGCGCAAGCCGTCGCTCGGCTTTTGCGCCCGCACGGCCAGCTTCACCACGTCGGCGTCCTGTTTGCACATGGCCTCGTGGATTTTCTCAAGATCGTCGGGCGTTTCGCGCATGTTGTGGTAGCTGACGATGCGGCGCACCTCGCCGAAGCGGGGAATGGCGTCGGCCACGTCGGTTTCGAGATCGACCCAATCGAAGCCGCCCACGATGCACTGGCGCAGCAGCATCCGCCGCTCGTCTTCGGCGCCGGCCCAACGGCCGCCGTCTTCGCGCCGGCGCACGGTCGCCACCATAGGGCATGGTTTTTCGGCTAATAAGCGCTTAAAGTCCGGCGCCTTGGCGAGGAAGTCGAGGCGCACCTCGATCAACCGGGCGCCGCGCTTGGCGGCCTCCTGGATCTCGGCCAGCACCATCTTGTGCCGGGTGCGGCCGATAATCACGCAAATCGGGTCCACGTCCGTCAGACTCACGCCGTTGGCCCTCGCATGTCTAAAAACTGTTTAGCCGCGACCCGAA
>DHJA01000297.1:54783-70530 GCA_002404095.1 Planctomycetaceae bacterium UBA4732 | reverse complement strand
GGGTCGCGGCTAAACGGGTTTCAACTTTTCATCGGTCGTCGTGTACCACACCATGCTGATATAGAGTACCACAAGCAGTACCGCGACGCCGCTTCCGCTTAAGATGGCGTACAGCATTTCCCCTTCCGTCACTCGATAAAGGCGAAGCATCTGCTGCGCAAATAGGAAAGTCGAAAGCCCGCCCGCCG
This sequence comes from Planctomycetaceae bacterium UBA4732, assembly GCA_002404095.1. Lineage (GTDB taxonomy): Bacteria > Planctomycetota > Planctomycetia > Gemmatales > Gemmataceae > UBA4732. The sequence continues at coordinate 70,342 of DHJA01000297.1, read as the reverse complement.
TGGAGATCAACAGGTGCATCAGAAAAAAGATGCTGAACACATTGACGCGCTGGACGCGGCCGTGCGGCAGGCCGAGCAGCACGTTCATCTTGGCCACTTCATAAATCAGACCGACGCGCGTGCGTACCAGCAGCAAACCGATGAACAGGGCCAGCACGGTCAGGATGCCGAATGTGACGGGCAGGCACCAGCGTTTCAGCTCATCGAGCGGGACGATGAGGTTTGGGTTGGCGGCGGGCTGGGCGTTGAGCATGGCCGTGGAGGCGGTGTAAAGCAGCGAGGCGACGGCGAGATAAATGCCGACGGCGCGGTTGCGGTCGGTGACGAGTTGATGAATAGTACGGCTGGAGTGTAGATAGCGCATACCGGCGGTGACGCCGGATTGGCCGGGCGTCGGTAGGTTGGCGGCTTGCTCCTCGCCGATCATTTCGATTTCGTCGATGCGTTTTTCCGTTTGGTCGTCGAGCGGATGGGGCGCGGCGAGGTCATTGGTGCGATGTTCCGCGCTGGACGGAAGGACATGCTCGGACATGGCACGGACTCCGCGTTAGGCCGATAAACCGCTAGTGGCGCACAGACGAAGGTACTGTATCGCCGAAACGATAGGGCCGCAAGGGAGGGGCGGCCGCTACGGCTTCGGCTCGATGACGCCGCCGTCCCACTTGATCTTGCACTTCGGCAGCGCCGCGGCCAGCTTCTTAACGCCATCGGCCGTGACCTTGCTGCCGGTCAGATCGAGTTCCTTAAGCGCCGCCAAGCCTTTGAGGTTCTCAAGGCCTGCGTCGCTCACCTTCGTGTCCTTCAGGTTGAGGAAATCCATGATCTTGCAGTTCTTTAAGGTGGCCAGCCCTTCATCGCTCACCTGCGTGCCGTTCAGGCCCAGGCCTGTCATGGTCTCACAGTTCAAGAGGGCGAGGCCCGCGTCGTTTACTTGAGTGTTACTCAGGAAGAGTGCCTCCAGGTTCTTACAGTCCTTCAGGTGAAGCAGGACGGGATTACCAACACTGGTCCAGTCCAAACTGAGAAACCCCAGCTTCTTCCAGTCCTTACAATCGACCAGGCCCGCGTTGGTGACCTGGGTGCCGCCCAGAATGAGATGCGTCAGGTTCTTGCAGTTCTTGAAGTGAGCCAGGCACGCGTCGCCCGTCTGTGTGCCCCACAGGTCCACGGCCGTCAGGTTCTCGCAGTCCTTGAAGCAGGCCAAGCCAGCGTCGCTCACCTGCTTATTATCCTTCAATCGGATCGCTTCCAACCGAAACGGCGTTCGCGGCAGGTCGGCGGCGACCTTAATATCCTCGTGGTACTTTCCGTTGACGTTCACCGCCCCGCCGATGGACAGCACATATTCGGCGGCCTTGCGATCAGCGTCGGCGTCTTTCTTCGCCGCCTTGGCCGCGGCGTCCACATCCTTCCAGAATTCCGCCGCCGGCTTGCCGTTGATCGTCTCCAATGTTTTGAGGGAGTGCAGAATATCAGCGTCGCGCTTCGGATCGAAATCGCAGTAGAGGTTCTTGAGAGGCATCCCCTTTAGCGGCGATAAGTCGGTCACCAGCGTATTATGGCAGTCCAGAATCGTCAGCGGCATGCCCTTCAGCGGGGACAGGTCCGACACCTTCGAGTCAAAGCAGTGAAACATCGTCAGCTTCATGTCCTTCAGCGGCGACAAGTCGGAAATCGGCGTACCGGCGCAGCACAAGATCGACAGCTTCATGTCCTTAAGCGGAGACAGGTCCGACACAACGGTCCAATTCAAAAACAGCTGCTTCATCTTCATGTCCTTCAGCGGCGACAGGTCCGAAATACGGCCCCATTTTTCGCTAGTCCCGCAAAAGGATAAGTTCTCCAGCCGCGACAGCGCCCGCAACGGCGATATATCGGTCACGCTATCCGTAAAGGCGAACCACAAGAACTCGACTTCACCATGATCGATAATGGGCGCAATCGGCTTCCAGAAGGCGCCATCAAAACCGGGGTTGAGTTCCTTCAGCTTGGCCACGACGGCTTCCAACTGTTTGTCAGCTTGTAGCGCCCTCACTTGCTTGACCCAAGCGTCATCGACCGGCGGTTTGGCCCCGGCGCCCACGTCCTTCCAGAAGTCCGCCGCCGGCTTGCCGTTGATCTTCTCCAGCGTCTTGATGGAGCGCAGAATCTCGGCGTCACGCTTCGGATCGAAATCGCAAGTGAGTTCCTTGAGAGGCATCCCCATTAGCGGCGACAGGTCGGACACACGCGTGAGGTTGCAGGCCAATTGCTGAAGCGGCATCCCCTTCAGCGGTGACAGGTCGGAAACCCCAGTGTTACTACAGTTCAGGGCCGTCAGCGGCATTTCCTTCAGCGGGGATAGGTCAGAAACCGGCGTGTTCCAGCATTCCAGTTGTGTCAGCTTCATGTCTTTCAGCGGCGACAGGTCCGACACCTTGGTGCCCTCGAAGAGCAGGACCGTCAGTTTCATGCCCCGCAGCGGCGACAGGTCCGACACCCCCCTATTGGCGTTGCAGGCCAGGCTCGTCAGCTCCATGCCCTTCAGGGGCGACAGGTCGGACACCCTAGCGCCGCCGAACCACAGTTCCCTCAGTTTCATGTCTTTTAGCGGCGTTAGGTCCGACACTATCGTCCAAGCGAAATCCAGTTTCGTTAGCTTCAAGTCTCGCAGCGGCGACAGGTCCGAAAGACGACCCCATTTAGTATCGGTCCCGTTACAGGAGATAGTTTCCAGTCTGGTTAACGCCCGCAATGGAGCGATGTCCGTCACGTTGTCCGTAGCGAACACCAGCGCCTTGACCTCGCCGTGTTCGATGGTGGGCGTGATCTTGCCGTCGAAACCGGGGTTAAGTTCCTTCATCTTGGCGGCCACGGCTTCCACCTGATCTTCTGTCGTCATGGCCGCGACTTGCTTGAGCCAGGCGTCATCGACCGTCGGCTTCGTGGCAACGGTCGTATCGTCCTTCGTCGCCGCCGCGACCGTCACGTGTACCGTGGCGTTGCCATTGCGGATGATCTCGAACTGGTCGGTTTCCAATTTCAGGCCTTCAACGCCGGCGACTCTAATGAGGTATTTTCCCGGCGGCAGCGTTTTATTCTTCTCGCTCGGCTTGAGGGTGTACTTCAATTTGCCGTCGGCGTCCATGATCTGCAGTTCGCCGTTTCGGAAGCGTAAGTCGGCGTCGTCGTCCACATTGACGATCAGGGTGCCGTCATTCGTTTTGAAGAGAAGTTGATATGCCGCGAATCCGCCGCCGATCACGAACAGCAGCGCCAAGCCGACAAGCAGTGCGACGCGGCGGCGCGGCGGACGGACAGCGGCCTTTGCGGGAGGCGCATCGGGCCGACTCGCGGCAGGTTGAACGTGCGTCTTCGTCGCTGTGGAGTGAGGCGAGGGCGGCGCCGCCTTCTTGGCCGCGGCGGCGGCCCGGATCATGTTGCGCATTTCATCTAGGGCGGCGTCCGCCGACGCCGGCCTCCCTTCCGGCTTCTTGGCCAGCAGACGCATGGTGAAATCGCTCAGCACGGCCGGCACGGCGGGGTTAATCTCGCGCGGCGATTTGGGCGTGTCCAGCGCCAACGACGACAGCAACGCCATCGTCGAATCTCCCGTGAACGGGCGCTTGCCCGTCAGCATCACGTACAAAACACAGCCGAGGCTGAACAAGTCGGCCCGCGCATCGACATGCAGGCCGCGCGCCTGCTCAGGCGCCATGAACGCCGGCGTGCCGACGATGGCGCCGGACTGCGTTAGGTGGACTTCTTCGGTCTGCGAGCGCGCCAGGCCGAAGTCGAGTACCTTGACCTTGAAGGGGCGGCGCGCCGCGGGCGCGGCTTGCGCGCCCGCCGCGGTACTGCGCACCGGCTGATCTTCCAGCCAGACGTTGCCGGGCTTGATGTCGCGGTGAATAAGTCCTTGAGCGTGGGCGGCCGCCAAGCCGTCGGCCATCTCGCAGGTGATGCGGATCGCCTCGTTGATAGGTAGTTTCTTTTCGCGTTTCAGCCGGTCATCGAGCGATTCGCCTTTCAATAAGGGCATGGCCAGGAAGGGGACGCCGTTGTCCTCGCCGACCTGATGGATGGTGATGATATGCGGGTGTTCGATGGCGGCGGCGGCGCGGGCCTCGCGCAGGAAGCGTTCCCGCGCCTGCGGATTGACGGCGATGGTGGGCAACATAACCTTGAGGGCGACCTTGCGTTTCAGCAAGGCGTCCTCCGCGAGCAGCACCATGCCCATGCCGCCGGCGCCAAGTTTCTTGAGGATTCGATACGATCCGAGTCGTCCGATCTCGTCAGGCTCCTGCGGCGGCGCCAGGAAAGTGATTCCGTGGTCGGGGCCGCTCATCGGCAGCGTGGCTGGAAAAGGAGAACCGGAGGCGCTGGTCGAATGTACTCCCACGGCGTCTGCGGTCTTTTCGGACGAAGCGGGCGGACGGAGTTGTTGCAGTCGCCGGCGCAGATTCATCAGCGCTTCGCTGTCCGGCATGTCGATCCCGTCCACGGGTCGGGCCAATCCCAGCGACAACTCGTCCTTACGCAGCATCTCGTCGATCCGCTCGCCGCAGCGCGTACACTGTTCGACGTGTTGCGCGAGGCTCTCCATTTCTTCGTGCGATCCGCCGTGCCCAAAGAGACGAAGCAGCGTCGCGTTGTCGGGACACTGGAGTGTGACGGCCATGATTCGCTCCGGAACAGATTATCTTCACGAACCGCGTGTGCGCGCCGGCCTATGAGTAGGAGTATGCGCGCTTTGGAAGAAATGTCACACTAAATAATGGAAAGGTGACGCGAGAAAAATGTCCGCTCACTCGAGGAGGCCGTCAAGTTCGCGGCGGAGGCGGGACAGGACGCGGAACTTGGCCATGCGGACGGCGCCAGGGCTGATGCCCAGTTCCTTGCCCACGTCGGCGGCCGGGCGGCCATTGACGACGCATTCCCAACACGCCTGCCAAGTCGCCGGCTCGAATTCTTGGCGCATCACTTCGAGGAGGCGCCGCGCCAGCTGTTGGCGGTACTCCACCTCCCAAAAAGGCTCCTCGACGGCGGAATCGGGCACTTCGTTCAATGTGTCGGCGCCGACCGTCGCGGGATGCTGTTGGCGGCGTCGAATTTCGCGCCATCGGTTGAGCGTCACCGTTCGCAGCCAGTTGCGGAAGCCTTTTTGGGCGTCGTACCGGAACTCCGGTAATTTGCGAAGGAGGACGACGAATACGTCCTGCACGAGGTCGGAGGCGTCCGGTTCGCGTAGGCCGACGCGGCGCGCCCAGTACAAAAGCAGGGGGGAATAAAGCTCGACGAAACGGACCCACGCCTCCTCCGCGTCCGGGTCGCGGAGTCGTTCCAGCAGACTGGCCGGCGTATCCGACATGGCGTAAACTCGTAGGTTGCACCGGAATCAATCTACCACCTCCCCTATACTTCGCCGAGGCCCGCAAGCGGCCAAGCACGGCGGCTTGCTGGAGCATCCGCAATTGTTTACCGAATGGCTGACGGAGTTCACGGCCGCGTGCGCAGCCTCACGTTAATGCGGAGGTTGGTGAACTCGCCGTCGGGAAGTTCGGCGATGTCCGGCCATACACCTGCGGCCTTGTCCACCACAAAAAGGCCGAGGCGGTCCAGCCGACGTTCCGCTTCCCGCAGGCGGCCGAAAGGAATGCGGTCGCCGGTCTGAAACTTCAGTTCGTTCAAGATCGCCGACGTGCCCATGTCGTCGGCGCCGTCGATGTAGATTTGGCCGACGCGGATTATTCTTTCCGTTGGGGCGGCGGAACGGCTCGCGCCCGCAAGCGTTGCATCCGTGGCATCGCCGAATGCCAACGCGGCCAGTAAAGCGACGGCAACCACGGATAACCCTCCTTCACACCGTCCGGCCTACGGCCGCGCCTTCGATCAGCGCCCGCAGTCCGGGGTCGGCAACGCGCTCGGCCGCTTTGGCCGCCGACAGCCAACGCCGTTGGCGGAACGACTGTTCCGGCCAGACCGCGGACTCGCTGGTTACTTCCATGAGAAAAACGATGACGTGGCAGGTGAGGCCGTCTTTCTGGTAGACGTAGCTGCCGATCGGTTCCGGTTCGAGGACGCCGACTAATCCGGCTTCCTCCCACGCCTCCTGGAGAGCAATTTCTCCGGCGGTCTTGCCGGGTTCCATGCAGCCCTTCGGCGCAACCCAGCGCTTGCCGTTGCGCGAAGTCACCAGACAAATGTCGCCGTCGCGCACGGGAAGCGCCGCCGCCTGCCGAATCTCATCGTCAAAGAGGAGCATCGGACAAACCCTCGCCGGGAGAAATGTCTTATAGCAGCATCAGGGAACCAATAGGTTTCGTCAAGCGAGCTGTTCCATCTTCACGCGAATTGCACAAGATCATCACGCCTCTTATTGTGGCACGGTCATCCTGACCGTGCGACCGTGCGGCCTGGCCAGGCCGCACGGTCAGGATGACCGTGCCACACCAGTGAGGCTATTGGTATAAGATTAAGTGGGGAAGAAAAGCAGGCGAAGGGGGATTGTCATGCCGCCGGGCGATCTTTCGGCCGAAACCATCCTGATTGTAGACGACGAAGAGCCGGTTCGCCGCACCTTCCGCGAGTGGTTGGAAGGCGCCGACCTCGGCTGCCGTATTCTCACAGCGGCCGACGCGGAATCCGCATTGCTCCAGGCCAATCGGCAGACAATTGACCTCGCTATTCTCGACTGGAACCTCGGCGCCGGCAACGACGGCCTCCAGCTGCTGGAAGACCTGGCTGTGTTCAACCCCGAGGTGGTCGCCATTATGATCACCGGCTTCGCCCATCAGGCCACGCCGCTCGACGCCATGCGCATGGGCGTTCGCGACTACCTCGACAAAAACCAGGATCTCGACCGGACCACGTTCCTACGCGCGGTGCGCCGTCAGCTGGACCGCATCCGGCCCGCACGGCGCGAACGTCGCTTACATGACGGACTGGCCGCCTTCCGTTCGGCCGTGGAAAAAGTGTTGCCGTTGGTGCAGGCGTCGGCCGCCCTGAACGATCCGGCGCCCTTGCCGGCCGCCGTTCACAATCTGTTCCGTTTCCTGGCGCGCACCACGGGCGCCCGCGACGGGGCGCTGATCGTGCGCGGTTACGACGCCGACCGCGATCCGGCCGAGGTCTGCCGCGTATACGACATGGAAGGCGCGTCGATTGAGGGACCGCTGGCGCCGTTTGCGCGCTCCGTCGCGGGCGGCGCCATAAGTCTACAAGAGCCGAGCGTGATGATGCAACCCGATCGCGCCGCTGCCACCGGAGCGGTCGAGCTGCATCCCTTCGAGAAGGGCCGGCAATCTTTGCTGGCGGCGCCGTTGAGTGTGGCGCCGGGACTGCATGTCGTGCTGGAGTTGTTCGACAAAGAGCCGTCGGACGCGGCCGGCTTCACGGACGCCGACCGCCGGCTGGCGGCGGCGGCGGCCGACTTCGGGGCGGAGATGCTGCGCCAAGCGCTGGCGGAACGGCAGACGCAGCGCGTCCTCTTCGAGGCGGTGGAGGCGGCGTTGGGGGCGAGCGATTCGATGGCCGAGTCGCTGCGCGGCGAAACTGGACGGCCGGACGACCCGCCGCCGGAAGCCGTGCTGGAACGCCTCAAGGACGCTCTGAGCGCCAACACGGGCGCGACGATGGACGCCGGCGAGACGCTGCGGTTGGCCGAGGCGGTGCGCGTGCTGGCGCTGCGTCACGGGCCGGCGGCGGTGCGCCACTGTACCGCGATGGCCGAAAGTCTGCGCCGGCTGCTCGACGAAGCCGCCGGCGTCGAGGAGGCGCGGCCTTGAACCCGACCCCGCCGCCGGACGTATTCGCGGAGGTGCTGGCGCTGCTGACGCCGGAACGCCTGCTGCACGACCCGCGCGCCACCGGCGAAGGCGTCACGGTTTGCCTGGTGGACAGCGGCGTCGAGCGCAAGCTATTGGAAGAGAAATATGCCATTCAAGGAGTGCAACTATATCCCATCGAAGGCGGCGTCTTCAGCGCCGACCGGCCCGAACCTTTGCCTTATAACGGTCATCAAAGCGCACCGCACGGCACAACCGTCGCCGACGTGATCCTGACGCTGGCGCCGCGCGTGCGATTGTTCTCCGCCGACGTATTCGGCCCGCAAGGGACGTGCGAAGTAGAAACGGTCATCCGCGCCCTCCGTTGGGCCATCGATGTATGGAAGTGCAAGGTCGTGAACCTGTCGCTGGGCGTGCCGGAACAGCGCTTACAGCAAGCACAGCGGCGCCATCAGTTACAGCGCGCCGTCGAAGAGGCATATTTCAAGGACGTGCTGGTGGTCGCGGCCGCCCACAATGACCATCCGTTAACGCGCAGTTACCCGGCGGCGTTCGCGCCGCCGCTGCTGTCGGTGGACAAGGGGATTTTCGCCGACCCGCTTCAGTTCGCGTACAACCCGCGCGGCCAGGTGGAGTTTCAGGCCCACGGCCGCGGCTATCTCGGCCCCTTCGCGGCGGAGCCGGCCACGAGCTGGGCGGCGCCGCACCTGACCGGCATCGCCGCGCGCATCCTGTCGCTGCGGCCGCATATGAAACCGTTTGAGATGAAGACGGTCTTGTATTGGTTGTATCAGTCGGCCACAAGCGGCGTTAGATAGGATGAATGTTCTGCCATAACTCCGCGGGGGCGAAGCGCGACAGGTGGCCCACGTTCGTCGTCGCAATGACGAAATCCGCGACTCCAAACGTAACGGCCTGTGCCGCCAGAATCATGTCGCCGTCGATGGTCCGATCATTGGCCGTCGGTTGTCCCTGTTGACGAGCCTGCGCCCAGAACAAGGCGGCCTGCCGCATGGCGGAGGTTGTGAGAGGCAGATACTCCAATAATAGCGCAAGGGCGTCTAACTGAGCCACGCCCTTCGTTTTGTTGGCGCGCAATAATTCCCGCCGGACTTCGTAGTCGGCGATTTCGGGAACGACGACGCGCATTCCCTTGGCGACCAGAGATTGGAGCCACTGAGCGCAGGCGACGCTTCGCGGTGAACGCTTCGGGTTGGTAACAAGACCGAGCGGCCCCGCGTCGAGCAACACCGCTTGGCTCACCACGTCACCCCTTTCAAGTTCTCCGGATACAGCTTCCGATCCGAAAGCCGGTCTTCGTCCAAGGCTTGAAGCAGATCGTTGTCCGTGTCCGCTTGTTCTTCTCCTTCGGAGGAATCAATCCATGACTGAAGCAGAGCGACCAATTCCGCGCGATGATCCGTCGGCGGCAGGTGTTCCTTCAGCAAGTGCAGGGTGTAGCCGTCGGCGGAGAGACCCTGCTTTTCGGCGGCTTGCCTCAAGCGCTCGGCTAGGTCCGGCGGTAAGTCCAGGCGCAACGTCATAGAATTCCTTCCAGGACCAGGGAAACGGGCCGTTCCGAACTGCCGGAATTGTATCGGCCTTCGGAATCGGACGCCAGAACAGACATTTGTCGCGGCAATCGAAGCGGAGGCCGCTCGCGATTAAGACGCACTTGTATTGGTAGCGTTAGTCGGCCCGCAACGTCGATTCTCCGAGGTGAGGACTCGCCTTCTCAGCGCCAGCGTCCGTCAGGTCGCGCGCGGCCAACTTTCGCTCCTCGGCCGCGCGGTATACCCGGAGGATGCTGGGCATGTTCGCGCCGATTACCACGAGGCCCAGGACGCCGGGAAGCCCAAGGCCATACCAGACGCCCCAAGGTTGCTCCGTGAGCAGCGCGATTACCGCCAGCGTCAGCAGGACCGCCGAGCCGGCCAGCAGCGCCCAACATCCGCCGACGACGAGGCCCCTTGCCCGGCCGCGCGGGGCCAGCGTTCCGGCCAAGCCGCCCCACAGTCCGCCCAACACGCCCAGCGCCGTGCCCGGAATCCAGCTGAACAGATTCTCGTTGAACCAGGGTGCGCTCATGACTCTTTCCTTTCTTTCGTGGAAACGCGATGAGCCGCGAGCAGTTCCTTCGCCAGAGAAGGAGAAATCTGCCCATCGGCGACAAGGACGCGCAACTTTTGTTCGAGAGGGTCGGCGCCGCGTGGGTCTTCGGCCGCGCCCACCTTGGCGATCAGGCGGTCGAGCCGGGCGCGCACAGTGGGGTACGAAACGCCGTACTCCGCCGCGAGATCTTTCAACGATCCCGAACAGAGCAGGAAACGCCGCAGAAAGTGAAAGTCTTCCTCGCCCAAGTGGGCCAGCCATGCCGGTCGCTGCTGCGTCAGGTCGCCCATGTCGATTAGACCCTCTACGGTCGTCTTTCACTTTCTTTAACCCATCCTTGATATTATTGAGATAAACGAAGTGAAAGTCAACATGAATTTTATTCAACAGAAGGCGAGCAGGTCTGGCGAACCGCCAGGTATATCGACTACGTACTTACACAAGTGAAGAAGTACGCGATGACGGCGCGCCGGCACGGCGTGAAGATCGGCCGGTTTGTAGCGGCGCCTAGCCGGGCGTGAAGCCACCGAGTTCCATTCGGCCGACGAACGAGAATGACATGAAAAATCCATTGACGCTGGCCGTGTTGCTGGACGGGCCGCCGGCCGACTTCGCGGCGGAGGTGCGTTTAGCCGCCGGCCTCGGCTTTACGCATATCGACGTCGTGGCGCTGGAAGAACGGCCGACGCCGGACCTGGAAGCGCTGGCCGACGCCGGGCTATTGGTCCGCTGCGCGGCGGTTGGCCGCGGCCTTTCCGACGGCTGTGCGCCTGACGCCGTGGACGTCGGTTTGCGGCGCGAAACCCTGGAACGAATGCGGCGCCAGGTCGCCGACGCCGCGCGCCTCGGCGCGACTCATGCTTACATCGTTTCGGGTACGGACGCCAGCGCGGCCGGCCTCGCCCGCTTCGCCGAGACCTGCGGCCTTTTGGCGGATTACGCCGCCGGCCGGATGGTCCGCCTTTGCGTCGAACCGATTCCCGGTCGCGCCCTGCCGAGCGCGGCCGCCGTGTTGGAGTGGTTAGAGAAAACGGATCATGACAACCTCGCCCTGCTGTTGGATGTGGGCCATTACCTCCTGAGCGGCGAGGACGCGGCCGCCGCAGCGCGGGCCGCGGGGCCGCGACTCGGCTACGTTCATCTCGACGACAACGACGGTGTAAGCGACCTTCACTGGCCGTTGCTCACGGGCCGGTTGACCGCGGCGCATCTCACCGACCTGGAGGCGGCGTTACGAGAAATGGCCTTTACAGAGGGAGTAAGTCTTGAATTGAAGACGGTCGCCGCGGAAAGAGCGTCGGCGCTGGGGGGGAGCAAGACAATAGCGGAGAGGTTTTTTCCGCAAGCGCGAGGGGCCGTTTAGCCGCGACCCGAAGGGGAGCGCGTGACGATCACGCGGGTCACGCGCTCCCCTTCGGGTCGCGGCTAAACGAACGCGGCTAAACAAACTTACTTATCGCGGAACTCGGTATGGCAGGCGTTGCAACTGCTGTTAAGCGTGAGGGACGCCTTCTGCACCATCTTCGGATCGCCGCTCTTGACGGCGCCGACTAAGTCCTTCGATTGCTTTTTCATGTCCTCGGAGAACTTGAGCCAGTCCTTGATCGGCGCTCCCGGCTCGTCCTTTTTGGGAGCGTAATGGGGCGCGATCTCCGCGATGGCCAGCGACGTTTCGGCCATCTTCTGCAAGTCGGCCTTTTGAGAGGTCAGGTCGGCCTTGGTGATCATCTTCTTGGGGTTGCCCAGCGCGATCAGTTTTAGCTCGATGGCGTCCGGCAAAATGGCGCCCGCTTTGGCGCCGACGCCGAGGCCGCCTTTTTCGCGCGGCTTAAACTGGTTCATCACGAACTCGATTTCATGTTTCGCGGCCACATCCGCCGCCTCTTTCTCGACGTCGGCGTCCTTGCCGCCTATGTCGCCGATCAGCTTCAACACGGCTTCCTTAGCGGCCGCTGTTTTCTTGGCCTTTTCTTTGTCGTCGTCGTCGCGGCCGTGGGCGGTGGCCAGGAAAAAGGCGCCCAGCGCCAACAAGACCGCGGCGACGGACAAGCCCCGAGCGTACCTCTGCATGGGTGACTCCGTGGATAGAAGGTTCAGGCGGGTGTGGACGGTAACACGGCCGGACGCTCCGGCCCTTCCTCATCATCATAAGACCTTGCCGGCCGATCAGCGATGCTTTAGAGAAGAGTTTTCGCTCAAAATCGTGCTTTTGTAACGGCGCGCGAGGTGTTGGCGCCTTCGTTCTTCACACTGGGCAATTGGCCGCGTCTCGTCGGATGATTCCCGGCGAAGGGGGCGACCGGCCGCCAGAGTTCGTTCACGCCTCATACATCCTTTGCACTTGGCGCACGACCCGTTATAATCGAAAACGAGATTTCGGAAGGGAGGGCCGTCGTGGTACGGCGCCGTCCCGCCCGTCCGCTCACGCAAGGGGAAGCAGATGGCGCATCAAGGCAAGCCCTACAGCGAAGGGCCAGAGCCGACCGCCGCCGGCGCACCGCCGGCCCGCGCGGCCGATCAAAACCAACTCGATTTTGAACTCGACTTCTTCAGCGGCATCCTCAGCCGAAACGCGGACTATGTGGATGTCCTGCGTATCATGGGCAATCTTCTGACGCTCAAGGGCCGTTTCGCCGATGGCCTTCAAGTCGATAAGCGTCTGGTGCAGCTGCGTCCCAACGACGCTCTGGCCCACTACAACCTGGCGTGCAGCTTCGCCCTTCTCAAGCGGCCCGACCTGGCGATCAAGACGTTGCGCCGCGCCGTCGAACTGGGCTATCGCGACTTCCGCTACATGCGCGAAGACCACGACCTCGACGCCATCCGGCCCGACCCGCGCTTCCGTCAACTAATGCGGGAGTACGAAAATCGCTGACTGGACGACATTTCTTTGCGTTCTTTGTGCCTTTGTGGTGAAATAAGGACCGCCCGGCGGCGAAGTAAGCAGTGACCGTCCGCCTGGAGATCCGCACCGGAGAGGCCATTATGACACAGTTGAAAACCGTCGTCGATCCGTTTGGCGAAGTCAACGTCTACCCCGCGAACGGCGGCCGCGTCCGCGTCGTCGCCACCATCCTCATGGAGCCGCATAAGGAAGGCGCCCAGACTGGCATCGCCCTGGACGGCTCCGGCTCGATGGCCAAACTCTACGGCGTCGAGGACGGCAGTCGCGTTCTCTCGAACATCTTCGGCGGCCCCAAGAAACTCCACAACGACATCACGCCCGTCGCCCAGCAACTCTGCGCCTACCTCGCCCGCAAGATCGACAGCGACGGCGGCACCACATGCGTTTATTGGGCCGTCGGCCCCGGCGGCGGCCAGATCGAGGTCGTCGGCGACCTGACCGCCGACCAGGCCGAGCAGCACGTTTTCGGCCCGCCGCGCGACTTCGGCACGGGTACCCAACTTTTGCCCGCCGTTAAGTACTTTGTCGAGCGCTTCAAGGACGCGCCGTGGGGCTTTTACGTTTTCGTCACCGACGGCGAATTGCACGACCTGGATGCGGTGAAGGACTACAGTTCCCGTTTGGCGAAGGAAGTCTCGGCCGGCCGGCGCAACCCGCTCAAATTCGTTCTCATCGGCGTCGGCACGGATGTCAACGAAGCGCAGATGGTCGAGCTGGACGACCTCGATTCCGGCGTGGACGTGGACCTATGGGACCATAAGCTCGCCGCCGAGATGCGCGTCTTACAGGAAATCTTCGCCGAAGTCGTTGACAAGAATTCCCGCGTCTCCGATCACGGCCGTATCCTTGATCCCAACGGCCGCGTCGTCAAAGACTATTCGGACACTGGGCTACCGGCCTTCCTCGAATTCGAGATGCCCGCCGGGTCGAATTACTTCACCCTCGACGTGAACGGCCAGCGAATCAATCAGGCGCTGTCCGACCACGGCACGGTTCCGCCGATTGCCGTCGCGCCGGCGCCTGTGCGGCCGCCCGCTCCACCGATGCGGGAAGTGCAAGCTCCGCCTCCGCCCCCTCCGCCGTTGCCGGCGGCAAAAGCGCCTCCGCCGAAGCAGGCCGCGCCAACGATTCCGACGGCACTGCCCGCGGACGTCGGCGCCGACGACGACTTGTGGCGCGGCATCGACTTGGAATTCAACAAGGAAGGCGCCAAGTCGGAGGAGAATGAGACGCCGGACGTGCAACTCGAAGAGCAGAAATAGTCGTTTAGCCGCGACCCGAAGGGGAGCGCGAGGGAGACGCGCTTCCCTTCGGGTCGCGGCTAAACGACTACTGCGGCTCAATCACGCGCATCGACCGCCACGCCCCGTTACGGAAGCGCAGAAAAAGGATCATTGCTAGAGTGATAATATACGCGCTGGCGAACGTCCACGCCCACAACAAACCCCATCCGTAACGGCACGCCGCCCACGTCGGCAGCACCAGCACCAGCCAGGAAGTCGTCAACGCCGCGATCGTTACGAACCGTGTGTCGCCGGCCCCGCGCAGGGCGCAGGAGAAAACGAGGCTCGTGGCGTCAAAGAGACAATAGACCGCGACGAATCGAAGCAATACGGGCGCCAACGCACGCACCTGATCCCATGTGGCGTCGTCGCCGTGGAACAGTTCGGCCATCGCTCCTGGAAAGAGGACATACGCCGCCGCCGCCGTCCCCGTAATCGCTAGGCCGAAGCGGAGCGCCATCCAAGTGGAACGCTCCGCCGTCGCCGGGTCGTTCTCGCCGAGGCGGCGGCCGACCAAGATTTCCACCGCCTGACCTAGCCCCAGCAGCGGCAAAAACGCCAACAGATTGAGGGCGAAAGCAATGCTGGTGGCGTCCAACTCGGCGTCGCCCATGCGGCCGACCAGCAGCGTGAACAGCGCGAAGCCGAGGGTGTCCAGCGCGGCGGCGAGACCGTTGGGCAAGCCAAAGCGCATAAGCCGGGCGAAAGGGCCGGGGTCGAAACGCCACCCGTCCAACGTGGCGAACTCGGCCCGGTGGCGCCGGCGGAACAGCAGCGCCAAAGACAGCAGCGCCGACGCGGAACTCCCTAACACGGTGGCCCAGCCCGCGCCGGCAATACCGAGCCTCGGCAAGCCGAACAGGCCGAAAATCAAGACCGCGCCGCACGTCCCGTTGACCACAAGCCCGACGATGTTGACGGCGAGGACGGTGCGCGTATCGCCGCGGCCGGCGAAGAAGCTGAGGGCCGAAGCCATTAGCAACGAGGGCGGAGCCGCGTAGCAGAGACAGCGGAAATAGACCGCTTCCAGCGCCTGAATATGGGTTGAATGACCTACGAGGGCCAGCAGCGTTTCCGCGAACGGGGCCATCGCCAGGAAGACCGCGCCGCCTGCCGCGCTGAAGTAGAGCGACTGCCAGACGATGGGGCCGACGCGGCGCGGCCGGCCGGCCCCGGTGTATTGGGCGACGAATGTCGTCGCATAATTGGCGGTGTTCTGGAACAGGCACATCGGCGTCCAGAATAGCAGGGCCGTGGCCAGGGCGGCGCCGACTTGATCGCCGCCGGCGCGGCCCAATAGGACACGGTCTATAAAGATCTGCAATGCCCAAAAACTGTTGCCAAGTATCAGCGGCCACGCCAGGCGCAACAGTTCGACCGCGCCCCCTGGAGTTGGGCCGCGCTTACCTTCCGTGGGAGATCCCATTCCGTTCCTCTCCTTGGGTGCGTCTCTGGATTTAGGCGCCGCCGGCGCACCCCGGACTCACGAGTAC
>DHJA01000297.1:54017-54694 GCA_002404095.1 Planctomycetaceae bacterium UBA4732 | reverse complement strand
GTACTCGTGAGTCCGGGGTACACCTCGGCGCCGGAAAAACGTGCTACACTTTCCGCAGGCACAGCGTTTCGCCGTTCGAGAGGTATCCGTCCATGAGTGCGGCCAACCTGAAAAGCGTCGCGGAGCAGGTCGTCCGCCGGGCGCAACGACAAGGATACGTAGTTCCGCGCGAAGTGCGCGAGGAACTGACGCAAGCCGGGGTGTCCGACGACTTATGGAAAGACGTAGTCGCGCTGGCCCGACCGTCGCTCACTCTCCGCCGTGGTCGTTATTATTTTAGCGCCCCCGTCAGCGACCGCGTTCGTCAGGAACAGTCTCAACAGCTTGGCGTTCAGCGCGCCGTCAATCAACTTCTAAACCCAGAATCACCCCAGGGCGCCGGTCTTGTCGAGCGCCGGGGCGGTGATCGCGTGGACTTCGTGCAGACCGTCATAGTGCGCGCCGAGGACGGCGCCGAGTGTACGCTCCTAAGCCGCGACTTGTCCGCCACCGGCATCCGGCTCGTCGGCACGCGCCGGCTCCTCGGACAAAAGGTCCACGTCCTCGTGCCCCGGCCAGGCGGCGAACCGCCGTATGACTTCCTGGTGCGCATCCTATGGACGTGCGCCGTCGGCGACGGCTTGCACGAGAACGGCGGGTCGTTCCTCGAAGTGAGAGTGGGTCACTCGCTCCGCGAG
>DHJA01000297.1:34779-53902 GCA_002404095.1 Planctomycetaceae bacterium UBA4732 | reverse complement strand
CTCGCGGAGCGAGTGACCCACTCTAAAAAGTCACTCGCGGAGCGAGTGACCCACTCTAAAACGCGAACCTGCCAAAATAGCCTAAGAAGATAAAGATACCATACGTATCTATCCCCGTCAGGTCGAACGGCAGTTGCAGCGACGCCCGCGTCTCCAGGCGCAGCGTCTTGCCGTCGTCGCTCGTCACCGAAACGTTGGGGAAGAGGTGTCGCGTGGCTTCCTGCGCGTTGGGCAGGCTGCCAACCTCGAACTTCGAGTCCGGCGCGAAGCTGTTGGCCGTGCCGGCGATCAATGGCGCGATCGACAGGATCTCCTTCACCGACGGCCTCGGGTCCGAATACGAAATGGAGATGAACTCTTTGGGCAAATCCGCCAACGACTGTTTGACGCGCTGGTCGGGTTTCCACGCCGTCAACTCGCCCTTAGCCCGCAAGATGTAGGCCTGCACTTGCTGCGGAAACGGGGCAATCACCAGCCAATCCTTGTAAATCACGTAGGACGGCACGAATAGGAAGCCCTGCTGCGCGACGTGGACTTCACGCATCTCAACGCCGTGATAGGTCTTCTTTGTTAGCGTCACGTCGGCGCCGGTCGCCTTGCCAATGCCTTTGACCGCCTGGTCGAGCGATTCCTGGAGCTTTTTGGCGTTCTTCACCTTGAGCATAAGCGTCTGTCCCAGCGCCAGCGGCCCTTCCGACGGTGATGTGTAAAGCGCCACTTTATCGCCGAGCGAATCCAACAGATCCTTGCGCAGATCGACGCCTAACGCCTCGTCGGCGAGTTTGCTGTAACCTTTGATCTTGCCCACCTGTTCCGGGGCGACGATGGCGGCGACGTTCTCGGCCGCTTCCAAGCCTACGTCGTAAAAGGCGCCCGTATCGAAGTTGGTCATCGACCAGCTAATAACGTCCGGCGGCAGCGGCGGCACATCAGCCAACGTGAAAGCCTTGCCGTTGAGCAGCGTCAGAAGACCTTTGCGCGGGGCGGGCATGTCCCACTCCACGAGACCGCGCTCGGCCGCTCCGTCGAAGCCGGAGTAAAATACCAGACTTTTGAGACCGTCCAAGCCTAAATCCTTTAGCAGCTTATCGAACTCCTTACTGCGGGAGGCGGCGAGCTTGACGAGTGCGGCCGAATCCACGAAGGCGCGCGCGCTGGTCTCGAACTTGTCGAAGCTCTTGAGGCGCTTGAACAGCGGATTCTGGGCCAGTGTGATTCGCTCCTTCGATTGTGGTTTGACGCCGTGGAGGCGCTCCAGCACATCTTCCGGCTTATCCGGTCCGACGGCGACGATGGCGTGATTACCTTCCTGCCACCAAGTCGTATAGATCGAATCGGCGTTGATCGAATGGGCGGTGAAATCGCCGGATTTAACATCCTTCACGGATAGCTTACTAAGAGATGCAACCAGGCGGAGGGCGGAGGCCAGCGGTCCCGGTTTAGGGCCGGCGTCGGGCAGGATGAGCGTGACTTGCCATTCCGGCCCCTCGACGTTGCGCACCTCGGCGGCCAGGATAAAGCCCTTTTTGGATACGGCGGAGAGCAATTTCGACGCTTCCGCGGCGTCGGCCTGCATCTTGGCGAGCTTGTCCGGCGCGACGCCGCCGAGCAGTTGGTCCACCGTCAGCAGGGCGCTGAGGCCGTCCTGGAGCTGGCCATACAGGCTGGCGACGAAGCCGCCGGTGTCGCCTTGCATCATCTGGCCGAGACCGCTCTTGTCGTAAGATGCGCGATGAGCGTCCACGCCGTCCCAGCGGAGATAGACTTGGGTGGTCGCGGGCAACAACTGTTCGGGAGCTTCCTGGGCGTAAGCCAGGACCGGCAAAAGCAACAGGAGCAGAGCGAATCCGGAACGGCGCTTCATGGGAGATCTCCGTGGTGAATGCGGCTATCGAATGTATGGATAGTATCGCGGCGCCGTGATGGGAAAGCAAGTCGGCCACGCGAGCGCGGGAAGTTGCCCAAAATGAATGGGAAAGACAGGGTTGGAGATGGCGCGACCCCGCAGCGAAAAGGGCGGGGAGACCCAGCCCCTACAGCGATTTTCGTGGGTAGGGGCGGGGTCTCCCCGCCCTTTTCGCACAGGCTCTTAGCGGATCCCCGTTCACGACAGTTGCCACATCAGCATCTTGAGGCTGTCCCCCAGCCGGGCGTTGACGCCCAGCGCGGCCGACGCCTCGAATCCGCAGTGCATCAAACAATGCTCGCAGCGCGGGTCTTTGCCGTGGCCGTAATTCTCCCATTGCGTGTCGTTCATCAGGCCGTCGAACGATTCATGATGTTCGTCGGTTATGAGATAACACGGCCCTTTCCAGCCCTTGATGTTGCGCGTCGGATTGCCCCACGCCGAACAGCTCAACTCGCGCTTGCCGCTCAGGAATTCCAGGAAGACCGGCGACGACATCATGCGGTGCTTGTAAAGGAGCTTTTCCGCCTCCTTAAATTTGACGCGCACGTCCTCGCGCGTCATGAAGATCTCCGCGGCCCCGTCCGGGTTGGTGGCGTGGACCGAACTGTAGCCGTAGGCCGGCGCCAACAAGAAGCCGTCCACGCCGAGTTTCGTCAGGTAGGTGAACAGCTGATCCACTTCGTTCAGGTCGGTTTCCTTGAAGATGGTTGTGTTGGTGCAGACGAGGAAGCCGGCTTTCTTGGCGGCCACAATGCCTTCGATGGCCAACTTGAATACGCCGTCGCGCTCGACGGCCTTGTCGTGCGTCTGCTCCAGGCCGTCGAGGTGGACGTTGAAGAAGAAGCGATCCGACGGCCGGAATTCGTGCAGCTTTTTCTTGGTGAACATGCCGTTGGTGCAGAGATAGATGTGTTTACGGCGCCGGAGGATGCCTTTGACGAGGGCGCCGATCTCAGGATAGATCATCGGCTCGCCGCCGCAGATGCTGACGATGGGGGCGGCCGCTTCGTCCACGGAATCAAGGCATTCTTTGAGAGAAAGCCGATCCTTGAGGTGCGTGGAATACTCGCGGATACGGCCGCAGCCGGTGCAAGTTAAGTTGCAAGCGTGCAGCGGTTCGAGCATTAGCACCAGCGGGAAGCGCTTGGCGCCGGATAGCTTCTTACGGCCGATGTAGCCCACCATGTCGGTGGTCAGACTGAGCGGGAAGCGCATCGAAATCTCCTTCGCATCAGCGCCGAGCGCTACAAGCCCTGAGCCCAAGCGAGGGGGTTAGACGAACCCCCTCGCTTGCGCTCAGGGCTTGTAGCGCTCGGCGCTGATAGCGCGCCAATGCCATCAGGGGAAAATACAAGCTATACAAGTGATATTTCAGATAAAATACCTTCGGAAATCCGGTTCCCGTAAACGGCTCTTCGCGCCAGTCGCCGTCCTCGGCCTGCGTGGCGACCAGATACGCGACGCCGGCGCGAACAGCGTCGCCGGCGCCCTCGCCGGCCGCCATCAGGGCCAGCAGCGCCCACGCCGTCTGAGACGCGGTCGGCGTTCCCTTGCCGGCCAGCGACGGGTCGTCGTAACTGCCGCAGCTTTCGCCCCAACCGCCTTCCGGTTGCTGTGCCTGCTCCAGCCATGCTACGGCGCGCCGCACCATTGTGTCGCCCATGTCGAAGCCGATTTTCTGTAGCCCGACCAGCACCTGCCAGCAGCCATAGAGGTAGTTCACGCCCCAACGGCCGATCCAACAGCCGGACTTTTCCTGCGTCTTACGCAGAAACGCTAAGGCGCGGCGCACCTGCGGATGATCGACGCCAAAGCCGTAACAGCCGAGCGCCTCCAACACGCGGGCGGTAATATCGGGACAACTGGGATCGAGCATGGCGTTATGATCGGCGAACGGCACTTTCGTCAGCACCTCGCGCGTCACGTCGCGGTCGAACGCCGCCCAGCCGCCGTCGCGGTTCTGCATTCCCAGCAGCCAGCGCAGGCCGCGCTCCCCGGCCGGCTGAGCGGCGGGCGTGTTGGCGGCGCCGGTTCGCGCCAGAGCCATGAGTACCATCGCGGTGTCGTCGGTGTCGGGATAGAAGCCGTTGTTGTACTCGAAGAACCAACCGCCCGGCTCCAGGTGCGGGTTTTGGACGCTCCAATCGCCGCGGCGCCGCACCTCGCGTTCCAGCAACCAATCCACGGCGGCCTGCGGCGCGGCGTCCGTCTCCGTCGTCACATGCGCGTCGGCCAGGGCGTTGAGGGCCAGGGCCGTGTCCCACACCGGCGAGAAACAGGGTTGCAGGCGGATCGCACCGTCTTCTTCGATCATCAGGTCTTCGAGCTGCTTCAGCGCCCAGCGCATTTCCGGCGCGTCGTCGGCCACGCCAAGGCAGCGCAGACTGATGACGGTATAAATCATCGGCGGGAAGATGGCGCCGAGGCCATCGCTGTCGGTGAAGCGCTCGCGCATCCATGCCGCCGCCTTCGCCACGGCGATATTTCGGATGGGGCCGAGCAGTCCCCAGCGCTCGGCCCTCTTGTAGACCGCATCGACGGCCAGGAAGAAATTGCCCCAAGTGAATAGGCGTCGGCCGTAAGGCGCCGGTGACATCGGCGTCTCGGGCGGTTCCAAAAACAGCTCGCGGACGCCGCGTTCCGGCGGGACGTGACGCACCGGCTTGAACGCCGAGAAGATGCTGAGCGGTACGACGATGGTGCGCGTCCAACTCGACATGGCGTAAAGGTTGAGGTAAAACCAGCGCGGCAACAGCATCAATTCCGGCGGCACGGAAGCGCAATTGGCGTAGGGGAATTGTCCGAGAAGGGCGAGATAAAACTTGGTAAAGCTATTGCACTGGGCTGCGCCGCCGTTGGCGCGAATGACTTCACAGGCGCGACGCATGTAGGGAGCGTCGGGGTCATGACCGGTGAGCTTGAGGGCAAAATACGCCTTGACGGAGCCGCTAAGTTCAATGGGGCCGTCGGGGTAATGGGTCCAGCTGCCGTCGGGCCGCTGCTGACGCAAAACGTACTCGGCGACTTTGCCGGTGCGCTCCTCACACTCGCGGCCGAGAAAGGCCATCAAGAGGACGTATTCGGATTCGAGAATGGTGTCGCCCTGCAATTCGCCGCACCAGTGGCCGTCGGGGCGTTGCAGGTCGAGGAGTCGGCGGCGGGCGCGATCCAACGCGCGTTGCGTCGGCGAAGCGGGAAGTGGCGTGCGTCGAACGCCGAGCGCTTGCCGTTCCTGCGAAGGCAGGGTGTGCAGGGCGTTCACGGAACTCCTTTCCGCCGTCGGGGCGCCGATCCGAACAAACTCGCTGGTGCGAAGAGGTTGTAGTCTACTCGGTTGCCGCAAACTGCCGCAAGAGGAAGTGTACTCACGAGTCCGGGATTCTTCAGCGCCCCTTGACTTCAACGCTTCTTATGGAGTATACACAAGTTAGGCGCTCTTACGAACTCCTCCCGCTTTTTTCGGCTCCCCGCGTTCCGGGGGCCGGGTTGAACCCTATGGCCGCCGAAAAACCTTATCGCCGTCTTCCTCTCCGTGAACTCCTCACCGACGCCGGAAAGCGCGCGCGCGGCCTGTCGGAACAAATAAGCAATCATCTAACGGCTCGCGCGGCCGACCTCCGCGAACTGAGCCGTCCCATCCGCCGTCGCAGCCATTACCCTACTTTGCTCGCGCTCCTCAACTCTTTGCAAAAGCTTTTCGAGATGCAGGGGGAGACGGACGAGATGGCCGACTACCTTATGCGCGAACTGGACGAGATCCGCGAACACGCCAAACGCGAGCGCCTCAACCGGAAATGATCCGGGCAACAAAGGCGCGGCCTCCCCGTCCGCCATAATTATGAACCCACCCATCCGCATCGGCGTCGTCACCGTCTCCGACCGCGCCAGCCGCGGCGAATACGAAGATCGCGGCGGTCCCGCCATCCAAGCCTGCCTGACGGAAATTTTGTCCTGTACCTGGGAACCGGTCGTTCGCCTCATCCCGGACGAGCGGCCGCTCATCGAAGCGACCTTAAAGGAGTTGTGCGACCGCGAAAGTTGCTGTCTCGTGGTGACGACCGGCGGTACGGGGCCGGCGCGGCGCGACGTGACGCCGGAGGCGACGGAAGCGGTTTGTGAGAAACTGCTGGACGGCTTCGGCGAACAGATGCGCGCGGTATCGTTGAAGGTCGTGCCGACGGCCATTCTGTCACGGCAGATCGCGGGCGTCCGCGGACGGTCGCTCATCGTTAACCTGCCCGGTAAGCCGAGCGCCATCCGCGATTGCCTGTTGGCCGTTTTCCCGGCGATTCCCTACTGCGTCGATTTGATTGAAGGGCCTTTTCTGACCACGAATGAGACGGTGGTAAAGGCGTTTCGTCCCAAGTCCTAGTGCAACGTCACTCGTACTTTGATGGGTCAGGTGGGACGGGCTAGAAGCCCGTCCCACCCATCAATCCATGCGTGACGAAGCACTAGCCTGACGGCGTCGAGAAAAAAGCGAAGTTGATAGGAGATTCCGCCAGCCGGTCTTGGTATCATGTCTGCAAATCGTCCGCCGACCAGCCTGACTCACACTGGAGCCATTGCCATGCAGCCACGACCCACCGCATTCTGGATTCTTCCGGCTTTGTGCGGCCTATTGACCTGCGCCGCCGCGCACGCCGACGACTGGCCGCGTTTCCGCGGACCCAACGGGACCGGCGTCTCGGCCGACAAGGATGTGCCTATCCAGTGGACGGCAACGGAAGGCGTCTTGTGGAAAACGCCGATTCCGGGCCGCGGCAATTCGTCGCCGATCACCTGGGGCGACCGCGTTTTCATTCAGTCGTCCGCGGCCGACGGTTCCGAGCGCTGGCTGCTCTGCCTCAACGCCGTCACCGGCGAAGTCCTTTGGAAGCAAAGCGCCGCCGGCGCGGCCGCCCATGCGCATCCCAAGAATACCTTGGCGTCGTCCACGCCGGCCACGGACGGCGATCGTGTATACGCCGTCTTCTGGGATGGAAAAGAGCTGCTGCTGAACGCCTACGACTTCAAAGGCGTCCAGGTTTGGAGCCGGAACCTTGGTGGCTTCGTAAGCGAACACGGCGCCGGCATTTCGCCCATCGTCTACGACGGCAAAGTCTTTCTCGCCGACGATCAGGGCGAAAAGGTCGATAAGCCCGCGCCTTCGATGGTGCTGGCCTTTCACGCCAAGGACGGCACGGACGCCTGGAAGGCGGAGCGCAAGTCCTTCCGCGCCAGCTACTCGACGCCGTTCATCCTGAAAAGCGACAAGGGAGAGCCGGAATTGATCGTCGCCAGCACGGCCGGCGTCACCAGCTACAACCCCGACGACGGCGCCGAGATTTGGAATTACATCTGGAGTTTTCCCAGTCATCCGCTGCGGACGGTGGCCTCGCCGATCATGGCGGGAGGATTGGTCATCGCCAACGCCGGCGAGGGTGGGGCGGGTCGGTCACTGATCGCCCTGCGGCCCGGCGGCAAAGGCGACGTGACGAAAACACATCTGGCCTGGGAAGATCAAAAGTCCTTCTCCTACGTCCCGACCCTGCTGGCGTCCGGCGACTATCTCTACGCCGTCAACGACAAGGGCTTCGCCTCATGCCACGTGGCGAAGACGGGCGCCGAGGTCTGGACGCATCGGCTGGGCAGCGACATGAGCGCCTCACCCGTCCTGATCGACGGCAAGGTGTACGCGGCCGGCGAGGACGGCGAGGTCTACGTCTTCGAGGCGACGCCGACGGCGTTCAAGCTGTTGGCGAAAAACAGCCTCGGCGAAGGGGTGATGTCCACTCCGGCGGTGGCCGGCAATCGCCTGTACATTCACGGCAAGGACAACCTGTTTTGTATTGGCAAGGCGGGCAAATCGGCGGCGCGATAACGGGTGCGGTGGTCCATGCTGGAAAGGAGAGCGTCAATGAACATCACGCCTTTGCCGGAGCCGCCTACGGTCCTGGCTCCGCCACGGACGGTCAGGGAACTGCTGAAACGTCTGGACGGTATTCCGCCGTCGAGAATCCTTCTTCAGCCGCCGCCGGGTACAGCGACGGAACAAGATGTAATCGAAGCCGAGACGCGGGGCAGAATTTGCGAGTTGGTGGACGGAGTCTTGGTGGAGAAAGCAATGGGCTATTACGAAGACCGTTTGGCTATGATCCTCGGCTATTACTTTGAGACGTTTCTGGACACAAACGACCTTGGCATTGTATTAGGCGGCGGCGGGATGATGCGTCCGCGGCCCGGTCTCGTCAGAATGCCCGATGTGGCCTTCTACGCTTGGTCGCAGTTTTCCGACCGTCTCCTGCCGGACGAACAAATCCTTAGCCGGACGCCCGACCTTGCGGTTGAGGTACTCAGCCCGAAGAACACGAAACTAGAAATGGATCGCAAAAGGGGCGAATACTTTGGTGGAGGCGCTCAACTCGTCTGGCAGGTCTATCCCCGGAAACGGCTGGTGCGAGTCTACACGACCGTCGATCAGTTTGACGAATTCGACGAGGACGAGACCCTGACCGGCGGCGCGGTGCTGCCGGGATTTACCCTATCGGTGGGGCGTTGGTTCCAACGCGCCGGCCAACGCAAGGAGTAATCAACGATGTCATGTTGCGGTTTCAGCCAAGCGGTCAGCGGAAGGACGCGCTTCCTATTGGGCGTGTTGGTCCTGGCTCTGGGCGCCGGGATAACGGCCATCGCCGTCCGCGCCGCCAACCCGGACAAAGGAGAAAAGAAAGTGGACCAGCGCGTCTACGAGTTGCGCACCTATTACGCCGCGCCGGGCAAGATGGAGGCGTTGCACGCGCGTTTCCGCGATCACACATTAAAGTACTTCGAGAAACACGGCTTAAAGGTCGAAGGCTTCTGGAAGCCGCTCGACGAAAAGGCGCAGGAGGAAAAGCTCGTCTACTTACTCTCATACCCCAGTAAGGCGGCGGCCGACCAGAGCTGGAAGGAGTTCCGCGAAGACCCCGGTTGGATCCAAGCCAGGGACGAATCGGAAAAGGAAGGCAAGCTCTTAATCAAACCGCCGGAATCGGTCTATCTCATCTCGACCGACTACGCTCCAGTGAAGTGACGAGTTTATGCCTCACGCAAAGGCGCAAAGAAAGATTGATTGCTTTGCGCCTTTGCGCCTTTGCGTGAGACGTTTAGTTAATTTTCATGTCATTGCCGAACGACCCCTTTGAACGAATGGCCGTACTCCTGCAAATGGAGTCGCAGGCGCAGGCCCGGCAAACGCTGGAGCGCGTCCGCCGTCTGACCGCGGCCGAGGCCGAGCGCGGCGGCGATTGCCTGCTAGGCCTTGTCGTGCGCGACGAATCCGCCGGCCTGGGCGGACGCTTCATCCTGACGCTCGCCAAGCGCGGCGGGGCGTTATTGCCGTGGACGCGCTTGCAGCCCGGTTCGCCCGTACTGTTGTCGCTTCAGGGAAGGGCGCATGACGCCGGCCGGCGCGGCGTCGTCTGCGAGCGCGAGGAAGGCCAACTCCGCGTCGCAATGAACGACCCTTTGGACGCGGACGAGGAGGCTATCTTCCGCCTGGATCGCGCCGACGATGAGACGGCGCGACTACGGCAACGCCAAGCTCTACAGCGCGCGGGCGCCGCGAAGGGCGACCGCCTTGCTGAGCTTCGCGGCGTCCTATTAGGCGAAGCGGCGCCGGAATTCAACAATGTAGCAGACTTTATCCCTCTGGATACAAGCCTTAACGATTCGCAGCGCGAGGCCGTGCGCTTGGCCCTATCGGCGTCCGACTTCGCCGTCATCCACGGACCGCCCGGCACCGGTAAAACGACAACGCTTGTGGAACTGATTCGTCAGGCCGTGCGCCAGGGCCACAAGGTACTCGTCTGCGCGCCTAGCAATCTCGCCGTGGACAACCTCCTGGAACGCTTGCTGGCTCACGGCGAACAGGCCGTCCGGCTGGGACATCCCGCCCGCGTTTTGCCGCAACTGCGCGAACATACCCTCGACCTCATGGTGGACGATCACCCCGACGTGCGCCAGGCGCGTAAGCACCTCAAGGAAGCCTTTTCCTTATTCCGCAAGGCGGACAAATGGACGCGCGCCAAGCCCGAACCCGGCGCCAAACGCGATATGCGTCAGGAGGCGCGAGCGCTCTTGGCCGACGCTCACCGCTTGGAGCGGGTGGCCGTCGAGCGAATTCTCGACGCCGCGCCGGTGCTGTGCGCGACGGCCACCGGACTGGACGCCCAAGTGATCGGCCGGCGCCGGTTCGATTTGCTAATCATCGACGAGGCGTGTCAGACGACCGAGCCGGGTTGCTGGGTTCCGCTGCTGCGCTGCGACCGCGTCGTTCTGGCGGGCGACCATTGCCAATTGCCGCCGACGGTCGTGTCGAAGGAGGCGGTTCGCCAGGGCTTCGGCGTCAGCCTGCTGGAGCGGCTGGTCGGTTTGTACGGCGACCGAGTGACGCGACGCCTGGACGTGCAGTACCGGATGCACGAAGCAATTATGGCCTTCTCGTCGCGCGAGTTCTATGACGACGCGCTTCGCGCCGACGTTTCGGTGGCGGTCCATCGGCTGTGCGACCTCGCCGGTGTGCGGAGTGAACCCCTGACGGAAACGCCGTTACAGTTCATCGACACGGCCGGCGCCAGTTACGATGAAGAAAAGGAGCCGGACGGCGAGAGTCGGCTAAACGCCCCTGAAGCGCGGCTTGTCGGCCGTAAGGTGCGGGCGCTGCTCGACGCCGGCGTGCGGCCGGAGGACGTGGCGGTCATCGCGCCCTACTCGGCCCAGGTGCGTCGCCTCCGCGAGATTTTGCCTATACCGGGGCTGGAGATCGACAGCGTGGACGGCTTTCAGGGCCGTGAGAAAGAGGCCGTGGTGCTGTCGCTGGTGCGCAGCAATACGGAAAATGAGATCGGTTTTCTCGCCGATGTGCGCCGGACGAACGTCGCTTTGACGCGGGCGCGCCGCAAGCTGATCGTGGTGGGCGACAGCGCTACCTTATCAGTGTTGCCCTTCTACCGGCGTTTGTTCGAGTACTTTGAAGCAGCCGGGGCGTATCATACCGTTTGGGAAGAAGCCGAGATGTGAAGCGGGGCGCACCCAGCGCACAATAACGCGGCCAATTGGAGAAATTGTTATGCCAAGCGTCCTCATTACCGGAGCAAACCGCGGCCTGGGCCTGGAGTTCGCCCGTCAGTACACGGCCGACGGCTGGCGCGTGTACGCCTGCTGCCGTCGGCCCGACACGGCCGCCGACTTGCTGGCGATTGCCGGCGGATCGGAAGGACAAACCACCATTCATTCGCTCGATGTGGTCGATCACGGCCAAATCGCCGCGCTGGCGAAGGAGTTGTGGGACGACCCCATCGACCTCCTGCTTAATAATGCCGGTGTTTACGAACCCCATCAGACGCATTTGGGAAAGATCGATTTTGCCGCATGGGCCAACCTCCTCGCTGTCAACCTCTTAGCGCCGACGCGCATTGTCGAGTGCTTCCTCGACAACGTCGCGCGGAGCGATAAGAAACAAATCGCCTGCCTCAGCAGTCAGATGGGCAGCATCACCGATAACAAGTCCGGCGGCCATTATCTCTACCGCAGCAGTAAGGCGGCGCTCAACATGGTGGTGAAGAGCTTGGCCTTGGACCTCCACGACCGCGGCGTGACGGTCGTGGCCTTGGACCCCGGCTGGGCGCGGACGGACATGGGCGGCGCCGATGCGGACCTGGCGCCGGCCGACAGCGTGAGCGGCATGGTCCATGTACTCGACGGGCTGAAAATAGGGGATTCGGGCAAATTCCTCTCCTATAACGATGCGCAATTGCCCTGGTAACGGAGAAGACAATGTTTCAGTGGAGACGGATGATCTTCGCGTTGGCCGTTGCGTGCGCCTGCTGGGCGACGGTCCAGGCGCAGGACGCAGGGCGTACCAAGACGCGGCTGCTCTACGACTTTGAAGACGCTTCGGACCTCAAAAAGCTGATGAAATTCGCCGAGAACGCGGAGTTAACCGCGGTGGAGGACGTAGGCGTCACGCACGGGAGCAAATGCGCGCGCCTGACGATCTCGCGCGGGGCGGAGTACGGCGTCGTAGTGCTGGACCAAGCGGCGATTACGGATTGGGGCGATTTCGATTACCTCGCCATTGACGTGACGATGGAAGACGACCATCCGTATCCGCTAACACTGGAATTGCGGGACGCGGCCAGCAAAGATTACGCCACGCGCTGCTCCTTTGAGAATGTGACAACTCGGCCTGGCCGGCAAACATTGCTCTATCCCATCGGCCGCGCTCGTCGCAACGCCAAGGAAGGTCTGGATTGGGGCGAATTGGAGGCCAAGGATAAAATCGACCGTAACGCGCTGAAGCAAGTCAAACTCTTCCTGACGCCGCTCAAAGACCGCGACGCCGTTTTGTGGATCGACAATATTCGGCTTATGCAGGAGGACGCCGCCAAGCCGAAGCTGACCGTGCCGTTGCCGAAAGGCGCGATCGCTTTTAAGTTCGGCGGACCCGGCGCCAAGGCGCCCGGCTTCACGACCGTGACCCCCGGAACGATTTTCCCCGGCGCGAATGGCTTCGGCTTTGTCGATCCCAAGAGCCTAACGACAAGCGGCGAGGGTTGGCCGGACGGCCTGAGCGGGACGTTCGTATTGCCGCCGGAGGACGGACAACTTGCGTTTCGCGCCCGCGTCCCCGACGGTGATTACCTCATCTGGCTGAGCGCCGGCCCTGTAATTCGCAAGGAGTACGCCGACCGACATTTCCTACTCCGCGTCAATGATGAAGTTCTTTTCGACGAGAAGCCGGCGCCGTACCAGTATTACAATAAAAAGTATCTCTATCGGTTCCTAAATACGCGCTATTCCGAAAAGCCTCATGCTCTTTGGTCCAATTACATCGACCGGATGTATCCAGTCCACACGCCGCACGTCAAGGTCACGAATGGCACGTTCACGCTGACGGCCGCGAACTATTTCGTCGGCGTGTTGGTGCTGGTTCCGGCGTCGGCCAAGAACGATTTTGACAAGTTTGTAGAAACGACGCGCGTGCTGCGCATTGAGGCGTTTGAGAAAACGCTTAGGCCGCTGACTGCGAAGAAGCCGCAAGCGAAAGCCGGCGACGGCCCCTTCCTTATCTATGAGCCGGTCCTCGGTACGGAGGTGCGGCCGTGGACGGGGCCGACGGTTGAGGAGCGCAAGCGGCCCTCGTTACGGACGGCCGGGGCGCCGGGTCAGATGGTGACGCTGCGGCTGGCCGTCACGCCCTTCGCGGACCTCGGCAAATGTACGCTTGAGGTGTCGAGCCTGAAGGGGCCGGTTGAGTTGTCCGCGGATCAAGTCCGGGTCTATTCCCAGAATTATCGTTATGACGGCGAAAGCCTGTCCGAAATGGCGCTAATGCCGTCGCCGACGCTGGAAGTCGAGCGGGGCGTGACGCAATGCTTTTGGTTGACGTTGGAAATACCGGAAAAGGCGGCGCCAGCAACGTATCGCGGAGCGGTGACATTCCGGCCGGGCATGGGCGACGCCGTGGCCGTGCCGCTGGAAATGGATGTCTACCCCTTCGCGCTGGAGAAGATGCTGCCCGTCTCATTGGGCATGTACTACAACCCGCGCGAAGAGGCGGGGCTGGCGCCAGAGGTCCAGCACCGTCTGGTGAAAGAACAGCTTCAGTGGATGCGTAAGATCGGCTTCACCGCCGTACCCGTTGGCGGAGCGGAAGTCGTCAGCCTGGGTAATGGCGGGGCCGTCGAGATGAAGTTTGACCCCACGATGTACGACTTGGCGCGCGAGACCGGCATGGGACGGCATCCGAAGCAATATCTTATGGGTCAGGCGCAGGGTGTAGGTCGGGGCATCGGCCATCGTATACTCGGTCAGGACGGCGGCCTCAAAATCGACCGCGACCCCGGACTGGAACTTCGCCAGCCGGGCTTCCGCGATTATTTCCTTAACGCCATGCGTCAGGAGCGCGACTACATCCGCAAGAGCGGCCTGCCGGTCGCTCTGGAGGTGACGGACGAGCCGCGTGAGAACCCGAACCCGTGGAACCGCAATCTCGCCGACTCGATCACCTACGCCGACATGATGCGCGAAGCGGGAGTCACGTCGTTCATCACGCCCATGAGCGATACGGGAAGTGGTAAAGACTACACGATCCTGGCCGATCACGTGGACATTCTAGCGACGCACGCCTGGAAGGAATCGGCCGGCTTGATCGCGCGGACGCACGAGAAGGGCAAGACGCTCTGGCTGTACAACACCGGCATGGATCGGTTTTCATGGGGCTTCTACAACTGGCGGGCGCGATCGGAAGGTCGTTGGGAGTGGCACTTCTGCTGGCCGGAAGATGCGGCCCACGGCGGCTATCCCGGCCGGGAATGGTACAATCCCTTCACAGCCGTCCACGGCTTCGCCCCCTATGCGCCGCCGGCCGATTACCCTGGCGGAATGCTCTTCCAATCAAAGTTCCTCGATGTGAGTGAAGGGATTACAGATTACGCCTATCTGATTGCGCTGAATAATGCGATCCAGAAAGCTGAACGCGACGGCAAGCACATCGCGGCCGTGAAGGAAGCGAAGGCGTTCTTGGCGGCGCTGGACCGGGCGATACCGGCGTTGCCCGACGCGAAGGGACTGGTGAATGAAGGCGACGGGGCGCTGGTCGGTATGGGTGTGAACGACGAGGCTCGCTTACAAGCGCCTCATTGGAGAGAAAATATCGCACGATTGCTGAAGTTGTTTCAATAACAAGTCCGACTCCTCAGAAAGGGACAAACAATGACGCGCGTTCTTCCGACCCTTTGTCTGCTCTTCCTGGCTGCCGCGCCCGCCGCCGAGGGCACCGTTCATTCCATTCCCCTCATTCTACACCCAGCCGCATCGCCGATGCCGGCTCTGAAATACCCCTTGTTGCCGGAACTACGCGACACGATCCCCGGCAACGCCGTGACGCACTACCGCCAGGCGTTCAAGAACATGAAGCAGGACGCTCCGCCGTCGCGCGATTGGTATCCCGCCATCGAGCAATGGATGGCCGTTTCGTTGAAAGACTTCCCCCGCGAGGAAACGGCCAAGTTTCTCAAGCAGTGCGAAACGACGTTTCAGGAGGTGGACGCCGGCGCCCGCAGTGAGAACTGCGACTGGGGGCTGACCGAGGAGATGCGGAAGAAAGGCGTCGCCACCCTGCTCCCCGACGTGCAACATATGCGCGAGATCGCCGCCATACTCCAGCTGCGCATCCGTTTTGAGATTGCGGAAGGGCGGTTTGACCGGGCGATCCGGGCGATGCAGACCGGCTTCGCCATGTCCCGCCACCTCGCCGAATCGCCCACGCTCATCAGCGCCCTCGTCGGCGTCGTCGTTTCCATGATCGTGGAAAAACGGCTGGAAGAGTTCATCCAACAGCCGGACGCGCCCAACTTGTACTGGTCGCTCACCGATCTGCCGCGTCCGTTCATTGACCTGCGTAAGCCGTTGCAGGGCGAACGAATCATGGCCTACGGCAGCTTTCCGGGCCTGATCGAGGCGACGGCCGACCTCAACGCCAAGCCGTGGACCCCCGATCAGGTTGAAAAAGTCGTTGCCATGTTTCGGACGTTCGACAACCAGGAAAACGCGATTCTGAAAGTGAAGGACGAGGCGGAAATACTGTTCCGGCTGCCGGCGCGGCACGAGGCCGCCAAGAAAATGCTCATCGACCAGGGCCGGCCGAAGGAGCTAGTGGACGCCATGCCGCACATCCAGGTCGGGCTGCTGGTCGCGATGGAGCAATACGATCAGGTCTTCGACGAAAATCTGAAATGCCAAAGCCTCCCCTTCTGGGAAGCAAAACCGGCCTTCGCCAAGGCGGAGGCGCGCCAGAAAGAGATTATGGAAGCCAAGGACGGGCCGGCCATTCCGGTCGCCAGGGTGTTGTTCTGCCAGGTGAAAAAGGTGTTCACCACCCGCACGCGCATCGACCGCCAGATCGCCGCCCTGCGCTGCGTCGAGGCGGTGCGCCTCTACGCCGCCGCCCACGGCGGCAAGCCGCCGACCTCACTGGATGAGATCAAGGACGCGCCCCTGCCTCTGGACCCGGTGAACAACAAGCCGTTCAACTATCGGCTCGTCGGCGACCGGGTTTTCCTCACCTGCGCGCCCTTTCCCTCGCCCGCCCCCGCCAACTATGACACGCCGACGTTTGAACTGATCCTGAAGCCGAACGCCGAAACTCCTTCCGGAGGCCGCTGACCAATGCGCACTGTTACGGTCTTTATTATCGTCCTTGTCGCGGCCGCGATCGTCGCGGCCGAGGGCGATGTTCATCCCATCCCCCTCGTTCTGCACCCGGCGGCGGCGCCGGCGCCGGCCCTGAAATATCCGTTACTGCCGGAGTTGCGCGACACGATCCCCGGCAACGCCGTCACGCATTACCGCCGGGCCGTCAAAAATTTGATGAAAGACGTGCGGCCGGAGGACGACTGGTTTGCCGACATAGAGGAATGGCTGACCGTGCCGCTGAAGGAATTTCCTCGTGCGGATGTGGGCAAGTACCTCAAGAAGTGCGTGACGACGTTTCGGGAAGTCGAGGCCGGCGCCCGTAGCGAGCAATGCGATTGGGGGCTGACCAAGGAGCTTCGTAAGAAAGGCTCCGCCGTGTTGGACAGCGAAGTGTTATCGTGCGACGACGCGGGAATGTACGCAATTGTCACACTACTTTCCTTGCGTACTCGATTTGAAGTGGCGGAGGGGCAACCGGGCAAGGCGGCGCGAACGCTACAAACAGGCTTCGCCGCGGCTCGATCCCTCGCCGAGAAACCGAGGCTCGATAGCGCGTTGGTCGGCACGGCCTGCACATCGCTTATGGAAACACGGTTGGAAGAGTTCATCCAGCAGCCGAACGCCCCCAGCCTATATTGGTCTCTGACCGACCTGCCGCGGCCGTTCATCGACTTGCGCAAGGCGCTGCAGGGCGAGAGAGTCGGCGTCTATGGGACGTTTCCCGGCATGGCCGAAGCGGCCGCCGACCTCAACGCCAAGCCGTTCACGCCGGAACAGGTCGAAAAGGCACTTCAGTTTCTGGGAGATCAGAACAGTGACTTGCTGCGAGCCACGACCAAGGAGCGGCTGGCCCTCGACCTAGCGCCACAACACGAGGCCGCGAAGAAGATCCTCATCGACCAGGGCCGACCGAAAGAATTGGTCGATGCCATGCCGGACTTCCAAGTCGGTCTGTTGGTTGGACTCCGATACTACGATCAAATCCTTGACGAGTATTTGAAGCTGGAAACTCTTCCTTACAACGAGGGGCGCTTACGGATAGAAGAAGCGACGAAACGGGTCAATGAGTTGGTAGAGGGTAAGGACGCGCCGGTCATTCCGCTGCCCAACTTATTTTTGCTTGGCGTGACCCACATATATCCCTTCCGTGCCTGTATCGACCGACGCATCGCCGCCCTCCGCTGCGTCGAAGCGGTGCGCCTCTACGCCGCCGGCCATGATGGCAAATTGCCCCCATCGTTGGAGGAAATCAAGGACGTGCCCGTACCGCTCGATCCTGTGACCGGCAGAGCCTTCGATTATCATGTTGTCGGCGACCGGGCAATCTTGAGATGTATGTCCTTCCCTGGCCTGACGGCCAACAATGACAATCACCTAACGGAAAATGACATCACGCCGACGTATGAGCTTATGATGAAGAAGTGACCCCTATCGTCCCTTTCGGCCCGGCAACTCTACCGAAAATCCGTGAGCCGGTGTTTTCATTCGATAAAATCCCCTTTAAGTTGACGCCCGCGCCAAACTCGGCCGATAACATACAAGTGACCGAATCGTCGCGCGTGGAAAGATCGCGCACCTTCTGAGCCGTCTTCTGTCGGGTCTGGTGGGAAACCGAAAGAGATCAATGGATCATGGCGACAACCAAGGTTTACCGTAAATCGCCGCTCCAGGTCGCCGTATGGATCGCCGGTTTCGTCGCCACTCTAACGGCGGCCTGGACCGTCGCGGCCGCGCCGCCCGCCCCGACGGAACTACCCGCCCCGGTCCTCGCAACTGCCCCCCTTTCCCTAAATGGCGCCATTCGCCTGGCGCTTCAGCAGAATCCCGAGATCGCCGCGATGCGCCAACAGCATGGCATCGCCGCCGCTGGCGTGGTCATCGCCCGCGCTTATCCGTTCAATCCCCTTTGGGAAAACCGCGTGCGCTCCGCCTTCCCCGCGTCGGCCGGCACGACGAATCGGACGCCCTTCGAGACCACCGTGTTGTTGGAATTGGAACTCCGCGGCCAAGGCAAGTTCCGCAAGGCCGCCGCCAGCGCCGTTCTAACGCGCACCGATTGGGAAATCGCCGCCCAGGAAACGACGTTGGCGGTGCGCACTATCCGCGCCTTCGACGCCGTCGTGTATCGCTTTCAAAAGAATCAACTTGTCCTTGATACCATTGAACTGGACCGGAAAACGGTCGGGAAGACCCAGAATTTGGTCGACGCGGGTAAACAGAAGCCCGCCGATCTCATCATCCTGCGCAGCGAGCTTGATGACGCCCGCGCCCAACTCGGCCAAAGCCGGACTGCCTTGGCAACGGCGTGGAATGATCTTCGCTCCGCCCTCGGCGTCGTAGGCGGCGGGGCGTTTGACTTGCAAGGAGACCTGATCGCGCCGCCGCTGCCGCCTGGTTTGGCGCCCGCGCTGGCGGAAACGGCTCGCGAACACCGGCCGGATCGCCACGCCCGGGAGGTCGCCATCGCCGAGGCCGACGCCCTGCTGCGTTTGGAGGTCGCCAACCGCTACGGCAATGTGACCGCCGGCCCCACCTATGAATTTGATAATTCCAGTATCAATAACGTCGGCGCCATGGTCAGTATGCCGCTGCCGGTGCTAAACGCCCATCGCGGTCTCGTGTTGCAGCGCCAGGCGGAGAAGGCCCGCGCCGCGCTCGATCTTCGCCAGGTGGACGTGCAGATCGACCAGCAAATCGAGGCAGCCCTGACGCGGCTGGCGCAGGCGCGGGCCTGGGCCGAAACGTATACCCGCGACGTGCTGCCGAATCTGGACACGAACCTGAAGGACGTCCAGTTGTTGTTTGATATTGGCGACCCGACCGTGGGCGCCTTGCAAATCCTGGACGTGCAGCGGAAGGCGATTAAGGCTCACGACGGCCTTCTCGACGCTCAATTCGAGGTCCGTCAGGCTGTCGCCGATCTGGCCGCCGCCCTTGGTGATCCCGCGACGGCTGTCGGGCCGTGCCCCGCTCCCTAAGATTCATGGTGGGGGG
>DHJA01000297.1:30148-34642 GCA_002404095.1 Planctomycetaceae bacterium UBA4732 | reverse complement strand
CGCGGAGCGAGCGGCCCACCATGATGCACCCTTGAGACATCCCCATGACGCCGTCTTATTCTCGCCGTCTCTCTCGTTTCATCCTGGCGTCTGGATTGCTCACCGCCTTGCTGGCGGGTTGCACCCAGCCTCCGAAGCCAGAGACGACGCCGGCCGCTCCGGTCAAATGGGAGCCGGCCAGTAGCGTCGTCCTCGAACAATGGACGGAACTCGTCGGAACCACCCAACCGCCGCCGGAGTGCATCGTCCATATCACCGCCCCCATCGAAGGGCGCGTTGTCTCTCTGTTGGAAAACGCCGCCGGCGAACCCATTCACGAGGGCGACGAAGTGACATTCGGGGAGGTGATCGCCAAACTGGACGACTACCTAGGCCGCCTCAATGTGAGCAACGCGGAATCGGCCGTGCAAACCGCCAAGCAGGATAAGGCACAGGCCCAGATCGCCCTAAGCCTCGCGTCCGACCAACTCACGGCTTATGAGACCTTGAAACGGAATGAGCCCGCGCTGGCGACCGTCATCGAAATGAAAACGAGGCAAGGCGCCGAGACGAAGGCCCGCTCCGATCTAGCCTCCGCGGAACTAAAGTTGAACCAAGCCGCCAAGACTGTTGACGCGGGAAACAAACAGCTCCAGCTGTATAAGCTGACCACGCCGCGCAAGGGCCGGCTCGGCCGCGTCCAGGTGGCGCTCGGCCAGACGCTAGCAATTGGCGCGGAAATCGCCGTCGTCGTCGATCTCGAAGACCAGATCGACGTTTTGAGTTTCGTATCGCAGCGGGTGGCCGTCGGCCTCAAGCTGGACCAGAACGCGGGGGCCGGCGGACTGGATGAAAAAGCCGACGAAGTGCGGACGGCCGACGCGCCAGGCCGCGTCGTCTTCATCGCGCCCCAAGCCGAGCCGGAGACGGGTTGCTTCGCGGTGAAAGTGCGTTTTCCCAACAAGGAAGCGCACTTACGCGGCAACGTCGTGCAGCGCGTCCGTGTGCTGACGCTGCCGGGCAAGGACTATCTGGCTTTGCCCGAAACCGCCTTACTGGAGGACCAAGATCCGCCGAGCGTTGAGATCGTGGAGGACGTCAAGACCGTGAAGAGCGCCGACGGCAAAGAGGAACAGACGGTCGGCACGGTTCGCCGGCTGACCGCCATCGTCGGCGTTCACGATCGTGTACTGCATCAGGTCGCGATTCTCCAGTTGAAAGACCCGGAAGGTAAATGGGCGGGTAAGATCGAAGAGACTCTGTTCATCACGAAAAACGGCCAAGGCTTGCAGACAGGCGACGCGGTGCGGCTGGCGGAAGAAGCGGATTAAACGGAAAGGCGCGTCGGGTCGGTGTACCCCGGGTTCATGAGTACATTCACCAGGGGAGCGAGGGCTATATCATGTACCTGAAAAGTCTGCTATCTGTTCTCGCCGCCTTGGCCCTCTTGGCGGCCGACGCGCCCGCGGACGCCCCTGCGAAGGTCGATGCCGCGGGCGTACCGAACCTGATTCGGCTGTCCGACCACATCTACCAAGGCGCCATGCCGCAAGGTGACGCCGGCTTCGCGTCATTAGAGAAACTCGGCGTTACAACGGTGATCTCGGTGGACGGCGCTCGGCCCGACCTGGAAGACGCCCATAAGCACGGCATCCGGTACGTCCACCTGCCGATGGGATACGACGGCATGACGCGCGAACAGGCTTTGCGAGTGGCTAAAGCGGTGCGCGATCTGCCAGGGCCGGTTTATATCCATTGTCACAAGGGGACGATGCGCGGGCCGACCGCGGCCGCCGTCGCCCACCTCTTTCTTGACGATCACTGTACGGTCGATCAAGCGCTGGAAGGCATGACATTAGCAGGATTCGACCCGCATTATATCAACCTTTGGGCCGCTCCCAAGGAGTTGAAACGGCCAACGACGAAAGAGCTTGACGAAGTTTCCGGCGTGTTCTTGGAATCGGCGCCGCCGCCAGGGTTGACGGACTTTATGGTCCATGTGAACGCGACGTTCGAGGATCTCCAAGCGATTCGCAAGGCCGAGTG
This sequence comes from Planctomycetaceae bacterium UBA4732, assembly GCA_002404095.1. GTDB lineage: Bacteria > Planctomycetota > Planctomycetia > Gemmatales > Gemmataceae > UBA4732. The sequence goes on along the minus strand of DHJA01000297.1, from coordinate 32,617 downwards.
GAAGGCGCCGAAGGACAAGCCGGACCTCGATCCGCCGCATGAGGCGTTGCAGTTGGTCGAACACTTTAAGGAGCTGCAACGTCTGCCGAAAACCGCCGAGCGACCGGAGGACTTCCGCGCGAAGCTGGCCGATGCGCTGGATAAGGCCCAACAGTTCGAGGACGTGCTGCGCGTCACGAAGGCAAAAGCCTTTTCGGCGCCGGCCGCGGAGGAAGCGCATAAGCGGATGGACGCCGCCTGCCTGAGTTGTCACGCCGTCTACCGTGATGCGCCCGCGAAGAAAAAAGACCGTTAAGAACCGAAGGAGCCGCACCATGTTCCCGCTTTCCCCGGTCACGCGCCGTGAAGTTCTCGCCCGCCTCGGCGGCGGCTTCGGGGGTCTAGCGCTGTCCGCCCTGCTCGGCGACTTTGCCCGCGCCGGCGATACGGCGCCGGTTGCCGACCTTCTGCCGAAGTCGCCGCACTTCCCCGCCAAAGCGAAGGCCGTCATCCAGCTGTTCATGCACGGCGGACCCAGTCACGTCGATCTGCTCGACCCCAAGCCGATATTGGCGAAGTACGACGGCAAGCCGGCGCCCACCGAGGCGGCCGACGACGAAAAGATCACCGGCAACCTCCTTAAATGCCCTTACAAGTTCAACAAATACGGCGAGTCCGGCCTGGAATTCGCGGAAACGCTGCCGCACACCGCCGCCCACGCCGACGACATCGCCGTCATCCGCTCGATGTACACGGGCCATCGCAATCACGAACAGGCGTTGTGGATGATGCACACCGGCCTGACCGTGGCCGGGCGGCCAACCCTGGGCGCCTGGGCGGCCTACGCGCTGGGCACGCTCAATCAAAACCTACCGGCGTACATCGTATTGCCCGACCCGCGCGGCCTGCCGGTGGACGGCATCCGCAACTGGTCGAGCGGTTGGCTGCCGCCGGTCTACCAGGGGACGCCGTTCCGCTCGGAAGGCGTGCCAGTGCTGAACCTCAGAGCCAAGGCGCCGCGCTCCGCCGACGTGGAACAAGGCCGGCTGCAATTGCTGTCCGACCTCAACGCCGACCATAAGGCGCGCCACCCCGGCGAGCTGGAATTGGACGCCCGCATCTCCGGCTTCGAGCTGGCCGCCCGGATGCAGCTGGCGGCGACGGACGCCTTGGATGTGTCAAGAGAGACAACTCCGATCCAGCAACTTTACGGTTTCGACAACCCGACGACGCGGCCCTACGGCGCCCGTTGCCTGATGGCCCGGCGGTTGGTGGAGCGCGGCGTGCGCTTCGTGCAAATCTTCATGTCCGGCCAGCCGTGGGACGCGCACACCAACGCCGCCGCCCAGACGCGCGGCTGCTGCGACCAGACCGATTTACCTATTGCCGGATTGCTTACGGACCTGAAGCAGCGCGGTCTGTTGGAAACAACGCTCGTGTTTTGGGGCGGCGAGTTCGGCCGGACGCCCGGCGCCCAGGGCAAAGACGGTCGCGATCATCACCCCTACGGCTTCAGCGTCTGGCTGGCTGGCGGCGGCGTCAAGGGCGGCCAAGTGTACGGCGCGACGGACGACTTCGGCTATCGGGCGGTGACGGATCGCTGTAGCACGGCCGATTTGCACGCGACGATGTTGCATCAAATGGGCCTGGATCATAGCAAGATCGTTTACCGGCACAACGGCCGCGATGAACGGCTCACCGATGTGTTCGAGCCGAAGATACTCAAGGCGCTGCTGGCGTAAGGCGCCCCGAATTGTTACGCTATCCCTAGCGTAAGCGCCCCCATTCCCGCGCCCGGCGACTCGTGCCATGCCCTCCGAAAGCGACCGCCTGCTCATTCAGCAGATCCGTCAGGGCGATCCGCGCGCCTGGGACGCCCTCATCGCCCGTTATGAGGGCCGGCTGCTGGCCTTCGTCCAGCGCCGCATCCGCGACCGCTCCGCCAGCGAAGACGTGGTGCAAGAAACCTTCGTTGGCTTCCTCAACAGCCTGCCTAACTTCGACGACCGCCGTGAACTACAGACGTATCTCTTCACCATCGCCTCGCACAAGCTGACCGACCACCTACGCCGCAACGGGCGGCACCCGCTCCGCTCCCTGTCTGAGGGCGGCGATCTTCTCAACCAGCAGCTGGACCATAACCCGACCGCCTCAAGCTGCGCCCGCAAGGAAGAACGCCTGGAGTTGGAAACCGCGGCCCTGACGCGCGCTCTAGGCCAACTGTTGCGCGGCCTCCAGGAGCGCGAGGATTACGTCCGCCTCAAGGTGTTGGAATTATTGTGGGTTGCGGGCTGGGCTAACCGGGACGTGGCCGCTTGTCTTGGCATTACCGAGCAGCAGGTGGCCAATTATCGCTTTGCGGCCGTCAAGAAGCTGACGGAACAAATCCGCGACGCCGGCTTGTCCGCCGACGTTTTCCCCGAACTGCACGTCTCCGCCGGAGACTAATTCTTTCCAAAAGGGCGGGGAAACCCCGCCCCTACCCACGAA
>DHJA01000297.1:29004-30034 GCA_002404095.1 Planctomycetaceae bacterium UBA4732 | reverse complement strand
CCCCTCGCTTGCGCTCAGGGCTAGTAGTTCGGGCGATGGCGTGATAGCCTACATCCACAATGAACCGCGTAACTGTAGCATTACTGGCCGTGCTTCCGCTCGTCTTCGCCGGTTGCTTCGCCGACCCCGCCCAGCCGGAACTGGTCTGGGGCAAGCACGGCGTCCAGGACGGCGACCTGGCGCGGCCGCGCGCCATCGCCATCGACGCCCACGACCGACTTTACATCGTCGATTTCACGGCCCGCATTCAAGTCTACGACCGCGACGGCGCCTATCTCGGCAAAACGTGGAGTACGCCGGACTACCGCAACGGCCGGCCCAGCGGTCTCAGCATCGACCGCGACAATAATTTAATATGTAGCGATTCTCATTATCATTGTATCCGTATTTATTCGCCCGAAGGTAAGGAGCTGCGCGTCCTCGGCGGCGAAGGCGGCAGTGAACCGGGACAACTCGGCTACGTCAGCGACGTGGTTCAGGACGCCGACCGCAACTACTACGTCGGCGAGTTCGGCGAGAACCACCGTATCACCAAGCTCGATCCCGCTGGCAAGTTCGTTAAGTGTTGGGGCGGCGAGGGCGCGGAGCCGGGCCAATTCTCGCGCATCCGCGCCCTGGCGCTGGGACCGAAGGACGGCAACCTTTATGTGGCCGACGCCGTCAACGACCGCATCCAGGTATTCACGCGCGACGGTGAACTGGTGCGCGTTTGGGGACAACCCGGATCGGCGCCGGGGCAACTGAAATACCCCTACGATCTGGCGTTCGACAAGGCGGGCGACCTGTACGTCGTGGAGTTTGGCAACGACCGCGTGCAGAAGTTTACGGCCAAGGGCGAGCCGCGCGGCTGTTGGGGCGGCCCCGGCCGCGAGCCGGGGAGGCTGAATCGGCCGTGGGCGCTGGCCGTCGATAGTCGAGGGAGTATTCACATCGTCGATACCGAAAATCATCGGGTACAGCGCGTGGCGCCTTGGTGAGCCGGGTTGCGTAACAGTGCCTTCACAAAGTACTCCTCACGCTCCGCGTGAGG
>DHJA01000297.1:15088-28902 GCA_002404095.1 Planctomycetaceae bacterium UBA4732 | reverse complement strand
GTACTTTGTGAAACTACTGGTAAGCGCCCGGAAGCGCCCGGAGAGGAGCCATGAAGACCGCCCTCGATGCTCTCGCTGACCATTGGCTGGCGTTCGGCTTCATCGGCACGGCCCTGGTCGCGTTCGTCGTCGCGCTGTTGCGGCGGCGGCGGCTCGGCGGCAGGTTCAAGGCCGTCGCCTTCGCGTGCGGCGGCGGCGCGCTGGCCGGCGTCGGCGCGGTCGCGCCGCTAGTCCCTTCGTGGAGCCTCTGGATCGTCGGCGTAGCGGCGGTCGCGCTGTTCGGCATGGCTCTGCTGTTGTTGCTGACCGGGGCGTGGTCGAAGTGGGCGGCGTGGATCGTCGCGGGGATCGGCCTTCTCGGCCTCGGCGCGCTGGCGCTTGACGCGACGCAAGAGAAATTGTCCGACGCCTTTTGGACCCTGGCTACCGTGGAGTTTGTTCGTCCCTGGTGGCTGTTATTGCTGCTGCTAGCGCCGGTCGCTGTGCTGATCGCCTGGCGCCCGCTGTCGCGCATGGAGTCGGTTCGGCCCTGGATCGCCGCGACTTTGCGCACCGTCGGCATCATCCTATTGGCCGTGTCTTTAGCCGAGCCGCGGCTGAAACAAGCCGGCGAGCATGTCACCGTCCTCTTCCTCCTTGACCGATCGCTGAGTGTGCCGGAGGACTACGGCGAGGAACCCGGCGCCAGCGGGCTTGTGGACCGGCGGGCCGAGCGCGTCAAACGATTCATCAACAACACCGTCGAGGAGCGCGGGGCCGGCCATGCCCGCGACCGCGCCGGATTGATCGTGTTCGGCAAGCAGCCGCGTCTGGAACTGCCGCCCAGCGACGCGCCGCGCTTCAAGCTCACCGCGCTGCCGCCGGCGCGCGACGGCAATTACACCAACATCGGCACCGCTATCAAAATGGCCCTCGCGTCGTTCCCCGAGGACACCGGCAAACGCATGGTCCTCATCAGCGACGGCAACGAAAATCTCGGCAACGCCGAGGAACAAGCGCGATTGGCCAAGTCGCTGAACGTGCAAATCGACGTGGTCCCGCTCGGGGCCGGGCAGCGCAACGAAGAGGAGGTGTTGATCGAGCGTGTTCAGGCGCCGTCGATTGTGGAGCAAGGTTCGCGCGTGCCGATCCGCGTCCTCGTCCGCAGTTACAACCGTCACCGCGTCGGCGGCAAGCTCACGCTCAAGCAGATCACCGAAGGCGAGGTCGCGCAGATCGGTAAAGCGCGCGAAGTGGAGCTGCAATATGGCTTAAACCCGTTTTCGTTCGACCGGCCTTTGACTGACGAGCAGCGGTCCTATACCTACGAAGCGGAGTTTCAGCCGGAATGGTACGAAGATACGGACGGCATTCGTCACGATGGCCGACCGCCGGGCGACCGGCCGCAGAACAACAAGGCGTCGGCCCACGTCGTCGCGCGCGGTCAGCGCAAGGTACTTATCCTGGAGGGCAAGGAGGGCCAACAACAGCATTTGGTGGACACGCTGCTCGCCGCCGGCAAGTCCAAGTTCAAGATCGTCGCCAAGCCGGTTAGCATACTCGACAATTACAAGGACAACGACAAGCTGGCCGTCTTTTTGAGCAATTTCGACTGCGTGATCCTGGCCAACGTCGCCGAGGACCAGGTGAGCGACGACCAGCAAAAGATGTTGCGCAGCAATACCCAGGACCAGGGCTGCGGCCTCATCATGATCGGCGGCCCCGACAGTTTTGGCGCCGGCGGCTGGCAGGACACGCCCGTCGAAAAGGCGCTGCCGGTCGATTCCGAGATCAAGTCGCTCAAGGTGCAAGGCAAGGGCGGCCTGGTACTCATCATGCACGGCTGCGAGATGATGGACGGCAACGTTTGGGAAAAAAGGATCGCTAAACTCGCCATTCAGCGTCTGGGGCCGGCCGACGAGATCGGCGTCATCGACGGCCAGGAGCAATGGCACATCCCGCTTCAGGAAATCGGCGAAAACCGCGCGAAGCTACTGGCCCTGCTGGACAAGCTGACGCCCGGCGACATGCCGACCTTCGACCACGCCCTCACAATGGCGCACACTGCGTTAAATCGGAACGACAACGATCCGGATAAAAGGCTGGCGACCAAGCACGTCATCATCATTAGCGACGGCGACCCCGGCTACACCGCGGCGCTGCTGCCGCCGATGAAGAAGGACCATATCACGGTAACGACCGTCGGCGTGGCCACGCACGGCGCCCCGCAAGATAAACAGATGAAAGCGATCTCCGACGCCACAGGCGGCAGGTTCTACAACGTGAAAAACCCCAACCAGTTGCCGGCCATCTACGTCAAGGAATCGCGCCTCGTCAGCCAGTCGTTCATCGAGCGCCGCGACTTCCCGCCGATCGTGCAGTTCCGCAGCGGCCCGACGGAAGGCTTGCCGGATGTGGTGCCGCATTTGAAGGGTTACGTCCGCACGACGCCGAAACCGTCGGCCCTGGTCGAGATTCCCATCCGCACGCCGAAGTTCGCCGATGAGGATTTTCCGCTGCTGGCTTACTGGCATTATGGTCTAGGCAAAGCGGTGGCGTTCACGAGCGACGCGGGTAAGCCGGAGAATTGGTCGCGCGATTGGGCGGAAAAGGGCGCCATCTACGACAAGTTCTGGGAACAGGTCGTGGACTGGTCGTTGCGGCCAACGGAAAGCTCGCGGATGCAGATGATTACCGAATACCGCGACGGTAAGATCCACGTCACGGTGGACGCGCGCCTGGAGAACGGCGACCCGGACGTGGGCCTGACGCTGCGCGGCGGCATCACGACGCCGAACCCCGGCGGCGGTGAGGAGGGCGGCAAGAAGCGCGAGCTTCGTTTCGTGCAGACCAACAGCGGCCGTTACGAGGCGACGGTGGAAGCGGAGGAATCCGGCTCGTATTTCGTCAACGCCCAGGCGGTGCGCGTGGTGAAGGTTACAAATAAAGACGGCAAGGAGGTCGATGCCGAGGAGGGCGTGGACAGCGTGCGCGCCGGTGTGACGCTGCCGTATTCCCCGGAGTTTTCGGAGCTGGAAACGAATACGGCGTTATTGGAGAATCTCCGCGAAACCACGGGCGGCAAGTCTTACGCCGACGATGAAATCGATTTGAAGAAAGCGGCGACGAGCGGCGAAGTGTTCCGGCCGGCCGGCCAGGTCGATAAGAGCAAACAGCCGGTGTGGCAATGGCTGCTGTTCCTCGCCGGAGTATTGTTGTTCGCGGACGTGGCGGTGCGGCGCCTGTCGGTGGACTCGGAGAAAACCGGCGCTTTCGCCTGGCGCATGTGGGCGCGCGTGCGCGGCATCCCACTGCCGCCGGACAAACCGGAAGTGTTGGAGCGGTTGCAGAACCGTAAGGCGCAAACGGCGGCGACTCAAGCGCTTGAGAGGGCGGGTCAGCGGTTCGAGGCGACGGGAAGTCTCGGCAGCGCTCCGGCCGGCGCCGACGCCGCGGGGCCGGTGCCAGCGCCCGGCGTGCGGCCTGCCATTTCGCGGCCCGACGCGCCGGCGCCGGAGGCGCCGGCCGGCGACTACGGCGAAGCCCTGCTGCGGGCGAAACGGCGGGGGCGCGGCGAGGATAAGGATAAGCCGAAGGAATGACGTCTGCCCATACGTTCTCGTTCCCACGCTCTGCGTGGGAATGCAAGGGGGCGACGCTCTGCGTCGCGTCTGGTGTTCTCAGAGGACGGGACGCAGAGCGTCCGGACGTGCGTTCCCACGCAGAGCGTGGGAACGAGGACGTGGTATCTCTATTAGAATAGTCCAGGAATCTTCTATGTCTTCCGCAATTCCCATGCAACAGCGGGCCGGCGATTTCCGCCTGGCTTACGGCGAACTCCATCGCGAAATCGGCAAGGTCATCGTCGGCCATTCCGAAATCGTTCACGGCATTCTGACGTGCCTGTTCTGCGGCGGCCACGCCCTGCTGGAAGGCGTACCCGGTCTGGGCAAAACGCTGTTGGTGCGCACGCTCAGCGAGGTACTCAACCTGAAATTTAACCGCGTCCAGTTCACGCCCGATCTGATGCCGTCTGACATCATCGGCACCAACATCATCAACGAAGACGCCTCCGGCCAGCGCGTGTTCAGCTTCCAATCGGGACCGATTTTTTCGCAAATCGTATTGGCCGACGAGATCAATCGGGCCACGCCGAAAACGCAGTCGGCCCTACTGGAAGCGATGCAGGAGCACAGCGTTACGGTCGGCGGCGTCATCCACCGCTTGCAGGAGCCGTTCCTCGTCATGGCGACGCAGAATCCCATCGAGCAAGAAGGCACCTACCCGCTGCCGGAAGCCCAACTCGATCGCTTCTTCTTTAAGCTCATCGTCAATTACTCCACCCGCGAGGAAATGGCGACGATCCTCGACCGGACCACACGCGGTGAATGGCCGAAGGCCGAAAAGGTAATGGATGGAGGCGAGATTCAGCAGTGGCAGCAGCTGATCCGCGAGGTGCTGATCGCGCAGCCGGTGCAGGACTACGCCATCCGGCTCGTGCTGGCCACGCATCCCGGCGGCGAGTTCGCGGCGGCGGAGACGAACAAGTTTATCCGCTGCGGCGCCAGTCCGCGCGGCGCCCAGGCGATGGTGCTGGCCGCCAAGGTGCGCGCTCTGTTGGAGGGGCGCTACAACGTCAGCTTCGAGGACGTGCGCAAGGTGTACTTGCCTGCCCTGCGCCATCGGCTCATGCTGAACTTCGAGGCGCAAGCGGAAAACATCCCGGCCGACGCAGTGCTGCAAAACATCTTGAAAGAGGTCAAGGAAAAGGCAGACCTGCCCTTGGCGCGGTCGGCGGAAGGGCCGATGGCGGTACGACCGTAACCGGACAGGTCAAGGCGCGGTCTGCGTCGGCTCAAAGGCGTCGGGAATCTTGTCCAGCAGGAGTCGGCCGGCGGCCTTGAGGTGGGGGATGACGTGATACAAGAACCCGGCGATTTCCCGCCCCGCTTCGTTGGGGTTCCATTGTTCCGGGTGGTCGTAGATCGCCGTGAGATAGTCGAGGTTGTAGAGCCAGTCGGTCATATGGAATATGAAATCCTGCCTGGCCTCCGCGTTGGCGGCGCGGTCGTCCAGCCGCTGAAGCCGGTTGTAAACGGAAGCAAGGAGTTTCTGAAGATCCTTACTCGCCATTCTGAGTTCCTTCGATGGCGGAGCGCCACCCGTCGATGCGTGTTTGCCATTCCGCTGCGGTTTTTTTGCCGACATGGGGTAATAGATCCTCCATTTGAAGCAACCAGCCGAGGGATTCGCCTCTCCACTTGTTGCGAGACGAATGACCGAGGCTGGAGAGAACCCGCGATACGTGCCGCTCCACTTGGGCGGCCAGGCCCACGAGTATACCAAGAGCGTCCTTGCGTTTCCTGGACATTTGCGATCAATGGCTTCGAGTTCCTTCCCTGCGCATGGTAACAGACCCCATGGCCGAAACACAATCGGAACCCCTGTTGGACCCGAAATTCCTGACCAAGCTCGAACAGCTGGAGTTGGTGTCGCGCAAGATCTTCATGGGCCGTATGAAGGGCGAGCGGCGCAGTAAGAAAAAGGGCCAAAGCGTTGAGTTTGCCGACTACAAAAACTACGTCGTCGGCGACGACCTTCGCTTTCTCGACTGGAACCTTTACGCCCGCCTCGACCGTCTCTTCATTCGCCTCTTCATGGAGGAGGAAGACCTTCATTTCTACATCCTCATCGACAACAGCCTGTCAATGGACTTCGGTTCGCCCACCAAGCTGCACTACGCTAAGCAGGTCGCCGCGGCCCTCGCTTTCATCGGCCTGGTCAACCTGGATCGCGTCGTCATCGAGGCGTTCAACAATCGCCTGACGCAATCCATGCCCGCCGCGCGCGGTCGCCGCAGCCTTTGGCGCGTGTTCGACTTCCTCGGCAAACTCGAACCGACCGGGTCGAGCGATTTGGCCCAATCGCTGCGTACTTTCAGCCTCAAGAGCAGCGGCAAAGGCATTGTGGTCGTCCTCAGCGACTTCATGGACAAAGGCGGCTACGAGGAAGCGTTGCGATATTTGATCGCCCGTCAGATGGACGTATACGCGATCCAGATTCTGTCTCAAGAAGAAATCGAGCCGGACGTGACCGGCGACTTGCGCCTGACCGACGTGGAGGACGATGACACGGCCGAAGTTACGGTGAGCGCCGCACTGCTGAAGCGCTACAAGCAGAACCTTGACGCTTACCGCGCGGCGTTTCATGCGTTCTGCACACGCCGCGGCGTGTCGTGTTTGTTCACCAGCAATCAGGTTCCGTTCGACCGGCTGGTGTTGACGTACCTGCGCCAACGCGGGTTGGTTCGTTAAGGAGAGACCGCCATGCCGCCGCGCCGCCCCGCTCCGCTGTTCACGCCGCAGGCCGTCCGCAAGGGCGTTTGGTTCCCGCTGCTGCTCAGTTTCATGCTGCTGCTGGCCGTGCCCGGCATGATCTTCCTCGCCCTCAGCCTGCTCGGCAAGGAAACCGCCGTCAACGGCTGGATGCGCGAACACCTCGGCCTCAGCTACCACATCCCCATCCCCTGGTGGGCCGGCCTCATCCTCCTGTTGACGCCTTTTCTGATCCTTTTACTCTACTTCCTTAAGATGAAGCGCAAACCGCTTCAAGTGCCGAGCACCTTTTTGTGGAAAAAAAGTATCGAAGACCTCCACGTCAACAGTCTCTTCCAGTGGATGCGCGACAACGTGCTTCTGCTGATGCAATTGCTCATCGTCCTCCTCCTCATTTATGGCGTCATGGCGTTTCAGGTCTACGCCGGCCAGGGTACAGGCCGGCACTACATTCTCCTCGTCGATAATTCGGCCAGCATGTCCATCGCCGACGCCGAGGACGGCGCCACGCGCCTCGAGGCGGCCAAGAAGGCGGCCCTCCACGAGATCGGCGCCCACGGCGACGGCGACGTGGGCATGGTCATCGAGTTCAACTCCAACGCCTCCATTCGGCAGCCGTACACCATCGACCGGGACAAACTTCGCCGCGCCGTCGAGAACATCGAACCAACCCAGCGGGCCACGCACATTGAGGAGGCGCTGAATCTCGCCGACAGCCTCGCCAATCCGTTGCGCTCCACCGATGACATGGCCGTGCGCCCCGACAACGCCGACCCGACCAAGGCTCGCAGCTACGTTCCGACCGAGGGCGTCGCTGCCGAGGTCCACCTGTTTTCCGACGGCCGTTTTCCTGACGTGGCCGGCTTCGCGGCCGGCAGCCTCGACATCAACTACCACCGCATCGGCGCCGCCGACGACTCCGACAACGTCGGCATCGTCGCCCTCAACGCCCGCCGCGACGACAAAGGGACCAGCAATTTGCAGGTGTTCGTTCGCGTCCTCAACTTCCGCAACACCGACGTGCAAACGCAGGTCAAACTCGACGAAATGGACTGGAAGGACGGCGAGCTGAAAGTCGTCGATTCGCATATCAAGCCGTTGAGCCTCAAGGCGCTCACGGTCGGCGCGGTGGACGCCGACAAGAAAGAAACGTCTACGCGCACGCCGGGCGAGGGTAGTCTCACCTTTGCGCTAAATAACATCGACGATGGCTCCAACCGTGTGCTACACGCCATCCTGATTGACCTAAAAGACGCTTTTCCGCTTGATAATGACGCTTGGCTGGTGGTCGGCGTCGTGCGCAAGGCGCGCGTGCTGATCGTGACCGACGGCAACGAAATCCTGCACGACTTCTTTGACCTGGATGCGACGCAAAAGGTCGCCATTGTCTCGTATATCACGTCGGCCGACCTGAAGGACCAAGCCAAATATCTGCGGCCGGCCCGCGCCGGCGCGTTCGATCTAGTGATATTCGACCGTTGCGCTCCAGAGAACGAGGAAGCGACCCCGCTGGCCAACGCCTATTACATCGACGACGTGCCGCCGCCTTGGAAGCGCGGCGACATGCCGGAGTTGAAAGAGGCGCAAATTCGCAATTCGACGAGCAAGCACCCGCTGATGGCGCACCTGACGGGCCTGGACGAGATCGCTTTCAGCGACGCCTTTCGCTTTGAGTTGGACCCGGATAAGAACCCGAACGTGCCGGCGCGCGTGCCGAAGCTGATGGAGACGGAGCGCGCGGGGGCGGTGCTGTTCGCGCTGCCGCGGCGGTCGTTCACGGACCTCGTGCAGACGTTTCCGCTGGTCAACGCCAAGGGCCAGTGGACGTCGAACTGGAACTTGAAGCTGAGTTTTCCGCTGTTTCTGCGCAACGTGCTGTATCAGCTCGGCAACGTCAGCGACGCGGCGGCCGAGGAAAACCTACAACCCGGCCAGATCAAGACGCTGCGGCCCGACGTGATTGTGAAGGACGGCGACCCGGCCGATGCGGGCGTCAAGGAGATCAAGGTGTGGGACGCGGCGAAAAAAGTTTCGCACACCGTTCAGCCGGGTGCTTCCAAGGACTTTTTGTATAAAGATACAGAAGATATAGGCGTTTATCTGGCGACGTGGGAGGGCGGCCGGCGCGGCTTCGCGGTGAACCTGCTCGACGCCGACGAGAGCGACATCCGGCCGCGCGACGAGGTGAAGATCGGCGATCAAGTGCTGGCGTCGGGTCCGACGCGCGGCCAACCGAGCGACCTGTGGCCGTGGGCAGCGCTGGCGGCGTTGGTGCTGCTGGTGGTAGAGTGGGCGTTGTACCACTTCCGCGTCTTCGGCTGACGCAGGCGCGGCGAATGTGAAACACGTCCCGCGCTGGGGGAGTATTACCAAGGACATTTCACCCAGCCCCAAGGCCCGCAAGGAGTACGCACATGCGCGCACATTTCCCCTGTACGCTGTTGGCGGCAATCCTGCTGGGTTGCTGCGCCGGCTGCCTGCCGAATGCGACGTGGCTGCCTGATTCCAGCGGCTTCGTCTACACCGGCGGCCCCAACAAGGACCGGTTGTACCTCTATGACCTGGAAAAGAAGGCGCCGCGTGTCCTGGTCGAAAAGGGCGCCGGCCTCGCCTGGCCGGCCGTCAGCCCCGACGGCAAACGGATCGCCGTCGCCCTGCGGCACGACGACGGAACCGACGTCACCCTGGAAGTGATCGTCTTCGACCGCGACGGCAAGGAGTTGCAGCGCTCCGACGCCAATACCAATGTCAAAATGAAATGGGCGAAGCACGAGGCCGGCCCCGACAAGGTGGCGGCGCAGGCGTTCTGGGTTCCCGGGAAGGACAAGCTGCTTATCTACAGCGACGGCGCCACGGGCTTTTACGACCTCAAGACGAACAGCTCCACGATGCTCGACGTGAGCCTCTCCACCTTCCGCGACACGCCGATCCGCCCGGACGGCAAGGGGTTCCTGGCGCACAAGAATCCGATGGGCCTGGTCTTCGTGGATTGGGACGGCAAGGAGAAGGAGATCCAACCGATGCAGAAGGCGCCATTCGAGAACCCGGGCGCCGACAGCCCGCTTCAGGGCATGGTCTCCTTCCCGCTGATGCACTCGTCGCGCTGGGACGGCTCGACCGCAATCGTCAGCTGGGACGATTTGCAGGTCAAGATCGACGCGGACAAGCTAACGGCCTCGCTGGAACACATCAAGCCTGCCATGAGCGCCGACGACAAGGTCATCCAGGACCAGGTGCGGCTGTCCGGCGGCGGGATCGTCCGCGCGCTGGAGCTGACCAAGCGCTACCGGAAGGACGGCCTCTCCGACCAGCAGCACCCCTTTGGCGAGTACCGCGTCGAGGTGGTGAAGCAGGGGGCGAAGGAGGCGAAGACGCTCATGGACGGCGCGGCCTACTTCATGATCTACCCGTCGCCGGACGGCAAGAAGGCCGTGGTCAAGTGCTCCAAGTCCCTGGACGCGATCTTCACCGAATCCAAGCCAGACCAGGACGTGCTGTTCCTCATCGACGGCCTCGGCAACGTGGCCGACAAGATCGACCTGGTCAAGTGAATGCGGAAAAAAGGAATCCACAATAAGGCGGCGAGCGGCAGGCTTCATGCCCGTCGTCCTCCCGCCGGGATCAACCCGGCGGCTCGCCACTGCTACCTCCCCTCTCTCCCGCAAAACAGGTACAATACCCTGCATGGAACTTTCCACTTTGAATGCGCCGCGAAACGTCAAGCCTCGCGGCCTGCTGGAATTGCCGCGCGAGGAACTGCTCGCCTGGTTGCAAGCGCACGACCAACCGCCCTTGCGCGCCCGCCAGCTGCGCCGTTGGATCGTCGTCGGCCGGGCGACCTCGTTCGATCAGATGACCGACTTGCCGCTACTCCTGCGCGAACAACTGGCGATCAAGTTTACGCCGCTGGCGACGACGGTGGATCGCCGCTACTCTTCCAGCGACGGTACGCAAAAGCTGTTGGTGCGCCTGCACGACGACCAGATCGTCGAATGTGTGTTGCTGCCGGAGCGCAACCGGCGCACCGTCTGCGTTAGCACTCAGGTCGGCTGCGGCATGGGCTGCGTCTTCTGCGCCAGCGGCATCGGCGGCGTCGTTCGTAACCTTTCGACCGCGGAAATCCTCGAACAAATCCTACATGCTCGCAACTTGTTGCCGGCTCATGAGCGGCTCACTAACGTCGTGGTCATGGGCATGGGCGAGCCGATGGCCAACCTCGACGCCCTCCTGGAAGCGTTGGCGACGGCGGCCGCGGCCGACAGCCTTGGCCTCGGCGTAGGCGCCCGCCACGTCACCATCTCCACCGTCGGTCTGCCGGCCAAGATTCGTCAGCTTGCCGACCTGGGCAAACAGTATCATCTCGCCGTTTCCTTGCACGCCCCCAATGACGCCTTGCGCAATCAGATCGTGCCGACCAATGAGAAAATCGGCCTCGCCGCCATCCTCGAAGCCGGCGACTACTTCTTCGAGAAGACCGGGCGCCAGGTGACGTATGAATATGTATTGCTGCGCGACCTGAACGACCGGACGGGACACGCGGCCGAACTGGGCCGGCTGCTACGCGGCCGTCACGCTCACGTCAACCTGATCCCGTTTAACGACGTGGAAGGTCTGCCCTATCGCCGGCTTACGCAAGAAGCGCTGACCGATTTCACCGAGATCCTCAAGCAATACAACATCAGCGTGAAGGTGCGCAAGCGCAAGGGGGCGGACATCGACGCGGCCTGCGGCCAGCTGCGTCGCTCCGTCCTGGACGCCGCCGCTCGGACCGGCCGCGATTCGGAACCCGTTGCCGCGGCCGGGGTTTAATGCAAAAAGACGGACCCGGCGCCGGTCCCGCAGACGCGAGGGCTTCCCGTGACAGCGATCAGCGAGACCAGCGCGCAGATGGCCCTCCGCGACCCGGATGTCCGTGTGATGTTGCGGGTGCGCGCTGATGAGCCGGGCGCCTTCGCGGAGTTGGTGGGACAGTACCAGCATCGTCTCGTCGCCGTGATGCACCACTTGATCGGCGACGCGACGGAGGCCGAAGACCTTGCCCAGGAAGCGTTCCTTCGCGTCTACCGCGCGCGCAAGAAATATCGGCCGCGTTCCAAATTCTCCACCTGGCTGTTCACCATCGCCAACAACCTGGCGCGGAACAGCCTGCGCTCGCGCCAACGCAAGCCAGTGACGCCGTTCGTATCGAGCGAATCGGGGTCGATGGGGCCGCATGAACAGATGGTCAAGGACAATCGCAGCGGGCCGATGCAGAAGGTCCAGCGCAAGGAATTGGCAGATCTTATCCAGGAAGCGTTGGCGGCACTCAACGAACGGCAGCGCGTGGCGGTGGTTCTCAACAAGTTTGAGGATATGAATTATGCGGAAATCGCCGAAGTCATGGGACTGACCACCAAGGGCGTGAAGTCGCTGTTGAGCCGGGCGCGCATGAACCTGCGCGCCGCACTGGCGGGATACGTTTACATGGACGGCGCGCCGGCGCCGGAGGAAGAAAGCGAACGGCCGGTGTAAGCCGGCTGGTACGTCACGTTATCGCCGGCGTCCTGTACCAGCCGGCTTATGCCGGCCGTTCGCCTGTATCGTGGTGACTTTTATGACCAAACCTAATCCTCTGAACGAGCGGGAACAGGCGGATCTGGTCGCTTTCCTCGACGGCGAGCTGGCCGGCGAGGCGGCCCGCGCGCTGGAGACGAAACTCAGCCTCGACCCGGCAGCCCGCGCCGAAGCCGAGTCCCTCAAACGCACATGGGGTTTGCTCGACTATCTGCCCAAGCCGGAACCCTCGCCCAGTTTCACGCACCGCACCCTGGAGAAAATGGCGCCGATCCGGACGACGGCCGCGATGCCGCTCTGGCGATCATTGCGTCGGCCGTGGTGGATTGGCGCCGGCTGGGCGGCCGCGATATTGACGGCGGCGACGGCCGGTTATCTCGGCGTCGGGGGCGATGCAACGGACAGGCATCTAACGCGCGACCTGCGCGTCATCGAAAACAAGCGGTTTTATGACCATGTAGACGATCTCGATTTCCTCAAATCGCTGGACCAGCCTGATCTGTTTGAGGAAGACGCAACCGGCTCATGATAGGTTGAGGGCGCGTTAGCCATGCGACGATTCGGTCTCCTTCTGATGATGCTTATCGCGGCTGCGCTGCCCGTGTTGGCCGTGTCGGAGTCCGCGCCGGAAGACCTCGACCACAACCATCGTCTACTCGACCGCTACCGCGCCGACCCAGAGCATTACGCCCGCTTAGTGCGCGACCTGCACGCTTTCCAGTCGCTGCCGGCCGACCGCCAGGAGAAAATGCGTCAGTTCGACCGCGCGCTGCATGAAGAGGATTCGGATACGCAAAAGCGCTTATGGGAAGTGTTGGAGCGTTACGTCGCCTGGGTGGACCGTCTCCCCGATGCCGACCGCAAGAACCTCGACGACGCGGCCGAGCCGACGGAAAAGCTGGACGTGGTGCGCGACCTGCGCCAGAAGGAATGGATCGAACGACTGCCGGAAGCGGAACGCAAGGATCTCCTACTAATGTCAGCGCCCATGCAGGCCAAGCGCGTGGCCGTGTTGCGCGAAGAAGAGCGGAAGAATCGCCAGGAATGGGCGGACTGGGCCAACGCCCTTAAAACACGCTCGAATCCCGGCTCGCGCCCCAAAAGGCCGGTGCGCCTGACCGACTTTCCCGAAGGCGTGCAGACATTCGTGACCAAATTGCTGACGCCGATGCTCAGCGATGAGGAAAAGGAGCGGCTGAAAAAAGCGGAGGGCAAATGGCCGCGATTGGCGAATACCATCCTTGAATTGTCGGAGAAACGCCCGGTTCTACCGGCGTTGCCCACGGGACCGACCGAACGCTTCAACCAGTTGCCGAAGGAGACGAAGGACTTCCTCTCGAACAAGAAGAAAGCTCTGGAGGAGTTACGCAAAAGCGCCGGTAAATGGCCGCAATATGCGCTCGACGTGACCGAGTTGATGAAAAAAGAAAAGCGGCCGCTGCCGCCGCTCGGCGCCAGCATGCCGGCCGAGTTCCACGAGAACGTACAAACCTTCCTCAAGGAAAAGCTTGAACCGACGTTGACGGCCGACGAAAAGGCGAAGCTGCGCGGCGCCGAGGGGCGTTGGCCGGATTATCCGCAGCGTCTGCTAGAACTGGCGCACAAGCACAACCTGATCGTGCCGGGCATGACCCTGCCGGGGCCGCGCGAACTGTGGAACAACGCCCGCGCCGCCTTGCCGGATGTAGTGCGCATTAAGCTGGAAGATTTCGCGAGGACCGAATGGACCGATGAGGATCGCGCCAAGTTTCAGCGTGCCGGCGACGACCCCGATGAGCAATTGGAGATGCTTAAAGACGCCTACTTCAAGAAGTACCCCGACGAGCTGAAAAGGCTGCGCCGCCTCGACCAGCGCGGGCCAAAGGTCAGCAAGCCGTGAGTGTTTATTCTATATGCGTTACGAGCCGCGACCGTTAGGGAGCGGGGACGGTTCCACCGCTCCCTAAC
>DHJA01000297.1:13267-15003 GCA_002404095.1 Planctomycetaceae bacterium UBA4732 | reverse complement strand
CCCTAACGGTCGCGGCTCGTCGGAGCGCGCCCTAGCCGCAAGGGTCCGATACTCTACCAATGCTCCACCGGCCCACTCGGTACGCGGAGGTTCACCTCCGCGTCGGGCCAATCCTGGCCGACGCGCGTCGCCAGAATTTGCCTTATCTCTTCGACAATACCATCAAACACTTCCACGCTCTCAATCATCATCAATCGCTGCTGAACGTCGCGGCCTGGCTTCAGGACGCGGCAGTACCAATTGGCGACTTTACGGAACGACAAACACGCAAAACGCTCGCCGCGATGGCCGACAAGCAGGTGAAAGTGCCGATTCATAAAGTGCAAGCGTTGCAAGTACGTCGCCGGCGGGCCGGGGTCGCCGGTCGCTTCCCAGCGCGTCAATTGGGCGAAGAACCACGGATTGAGCAACGCCCCACGGCCAATGGCGAGAGCGGCGCACCCGGTGGTTCGCAGCATATGCTCCGCGTCGGCGATGCTGCGCACATCGCCGTTGCCGATCACGGGGATATGTTCGACGGCCTCGACGACGGCGCGAATGCCGTCGTGGTTGACGCGGCCGCCGAAGCCCTGGGCGCGCGTCCGGCCGTGGACGGTCACGGCCGCGACGCCGGCCTGCTCGAACTCGCGTGCGAAGAACGGCGCCGACAAATTGTCGTCGTCCCAGCCCAGGCGCATCTTCACTGTCACCGGAAGCCGCACCGCCTCGACCACCGCGCGAACCAGCCGCACAGTGCCGCCGGCGTCGCACATCATCGCCGAGCCGCCGCCGCCGCGCGTGACCTTGTGTACGGGGCAGCCCATGTTAATGTCAATCGACGAGACGCCGTAGTTTTCGAGCCAGCGCGCGGCTTCCGCCATGTACTCCGCCTCGGCGCCGTAAATCTGCACCGCGACGGGCCGGTCTTCTGGACAAGTCTGCAACAGTTCCATCGTTTTACGGCTGAATTGCAACAGGGCGCGGGCGTTGACCAGATCGGTCGTCGCAAGGCCGAGACCGCCCAACTCGCGCACGGCGGTACGGAATGAAAGATTCGTGTAGCCGGCGAGCGGCGCGAGGAAGTAGCGCGAGGAAAGTTGCAACGAACCCAGGCGGATCTGCTGTACAGGCACTTCGATGTCCTCGCACCCCGGACTCACGAGTACGTTCGCCCGGGGCTTTATTTGGATCGCCCTCCGGACTCAAACCGGAGACGCTTCTCATGCTTTGGAGCCCGGTTTAGGGCGACTGAAATAAAGCCCCAGGGGAACGTACTCGTGAGTCCGGGATGCGAGGGCGCCTATTCCGAAGAACCCCCAAACTTTTTGCTTGCATTTGCGTTACGGCCGGTTAGATTAATATATACACTTCGTCTCACCTTTTCGCCTTCGCCCTGGAGGCCAGAACCATGCTGACGGACTACATGGTGACGTGCCCGAATCCGCGCTGCCACTGGTCGGGCAGCCTGCTGCCCCATCAAAACCGCGACGCCTGGAAGAGCGCCCTGCCCGCCACCGAGGTCATTCTCTTCCGCTGTCCCCAATGTCGCTGCGAGTGGCGCGCCCATCTCGTCGGCGATGAACTGGAACGCCATCACGAGGAGCTGGCCGGTTCCTCGGCGTGAGCGTTCTGGCGTCCACAGGCCCGACGGCGCCGTCGGTCTTTTCGGTTCGTCTGTCGCGTCCGCCGCTTGCTGCTAGTGCAACGTCAGTCGTGGTTTGATGGGTCGGGTGGCACGGGCTTCCAGCCCGTGCATG
>DHJA01000297.1:811-13122 GCA_002404095.1 Planctomycetaceae bacterium UBA4732 | reverse complement strand
ACCGCACGGGCTGGAAGCCCGTGCCACCTATCAATCCATGCGTGACAATGCACTAGAATGTCCCGACGGAATGAAGTCGGGGGCAGTGAGGGCGCGGCGTGTCCATCGACGTGGAAGATTACAGCAAGGTGTACGGGGCGACGGCGGCCGTCTCCGGCGTCACATTCTCAGTGGCGCCGGGCGAAATCCTTGGCCTGGTCGGGCCGAACGGGGCCGGCAAAACGACGACGCTGCGAGCGCTGGCCGGCATCCTCCAACCGACGAAGGGTCGGCTATTCATCGCCGGTTACGACGTGGTCCGTCAGCCCATCGCCGCCAAGGGCCAACTCGCCTACGTCCCCGACGACCCGCATCTGTTCGACCGCCTCACCGTTTGGGAACATTTCCGCTTCACGGCCGCCGCCTATCGCCTGCGCGACTGGCAAGAACTCGCCGAGTCGTTGCTGATTCGATTAGAATTGCGCGAAAAGCGCTCCGCTTTGGCGTCGGGATTGTCGCGCGGCATGCGGCAGAAGACGGCGGTCGGCTGCGCCTGTCTGCACCGGCCACGTGCGCTGCTGCTCGATGAACCGCTGACCGGCCTCGACCCGCGCGGCATTCGCACCATGAAGGATCTGATACGAGAGAATGCGGCGCAAGGGGCGGCCGTCGTCGTCAGTTCGCACCTGCTTTCGATGGTCGAGGATTTGACCACGACCGTGCTGATCCTTCACCGGGGCCGCGTACTACGCCACGGCCGGCTGTCCGACCTGCGCGGCGAGGCCGTCGCGGGGAATCGGCGTGAGACGTTGGAAGAGCTATTCTTTCGGCTCACGGAGACGCCGGACTCGCCGGAAACAGCCGCTCTGCGACGCGACGAGGGACATCCGCCGTGAATCGCGCTCTGTGGTTTTTGCTAGGCCTGCAATTACGCGGCTGGTTGCGCTTCGGGACGCGCAGCCTGGGCACCGTGAAGGGTGCGCTATTGGCCCTGGTGGGGCTGGGCGTCTTTTCCTTGTGGCTGGGAAGCCTCTTCTTGACCGAGCGGACGCCGGCCTACACGCGCGAGAAAATTCTGGAATATGGGCCGGTTGGCTTGCTGATCTATTGCCTCCTCAACGTCGTCTCTACATCCGGCGAGCGGGCCGTCTATTTCTCACCCGGCGAGGTGAATTATCTCTTCCCCGCTCCATTCGGCCGGCGCGAATTGCTGGCCTATAAACTCGCGCTTAGTTTCCTATTCAGCCTGCCGACGACATTATTTATGACGTTCGTATTTCAGATTTACACCCATTCCTTCGCGGCCGCCTTTGTTGGCCTGCTGCTGACGTTTCAGTTCATGCAATTATTCGTCATCGTCGTCAACCTGGCGGCGAGCGCGGTGGGCGCCCGGCTCTTCACGCTCGGACGCCGCGCGACCGCGGCGGCGTTGATCGTACTCGCGGGCGGTATTGCCTGGCGGGTAGGTCTCATGCCCGGCGAGGGCGGTGCGGCCGAATGGCTGCGCGCGGCGGTTCACACGGATGTTTGGCAGGCCGTCTCGCAGCCGCTGCGATATTTCTTTTACGCATTCCTGTCCGAAAAGCTGTGGCCGGACCTGGCCTGGAACGGACTGCTGGCGCTGCTAGTAAACGTGGTCCTACTCGGAGCGGTTTTTGGCATGGACGCGCAATATCTGGAGGCGTCGGTTTCGGCAAGCGCCCGCATTTACGCCCGTATCCAGCGCGTGCGGCGCGTCGGCCCGGCGGCGTCGCGCGACGGCAGGGCGTTCTTCGGTCTGCCGATGGCGCCGTGGTGGGGCGGCGCCGGGCCGATTTTCTGGCGGCAGATGACGACGGCGTCGCGCGGGGCGGGCCGGTTACTGCTGGCGGTGGCGACTTTCACCATCGCTTTAACCGCGGTCTGGGCTGCCGCCCAGCATGAGGATGAAGTGGCCGCGTTCGTCGCGCTAGCCAGCATCGCGGCACTGCTAATGGCCTTACTGACTGTATTAGCGCCGTTCGATTTCCGTGGCGACGTGGATCAAATCGCGCTATTAAAGACGCTGCCGGCGCCGGCTTGGCGCTTGGCGCTCGGCCAGATCCTCACGCCGGTCCTGATCTTCACCCTGATTCAGTGGACGGCCCTTGCCGTGGTTCAATGGTTCGGCGACCGGCCGGCTCCGATGCTGCTGGCGGCCGCGGCGTTCGCGCCAGTTTATAACTTCCTCCTTTTCAGCGTGGAAAATCTGCTATTTCTGGTGTTTCCCACGCGCGTCATGGCGACGACGCCGGCGGATTTGCAGGCGATGGGCCGCAACGTCCTGTCGCAGTTCGCCAAAATGATCGGAATGGGCGGCGCCGGAGTCGTTGCGGCGTTGGCCGGCGTTATCGTCTATTACCTGACGGGCACTAATATGTGGGCGGCCGCGGCCGCGGCCTGGCTGGCGGCGGCGCTATTCGCGGCCGCCCTTGTGCCGTTGATGGGCCTGGCGTTCCGGGCTTATGATGTAAGCCGCGATGCGCCCCCATAATCGGCGCAATCAAAGTTTAGCCGCGACCCGGCAGGGGAGCGCGAAGTAGGAAACGCAATCATGGAAGGCAATCCGCCAACGCCACCCTCTTGGGTCCACAAACGCGACGGCCGCCAGGAGCCGTTCGACGCCGACAAGATCAGCCGCGCCTTGTTCGCCGCGTCGGAGTCGTTGAAACGGCCGGACGCCTTCCTTGCCCGTGAGCTAACCGACGGCGTTGTACACTTCCTCATGGAAGAAACCGACGGCGCCACGCCAACGACAATTCAGATCGCCGAACTCGTTGTTAAAGTAGTACGCGAATTGGGTCAACCGGCGCTGGCGGCAACGTTCGCGGAGTACGGCGCCCGGCGTGATCGCGGCAAGCCGTCGCCAGCCGCTGTTTCGGCCGACAAGGAGGTGGTGCTGCGCTTCGCGGCGGGCGCGCCCCTAGAGAAAGTGCTGGCGGCGTGCGTCCACAGCTATACGCTGCAAACCGTTTTCGCCCGCGATTTGGCAGCGGCTCAGGGCGACGGCCTACTGACTCTGACCGGCCTTGAAGCGCCCTACGAACTTCTGGGATGTGTGCTTGGACCGCCCATAGCAAGCGTGGCGGAAGACGGCGTATTCGCCGCCTTGGAAAAGGCGCGAGGCTTCGCGGGCGGCCTTGTCGTTTTGGACGGCCCGGAACATCTTCTTGCACACTCCGCAAAGGCGGAAAATGAGAAGGTGCGCGAGTTCTCGCGGGAACTGGCGCTCGGCTTGCGGCTCACGGGAATGCGGGCAGTCGTCAACCTGAATTGCGCCGCGCCGCCGTCTTGGGCCGGCGACCTTGCCGAAGGCCCGCTATTTGCCGGACAAATCGATTCGCCCGCCCCGGGAAAACTCGCTTCGCTGGCGGACGAACTGACGCGCGAACTTTTGCGACCGAAGGCTTTCGGCGATCGGGTGCGAATCGACTGGCATCTTTCCGAACGCGATTTCGCGCCTGGGGCCGCCCAGCGCCTGACGGCGATGGCGGAATTCGCGTTGGACAAGGCGGCGGTGTGCTTCGTCTTCGACCGCCCGCGCCGTCCCGTGTGGCTGGCCGAGGGCGTGGACCGGCAGTATCCCGCGGTCCTGCTGACGGTCGGCGTGCACCTGCCGCGCCTCGCCGAACAGCCCGGCGTGGACGGCGACGCAACGCGGTTCCTCAAGAAACTGGGCAGCCTGGCTCGACTCGCCCTCAGCGCCGCCGTGCAGAAACGTGAGTTTTTGCGACGGCAGCAAGGCGGTCGGCCGCCGGTCACGAGCGGCTTCCTGCTCGACCGGGCGCGGCTGGTCGTGGCCCCCGTCGGACTTGACGCCGTTGTCACGGCGTTCACCGGCGGCGGCCTCTGTTCGGGCAAGGAGTCCCTGGATTTCGGCAAACAAATCGTGCAGACGCTGCGTGACGTTTTGCGCCAGGACGGCGGCGCGTGTCGTTTGGGAACCTGCTTGGACGGGCCGGACGATTTCCGGCTGGGCGACGGAACACCGACGATCGGGCAAGCGGCGGGGCTGACCGGGTGGGACGCCACGGCGCCGCCGAAGCATCAGTTGCGGGCCGCCAGCGCCTTGCACGCCATCGCCGAGGGCGGCACAGCGGCTCTCATCCTGCCGGAAGGTGCGCGGCCGACCGCCGAAACGGTTGCCGATTACCTGCGGTCGGCTTGGAAGCAAACGGACCTGAACCGCATCCGCTTGCTGCGCGGCGGCGGAACGCCTCAATAACAAGGGCGCGGCTTTGCTCAGGTTAATCCCTGCTCGGGTATCGGAGGTTGATCCTTAGCAGCGGGCGGCGCGGGTGCTGGAGACGTCGGCAGGCGTTGATGGATTTCCTTTACCAGCTTGCAGAACGAGCGGGACGAGTCCTTACACTCCGTTAAGCTCATGCGGCCCACGAATCGGGGCTGATCGATGGTTTCCTTGTACTTCCGGGGCAAATGCTTCTTCACCCAGCTCTTGCCGAGTTTGATTCCTTCCGGGTTTTCCGGCTTAGGGAGGTCGGGCGGCAAATCGTTCTTCCCTC
The DNA here is from genome assembly GCA_002404095.1 of Planctomycetaceae bacterium UBA4732. Lineage (GTDB taxonomy): Bacteria > Planctomycetota > Planctomycetia > Gemmatales > Gemmataceae > UBA4732. The sequence continues at coordinate 8,602 of DHJA01000297.1, read as the reverse complement.
TTAAGGAATCGGCAGAAGCGGCGAACCACGTCTCGAACATAGGATTCGGCATGACGCAAGCGATCTCGGTAGCTGGATCGGAGCGGACCTCCCTCGCCCACTCGATGCGTCCGGCGGCAGTGGTTTTCGGGCACTCTTCACCTTCTGTGTCGATCATAACCAAGAGCAAGCGGCGGAAGTCCGTTCGCTCTGTGGCGTGGAGCTTGATTGCCGCCGCTTCCACCACCCGAGATAGCCCCTCTTTCTTGCGAAGCTGTCCCTGCTTTGCCCTCCAAGGGATGACCTCAATGTAGTCTCCGCCCAACAAGTCGTACCAGATCCGCTCCAGCAAGGTACGGATCGCCTCGTCCTCGCCGTGCCCTTCCACGATTACCACCACCCGCAGCGGCATTCTCAGACCCTTTCCTGTTGGCTGAGTTGAACTTGACGCTCCAAGTCGGCCTCATCAATGTCGAGCTTGTCCATGCGCTGCAAATCGGCCAATGTATAGAGTTCCTTTTCAATGATCTCCCGACTGGCCGGGTCCACAGGGGTGATGTGAGTCTGGCCGCCTCGATTGCGCACCACCAGTACCTGACCGGGACTTATATCCCGGCCCGAAAGCAGGTCGGCGCTGTGGGTGGTAAGTATAACCTGAGTCCGCTGGGTGGCGTCATCAAGTGCGTCCACCAACGCCCGCATTGCCGCCGGGTGCAACGCGGTTTCCGGTTCCTCGATGCCCACGACGCTGGGGTATCCGTGCGGCAGCACGATTTGAAACGCCGCCATCAATGATGCCAGCGCCCGTAGAGTGCCGTCCGACATGCTTGCAGCGTCGATTTCCAGCGCCTTTGCACCGGCTTCCGCAAACAGTCGGAATCGAACCGTTTCATACTCTCCGAGGCGAGTTACGTTAAAGTCTTCAATTTCCGGTGCGATGACCGTGACATAATCCCGAACCCGTTGAACCGATTCAGGTTCAAGTTCTTTTAAGCCCGCGATCACGCTGGCAAGATTCTGCCCGTGGTTGTCTAGCAACGAGCCGGCGGTCGGCATGGGCAGGCCGCGCATCGCATCCGGAATGAAGTTGTAGAACGCCATCCAGCGAAGCCCTTCCCCAAGCTCGACGAACGGCTGTGTGCCGATGACGGAGAGCAGAGGCAAGTCGGGACGGTGGGTTACCTGCAGTGTCCGCTCTTTTGGATGCCCAACCGGATACGAAAAGTCGGGTTCTGTTCCCCATTGTTCGGTGATGCCCTTATGGACCTTAAAGCCTGCCCTCTGCCGTTTTGTCTCGTCAGCGATCTCCAGCCATTCTTTGCTGATGACCGGGGCCGAATGCTTGCCGGTGGAAAACTCTAGGCCGTAGGTGGCTGTGAACGCAACGCCGGTGAGGTCCGGCAACGGTCCTGCGTCTGGCGGCGTTGTTGCGGAAGGGACGCTGTCGTCCCTGATACGTTGGAAGGGCCGGGCACAGGTGAAGGCGGTTTCAATCTCGATTTCAATTTTCGGAACATTCGCGGATCGGCAGGCCAGCGACGACCAGCCGCTCCTTGGCTTGATCTTTGCCGCCTCGGTTACGCCTAATTTCATCACGTCCCTCAGAAACGCCAGGGCGTCCAGGAAGTTGCTTTTCCCCGCCGCATTGCGGCCAACGAGAATCGTGAGCGGCTGGAGCGCGACGTCGCAGAAGGCAATGCTCTTATAACCCCGGATGCGCACTCGACGAAGAAACGGAGGTTTCGTCCGCTCGTCGATTGCGTTCGCAGTGTTTGCCATGTGGTGATCCTTTCCGGGCGAAGACTATCATATGTTGTCCGCTCAGCTCAACTTTTCGCACCCATTTCACACAGGCATTCATTGTACGGCAGTAAGGCTCCGCCGCCCCAGCCGTCAGGCGCGGCCCCGCGTCAGCCGCGCGGCGAACTCGCCGTGTTCCGGCGTGTTCCGTCTTGCCCGCAATTTGGGAGCGGCCGGGGGAGCGCGGAGGAATGAGGAAGGCGGTAGCCACGCCTCCGAGAAAAGCAGCGGCGATTCCGAGCGCAAAGATAATTAAAGCCACCCTGGAAAGTCGAAAAGGCATTTCCCAGCCTCGCCGGCAAATGAGTCTGCCGACCTTTGCTCATCCTACTTGCCAGACGGAGTTCTGTAATCTCTCCGGTTACTCTTTTCGACGCTTCGACCGGCCGGCGGCCTTCGGCGGCGCGTCGTTGGGCCGGCGCCCAGCCACGCGGAAATCCAACTGCCGCCGCTGCAAATCGACGCGCGCCACCACAACGCGCACCTTGTCGCCTAGCCGATAGCGCTGGCCGCCGCGCTGTCCCGTCAGGCTGTGCGTCGCCTCTTCGTAGTAGTAATAATCGTCGGCCAACGTGCTGACGTGGACCATGCCCTCGACCGGTAGCGTCTCCGCCTGGGCGAAAAAGCCGTAGTCCGCCACGCCAGTGACGACCGCCTCCATCTCCGTACCAATGCGCTCGTTCAAATACGTCAGTAGTTTCAGCTTCACCAATTCGCGCTCGGCCGCCTCCGAACGCCGCTCCATCTTGCTGCAATGTTCCCCTAACGCCGTCAACTCCGTCATGCTGCCGCCCGCCTTGCCGGTGCGCAGGTATCGCCCTAATTGCCGGTGTATCGTCAAATCAGGATAGCGCCTAATCGGAGAGGTAAAGTGGCAGTAGTCCTCGCTCGCTAGCGCGTAGTGCCCTTCGTCGGCCGGACTGTAGACGGCCTGTTTGAGGCTGCGCAACAGGGCGTAGTGGACGGCGTAGGCTTCCGGTTTGCCTGTCGAGTCGCGTAGGATGCGCTGCAACGTGAAACGGTCCATATACCGCTCCATTTTGTAGCCGAGGCTGCGCGCGAAGCCGGCGAACGACTCCAATTTGATGGGATCCGGGTCGGGATGGACGCGGCGCAGGAAGGGCGCGTGCAGGCCGGCCAGCAGCTCGGCCACCGACTCGTTGGCCGTCAGCATAAACTCCTCAATGACCTGATGGCTTATGTCGTCCTTGCGAAAGTGGGCGCCGCTGACCCGGCCCTGCGCGTCATACTCTAATTCCGCCTCCGGCATGTTCAGTTCCAGGGCGCCGCGCTTCGCACGGCGCTGGCGGAGCAGCATTGCCAGCTCGCGCATACGCAATAGCAGAGCGTAAATGTCCGGTACAAGGGCGTCGGCGGTCGGCGGCGTTTCGGCTTCCAAGTGCGCCAGCACCTGTTCGTAGGTAAAGCGCTTGCGGACGCGGATGGCGCCGTTGGCGAAGCGGACGCCGGTTTTCTGGCCTTCCGACGTGAAATCGACTACCACGCTTTTGACGTAGCGCAGCCGGCCTTCCTGCAAGCTGGCGAGATGGTTCGAGATCACTTCCGGGAACATCGGTAGCACGCGCTGCGGCAGGTAGACGCTCGTGGCACGTTTGCGGGCTTCGCGGTCGAGAGCGCCGCCGCTGGGGGCGAAGTGCCCCACGTCGGCGATGTGGACGGTCAATTGCCAGTGGCCGGTCGCTTCGTCGCGCGTTACGGACACGGCGTCGTCGAAGTCGCGGGCGTCGGCCGGGTCGATGGTGACGACGACGGCGCCGGTGAAATCTTCACGGCCGTCGAGGTCGTCCTCCTGGAAGGCGAACGCGGCTTCGCGGGCCTCGGCCTTGGCGTCTTCGGGGAACTCGTCGGGCAGATTGTAGGCGCGGATGACGGACAGTGTGTCTACGCCCGGCTGACTGCGTGGGCCGAGGACTTCGACAATTACGCCCTCGCCGTGTTCCTCCGGCGACGGGAAACGGACCATCTCGAAGACGACTTTATCGTCGGCAACGGCGCCCTTCGCGCCGGGGTCGCCGACGTAAATGCTATGCGCGAAGACCGTGCCGTCCACGCGGACAAAGCCCTGACCGTCGCGCTCGAAATAGGCTCCGACGAAGTTGCGCGACGCCCGCTCCAGGACGCGCAGGATCTTGCCGGCCGCGCGTACGCCGGGCCGGTTGGGCTTGGTGGTGAGGCGGACGAGTACTACGTCGCCGGTGGCCGCGTCGAGCGAATCGTACTCGGCGATGCGGACCTCGGTCCCCGGCTGACCTTCGACGTACTGCGGCCGGACGTAACCGGTGCCGGTGCCGGCGCGGCGATAGGTTCCGGTTACGGTGCCGTGCGGTGACGCCGCGCGGATGGTGTGGTTCTTGCCGATCTCGATGCGGCCCTGGTCGGCGAGAGTGCGCAAGGTGCGGCGAAAGTCCGCATACTCGGGCGTGGTGACGCCTAGCTTGCGAGCCAGCGCCTTGGGTTTGAGCGGCTTATAGCTCTTGCGGGCCAAGCCGGACAGAATTAGTTCTTCGAGATTAGCCATAAAGAGATTGACCACAAAGAACACAAAGAACACAAAGGGTTACCTTTCTTTGTATTTCCTTTGTGTTCTTTGTGTTCTTTGTGGTCAATCTCTTATTCGCTATCCGGCGTCGGCTCATAGGCCGCGTCCGCCTGGGCCGCGCCGCCCTTGAACAGCCGGCGTTGCAGCGATTGGTTGAACGGCGTCCAGGCCGACGTGGCGTTATGGTCTTCACGGATGTCGCGAGTAAAACTATGCACTTTAGCGTCAAAGTTGTCCAGGTGATGCAGCGCGATGGCCTCCGGCGTCATCGGCAGCTTCGGGCTGCCAAATTCATACGTCCCGTGATGGCTCAGGATCAGATGCTTCAGCCGTAACAAAAGTTCGGTCGGAAACGGCTCGCCGGTCAGGTCCGGCACGCGCCGCACCTGCTCGTTGAGCATTTCCACGCCGATAACGAGATGACCGATCAGCTGGCCCTCGTCGGTGTAGGCGAAAGCCCGGTCGTAGCTCAACTCGCGCACCTTGCCGATGTCGTGCAAGAAGACGCCTATTAGTAGAAGCTCACGGTCCACATCCGGGTAAAGCGGCGCCAGGCGGTCGGCGGCATCCAGCAGCGTGACGACGTGCTCCAGCAGTCCGCCCAGGAAGGCGTGGTGGTTACGGATGCCGGCCGGCGCCCGGCAGAAATCGCGCACGAAATCCTGGTCCATCAGGAAACATTCGGCCAGCCCGCGCAAGTGCGGGTTGCTCAGTTTCAGAAGGAAACCGCGCAGCCTTTCGTACAGCTTGCTCACGTCTTGTTCGGTGTGCGGCAGAAAGTCGGCTAATTCAACCTTTTCGGATTCGATACGTTCGAGATGGCTGAGGATCATCTGCAAGGCGCCTTGGAACAGCTGCACCTTGCCTTTGACCAACAGGAAGTCGCCGGCGTCGAAGGAGCGGAAGAGGTGTTCGCCAGCGTTCCAGAGGCGGGCGCTCAATGAGCCGGTGCGGTCGCGCAAGTCCATCTGAAGGTAGAGGTTGCCGTTGCGATTGGCCCGCAATTGCTTGTCCACGACCAAATAGACTTCGTCAATGGCCTCGCCGTCCGTCATTTGTTGGATGAAACGCCTCGTCATGTCCGCCGTCCCCGAAGAAGAGCCGATGAAGCCTACGCGATTTCCTGATTTTATGGAGGCGGCGCGACTTTGTAGGGAATCAGCGCCGCGGCGGCAGCGTACAGACGCCACCGTGACACGGCACGAGGCGTAAGCGATTGCGGGCGATCCATAGGTAAAGACGCTGCCCGAGCTGCGGCACGCCAGGGATATATAGGAACGGCGCGAGCGGCCACAGCAGCGGCAATCGCCAGGCGATCCAGCGCAAAGCAGCGAAACCGTGGTAGAGACGATGGCCGTCCGGCGTTAGCACGTGCATTTCCTGAATCAACCGTTGCGGGTCGAGTGGGGCGTCGCTCGGCGGCAAATGCTCGCGGTCGCGGGCGTTGACGTAGGTAAGTTGACCGAGCCAGTCAAGGCGCTTGAGAATGCCGATGGATTTGAGGCAAAGCGGACATTGGCCGTCGTAAAGTACCTGGCCCTTGCGGGCGTGCGGCAGTGCGGATGACGTCATAGCGATAGTCCTCTACGTTGTGTTACAATGGCGATAACAGGAGCATACCAAGTGAGACGGTAGGAGTTGTGAACCATGAGTACAGACGATCTTGCCCAACAGCTGCATGACAAAGCGACGCGCGGCGTGTCGCTAACCGCCGATGAGCAGATGCAATTGGCCCAGTGGTATGCTCGGTTAGATCGAGAGGAAAGCGACATGCTCGCCAAAACTTCTAAACCGCCAGAGATTCCTACACTGCAAGCTCAAGTGAACGCCGTCGTTGCCCAACTCGTAACGACCACGCAGCGCATTCAGGCGATGACGACCGAGAATGAAGTCGCGCGGCGAGAGGTTGCCGATCTAAAACGACAGTTGGCTCAGAAGCGCGCGGCGCAACCCGCATGACTCTTTCCGCCAGATTATGGGAGCGGGTACGTCAGCGAGCTGCTTTCGCCTGCGAATACTGCGGCATTACAGAAACAGACGCAGGCGGCCTGCTTACCGTGGATCATTTCCAGCCCCAAGTTCGCGGCGGCGCGGACGACCCGACCAACCTGCTGTACTGTTGTCACCGCTGCAACTTATACAAGGCCGACTACTGGCCTACACAGCCGACCGATCCAAATTTGTGGAACCCACGTGAGGAAACGGTCGAAACTCATCTGCTGCCCTTAACGAACGGTACGCTTTACCCGATCACGCCAACTGGAACATTCACTCTCCGACGGTTGCGGCTCAATCGCCCGGCCTTGACAGCGCACCGGCTTTTCAGGCAATCCAGGGCCGAAGAACGGCGACTGCTCGAGCGCTATCGGGAAGTCGTAAACTTGCTGGAACAGCTGAATCGACAGCAGGCTGCCTTGCTGGAAGAGCATCGCGCTCTACTCGAAGAACAACGAACCGTACTGCGGTTGCTATTGCAAACCGGAGAATAGACTTTTCATCTTTGGGACATTCACAGGAAAGCTTCTCATGCAAATCCGCGGCGTCATTCCTCCTGTTGCCACCCCGATGCTTGCCAACGAGGATCTCGACCTGCCGCGGCTGCGTTGGTTTCTCGATCGCCTCATCGCCCACGGCGTTCACGGCGTTTTCGTACTCGGCACCAATAGCGAGTTTTACGCTCTGGATGAGCGCGAAAAGCAGGAAGTGATCGCAACGGCCGTGGCCCACGTCAACCGGCGCGTGCCCGTCTACGCCGGCACGGGCGCAGAGACGACGCGCGAGGTCGTGCGTCTCACGCGCATGGCGGAACGCGAGGGGGCCGACGGCGTTTCGGTCATCACTCCGTACTTCATCAGCCCGACGCAGCAGGAGATTTACGACCATTACCGCCGCATCGCCGAGAGTACAGCGCTGCCCGTCGTGCTGTACAACAACCCGGCGACTTGCGGCGGCGTCAAGATCGATGTGGATACGGTCGTCCGCTTGGCGCAGATTCCGAACATCCTCGCCATCAAAGATTCCAGCGGCGATTTGCAGAATACCAACGAGATGATTCGCGCCGTACCGGATCGCTTTTCGGTGTTAATGGGCCGCGACACGCTCATTTTCTCCGCGCTGATGTTTGGCGCGAAGGGAGCGGTGCCGGCCACGGGCAATATCGCTCCGGCTCTGCTGGCGGAGATTTATAACGCCTTCCAACGCGGCGATCTGGAAGCGTCGAAGGCGGCGCAGCTTCGCCTCAATCCGCTGCGGCTGGCGCTGACGCTGTGTACGGCGCCGGGGGCGGTGAAGGCGGCGCTGGACATGCTGGGCGCATCGCTTGGGCCGTGCCGTTCGCCGGTGTCGGGATTGGCGCCGGACAGGGCGCCTAAGATGCGCGCCGCGTTGGAAGCGGCGGGGTTGCTGAGTAGCGTCTCCGTTTGCTCATAGGTCCTATAAGTCCTATAGGACTT
>DHJA01000297.1:371-754 GCA_002404095.1 Planctomycetaceae bacterium UBA4732 | reverse complement strand
CTATAGGACTTATAGGACCTATGGAGAAACTACTTCTTCTTCCGCAGCCGCACGGCCCCTTCACCGTGATAGGTCGCCAGCACCGCCCCCGGACGCGCGACGCGCGCGAACAGGTCGGCCGTGAGCCGTTCCTCGTCCGGCCACGGGTAGGCGTAGATCACGTCGAAATCCTCCGGGTCCAACCCCAGCTCGCGATGGCCGCACGGCCCGCCCGTGACGAGCCAGGCGAACTCGCCGTCGGCGACCTTGCCCGCGGGAAGGAAACTACCGCAGGCGAATTGCACCGGCAAGCCGAAGTCGTCCGCCAAACGTCGGGCGCACTCAACGAGTTCTTCCTCGGCCTCGATGCCGCAGGCGTCGAAGCCGAGCAACGCGGCCAGACC
>DHJA01000297.1:0-333 GCA_002404095.1 Planctomycetaceae bacterium UBA4732 | reverse complement strand
GACGGGCCCCCACGCCGAAACCGCTGCCCCATTCGCAAAACCAACGTCCCGGCGCCAGGTCCGATTCTTCGAGCGCGCGTAGGGCCAAGTACGCGGCCGTGAAGTCGCTCGGCACAAAAGCAGGCGTCACACGGTCTTGTCGGAAGCGCTCGACGCGATGCTCGGCCTCATGGAGAAAGGTACGCACGTCGGGGGGAATGGTCGGATTGGGGGGAAGATGCAGATCGACAAGAGGCATAGAAGCCCCGCCGCTCGCCCAGGTCGGAACTGTTAAAGGAGGAAAAGTTCCGGCAGTAGGAATTGCACCTACGACCTCAAGGTTATGAGCCTTGC
>DHJA01000247.1:1134-21334 GCA_002404095.1 Planctomycetaceae bacterium UBA4732 | reverse complement strand
GCCACGGCTGTGTCAGCCGTGTTTCGATGGCTTATGGGACAGACTCTTAGCGACCCACCGCCTCGCGCGTGAACGTACCTGGCTTGAACTCCGGATTCAGTTCAATATCGCGGAAGAAGTATTCGCCAAGCAGTTGACCGTCGGCGCTCTTGAGCGTGGAACCCACCTGCAACCACGTTGCCTTGTCCACGTAGATCGTCAGATCGGTCACGCCGTCGATGTCCTCCGGCGCCTTGAAACGGGTGCGCCGGAGCTTCCAGCACATACGGTCGCCGGCTTCCTTCACTTTCATCTCGCCCAGATACTCGACGTGCAGCGCGTTCTGCGCTAGAGCTTTCTTCCAGCTTCCTAAAGTGTGTTCGGTTCCAATCTCGATGCCGAAGTCGGTGATCGGCACCCGGCTCCCCTTGCGAGCGTCTTCGCCGTTTGGGTCGCGCTCGACGACCCCGGCGATGGCCAGCAGGCCGGCCGGTTTCACCAATACTCTATCCTTATTTTCGCCTTTGGCGTAGAGCGTCTTTTTGGCCATCCGCGCCCCTTCGCGCCAGTCGAGCAGTACGCTAAACGGCTCTTCACGGAACTGAACGTCCATCACCTCGGAGGGCTGGAGTTTCCCTTCGAGCCGCTCCTGTTTGTGCAAAGTGCAGCGGTAGCCTTTGACCTCACGGTCGTATCGACGGATGCAGGTTTCGAGGAACGCGATGGGGTCGGTTTCCGCCAGGCGCTTCATTTGCGCCTCGGTAGGCAACGGCTTGCCGTCGTCGGCCGGCCGCGCGAACGCAGGGTCGGCGACCGGCGGGGCGCTCGGCGAGCTGCCCGGCGCCGTCACTAGACACAACGGCAGATAGACCAATAGGCGTCGCATGACGGCTCCTCTATCGTGGGCGGTTCCCCTCCTTAAAGTGTAGGCGCCCCAAAACCTACTGACAATGCCTCGTCGCCGCCTCTAGTGGGTCGTCACCGTTCAACTTTAGGATCGTTTAACCCGTAGCCGAAGGCGAGGGCGAGGGCGGGAGCGTGCTGACGGACGCTGGCCACCCTCGCCTCCGGCTACGGGTTAAACGAAAAGCGCCTCACCCGAAGAATAAGCCGTGACGAACCACTAGGCCTTCAGCGCGTCGCGCAGGGTCTGCTGAATCTCCAGCATTTGCTCCCTGTCCCATCCGCGATAGATCTTTTCCTCCAGACTTTCATGCTCGCCGCATAGTCCGACGAAATACTTGGTTTTATGGATCGCGAAATACCAGAAAATCACGGCGGGAACGATCCCGGACCCAAACAGGACGAAGAGCATAAGCCAATCCCACAGCTTGGCATATTCGTCCGCCCCGCAGATGACGCCGAAACGAGAGCGTAAATCAATCTCATGCGACGGAAAGCGGACAAAACCGATTCGCCATGTCTTTGTTAGATCAATCTTGCCCGACTTATGGCGCTTCAAGTGAATGTGTTCGTAAGTGCCCAGGAGAAAGCCGGTCATCATGGTATAAGTCATCCATGTGAACACGAAAGTCGCAATCATTTCACGGATTGGGTTGTTGAGTACGGCGAATCCGAGGGCGAAGGCGGTGAGGGCGGCGGCCTGACAGACCAGGAACAATATCACGCGCAGCTGTAGCGACATACCACAGTCCCAGGATTGATCCCAACGTTGATATTCCTTGACAACCTTCCGGCCGGCGCGCAAGTCGAAACCGCAACGGACGCAGACCGCGACGCCCGGCGCCAACTGCTCGGTGCAACCGGGACACCGGCGCGCGCCGGTGTCGGCAGTGCCATAGGGATTGCCGGAATCAGGGTCTTCGTCGATGGTGGCGCCGGCGAATTCGTCGGGCGGCGGCGGGATCGGCGCCGCCGCCGCCGTTTTGGCGCGCGCGACAAGTTCCGGCCAAACCGCACCGCAGACTGGACACTTGCCTCGTCTGCCGGGCTTGCGGGCGGGCGGGCGAACTAGTTCGCCACACTTGCGACACATTACCAGTCCCTTGCGCGAGGGTGCGGGCGCCTCGGCGAACGTAGTAGGCGCGGCGGGTTCATCGTCCTCGAAGCGCGGTTCTTCAGCCGCTGGCGGCGGCGGCGGCGCCTTTTTCTTGGCGGCCGGTCGCGGCGGAATCACGCACATGACGCCACAGTCGGGACACTGCATCTTGTTGCGCGCGTAGTCGTCCGGAACGGCCAGGCGGCCGCCGCAACCGTTGCAGACAATGGGATTGCTCATGCCGCGTCTCCGGCGCTCTGAGAATCTGTCTTATATGTCCTATAGGTCTTATAGGACATATAGGGTTCCGCTCCAGAGGCGTTTCGCCCTCCCATCCGTATAATACCAAAGTTGACGCCTCGACCACCGGGCGGCAGGAAGCGAGGGGAAGGCGATGAATCACATCCGGATAGTCCTCGCGACTCTCGCAGTCGGACTCCTGGCCGGGTTCGTCCGAGCCGGCGTGTACAATCTCGACGACCCGCTGCCGCAGCATCTGCCGCCATTGCCGTACTTGCATGAGCAAATGCAGCTGATTCTCGGTCCCTTACGCAAGGTGGCGCTGCCGCCCGTTCTGAACCAACCCGGTCCCTATGAAGTGCAGGCGGCCAAGCTGGAGCGGAAGACGGCGCAGGATCTCACCACCATCGAGCGCGTGAATCTCGGCGCCTGCTACCTGCGCATGAACCGGCCGAACGACGCCCTGCGTGTGCTGCGCGAAGCCGACCAGAACCATTTCCTTGTGAGAGCCAACCTCGCCGCCACGTATCAAGCCTTGAACGAACTGCGCCAGGCCGTGGCGTATGAGGGGCAGGCGCTGGCCGCGTGGCCGTCGATTCAACCGGGCTGGAATAGCGTCGAACTGGTTTGGTATCGTCGGGTGGAAGGTTATTACCTGAAGCTGCTGCAATTCCGTCTGGCCGAACGCGACGCCAACGAAAGGCTATATAATCAACCGAACCGGCCGTGGGACAAAATGGACATTCTCTTCGATAAGCCGCGCGCCGGCGGAGGCGATTATCAAGCGCAGGAACTGCCGTGGAAGCTATGGGGCGATTTACCTCCGGACGCCTATGCTATTGTGTCGCAGCTCCTCGTCTGGTTCCCCAACGACGACCGTTTGTACTGGCAGCTTGGCGAAATTATGAACTCGATCGGCCTCGTCCCGGAGGCGGTGAAGGTTTTCGATGAGTTATCCAACAAGAACTTGAACGGGGTCCGAGAGTTCAAGGAGCATCGCCGCACTCTCAAGGAGTCGGTGGACGTTGCGAACGCTTTGATAGCCGTGTACGGAAACGATACCGCCCGATTTCAAAGAGACTGTAAACTTTTCCTGTTGGAAATCTCGCCGCGCGGGCTGCTGCTGCCGCCTGGCGGCGGCGCCTTGGCCAATGAAACCGGCATGGCCGTGGTCATGCAAGCATTCGCCTCGACGCGGACGGACGACTCGCCGACTCGACCGCTGCCGCGCGGCTGGCGATTGGATTGGCAGCCGATCTTTGTCGGCTTCGCGGCCGGCGTGATCGTCGCCGTCTTGGGCGCTCTGCAATGGATGGAATGGCGGCGCCGGCGACATGCGGCGTCCGGCGCCCCGATTGTCCCTTCGCAACCCACGGAGCCAGCCGTTCATGAGGCCGGAGCCTTCCGAAGCGACGACGCCACTCCTTCCGATCGGGTGGAAGGAACGTCTTGATTTCCCTGACTGGGGATTGAAGCGCGTCCGGGTCAAAATCGACACCGGGGCTTGTACCTCGGCGCTTGGCGCATCCGGCTACGAATTGGTGGAGGTGGACGGCCGGCGAATGGTGCGTCTACGGCTGGCTCTGAACCGGCGTCGGCCCGAAAAGACGGCCGTTATCGAGGCGCCGGTGGTGCGAATGGTTCATGTAACCAGCACCGGCGGCCATCGCGAGGAACGGCCGATGATCGAGACGACGATTCGTCTCGGGCCGGTGCGGAAACGCATCCGCCTTACGATCACCAGCCGAGCGGCCATGCGTTTTCCTATGATCTTAGGCCGGGAAGCGTTGGCGGGAAGTTTCGTCGTGGACGTGAGTCGGAAAGACATCTTGAAGTCGTACCGCGCATAGGAAGGATCCCCGTTATGCGAATCGTCGTTCTGTCGCGTCAGGAATCGCTGTACAGCACCCGTATGCTGGTCGAAGCCGGCTTGCGGCGCGGCCACGACATGGAAGTTATGGATACCCTGCAATTTGATATCCGTTTAAGCCGGCGCAACCCGGAATTGCTCTACCGGGGCGAGCCGGTCGGCGCGGTGGACGCCGTGATCCCGCGCATCGGTGCCTCGATCACTTTCTTCGGCCTGGCGGTGGTGCGCCAATTTGAGATGATGGGCGTCTACTGTCTCAACGAGTCGCAGGCCATCGCCCGCTCGCGCGACAAGCTTCGCTGCTTACAGCTCCTCAGCCGGCACGACATTGGAATGCCGCCGACTGTATACACGCGCCAGGCCGACCACGTGGCGGCCTGCATCGACAAGGTGGAAGGACCGCCGGTGGTGGTCAAGCTGTTGCAGGGCACGCAGGGCATCGGCGTCGTTCTGGCCGAGAGTACGCGGGCGGCCGAATCGGTGATCGAGGCCTTCCACGGACTGGAACAGAATATCCTAATCCAGCAATTCATTAAGGAAGCCAACGGGGCCGACATTCGCGCCGTGGTGGTGGGCCGTAAGGTAGTGGCGGCGATGAAGCGCAAGGCGGTGGCCGGCGAGTTTCGCTCCAACCTACACCGCGGCGGCAGCGCGAAAAAGGTTCGCCTAAGTCCGGAAGGTCGCCGAACCGCTCTGGCGGCGGCGCGGGTGCTCGGGCTGCGGGTAGCCGGCGTCGATCTGATCGAGTCGAATCAAGGCCCAATGGTGATGGAGGTGAACTCGTCGCCCGGTCTGGAGGGCATTCAGAAGAGTACGGGCGTAGACGTTGCGGGGGCCATTATCGAACACCTCGAGCGCGAGTTGCCGTCCCGGCCAGCGCCCGACCCGAAGACGGAAGGCGCCAAGCAAGCGTCGTGACGGGCCGCACATTCCGCCCGATCCCTACATCTTGCACGCCGGCGCGTCGTCATCGGCGACTACGGCTCGCCTTCCCTGGCGAACTGCGCCGGCGTGGCTTACAAAAGATCTAGGTAAGTTCGTGCACCTCTTCCCATTGACCCGTCGCAAGGACCGGAGCCATGCACCCGATCTTGTTACTGTTAGCGTCCGCCGCGGTCGCGGAAGTTCCCACGCCGCCGGATCGCGTTGCATACCGTGACGCGGTCCTTCACTGGAATGAGACGGCCTTGCTAGCGATCAAGGAAGACCGCACGGCCCCGCCGGTCGCGGCGCGCGGTCTCGCCCTGCTTCACGCCGCCATTTACGACGCTGTCAACGCCATCGACCGAACCCATACCGTCTTCCACGTCGAGGCGACTCCGCCCTTGGGCGCGTCCATGGAGGCGGCGGTCTCGGGGGCGGCGTATCGGGTTCTTACCCAACTCTATCCGAAGCAAAAGAAGCGGTTCGACGCCGCCCTCGACGCCGCGTTGCGCGAAGTCGCTGACGGGACCGCGCGGGACGACGGCCTCGCTTTCGGACAAGGCCTGGCGGACAAAATGCTGGCCTGGCGCGCGGGAGACAGTTTCGACCGCAAGGGACCGTTCGTCTCGGAATCGGCCCCCGGCCTATGGGAGCCGACGCCGCCAGACTTCACGCCCGCGTTGCTGCCGCACTGGTCCGAGGTGACGCCGTTCGTGCCATCGCGAGCCGGGCAGTTCCAACCGCCGGCGCCGCCCGCGCTGACGAGCAAAGAATATACGGCCGACTTCAAAGAGGTGAAGGCGCTCGGCCGCGCCGACAGCACGAAGCGAAAGCCGGAGCAGACCATCATTGCCTGGTTCTGGGAAGACGGCGCCGGCACGGTCACGCCGCCCGGCCACTGGAACCGCATCGCCCAGACCGTGGCGCGCGCGAAAAAGACGACGCTGGTCGAAAACGCCCGGCTCTTCGCCGTCCTCAACTTCGCCGTCGCCGACGCGGGCGTGCTGTGCTGGGAGTGCAAATACAAGCATCGCCTCTGGCGACCGGTGTTGGCCATCCGTAACGCGGCCGACGACGACAACCCGGACACGGATGCGGACGCGGACTGGAGCCCGCTCATTCCGACGCCGCCGTTCCCTTCGTATGTGTCGGGGCATAGTTCATTCAGCGGCGCCGCGGCGGCCGTGCTGGCCGATTTCTTCGGCGACGAAACGGCCGTCGTCGCTACATCGGATGCGTTTCCGAGGATGAAGCGGACCTTCACGAGCTTTTCGGCCGTGGCGCAAGAGTGCGGCCGCAGCCGCGTTTATGGCGGCATCCATTACGAATGCGACAACCGCGCCGGCCTGGAAATGGGCAATGCGCTCGGCCATTACTGCGCCCGAACCGTGCTGCGAGAGCGGCGCGGAGGACCGGAGAGCGAGCGGTGAGGCCGATGCGGGCCAGCCTTCGTTCAATTAGATGACAAGCAAAAGATCACCAGACAGGAATAGTCTGGTGATCTTTCATAAGACTTGATTTCCTAGCAAGAACCGACTGGCATCGAATGGTGAACCATTCGCATTCGTTCCATCAGTCCAGCCGCTCCGTTTTGGATTTCCTGCTTGGCCACGCGCCTTGGCAGAAAACGCATTAGGAGCCACAGAATCCTCCCTGTTAATGTTTCGTAGATTAGGTAGTCGGCAAGCCGGAGGGAGGCGGCGCTAATTGCCCAATCCATGACCAACTGGACCCTCAAATCATCCGAAACAGGAAGCGACGTTGGGAACACCTTTCTCGGCCCGATTCCGCTTAAGTAGAGCATGACAGGCACAGAGAAAAGGTCCGCCTGTCGGAGCATAGCAGGGATCCCAGCCCGCACTTCTACATATGCTTTATCGTTCAGGGCATCCAGCTTTGCGATTTTCAGATATGTCTCGGCGTAGATTTCGAGCAGATCGGCCTGGAGCGAGAGAACCCGAATCGGAACCCAGAGCGCGTAGCCGATCACGATCGCAAGAGCGATACCGCTGCCAGTCAGGATGATCCAGTCGAGAACGTTCATGGCGGCTTCTCCTTCGGAGCGTCTGTCCGCGCCAGAGTGGCTTCTGGAATCCGCTTCAGTGCCTTGTCGAATTTCCGAGCTGTTCTTCTTACGAGCCATGCCAAAAAAGTAGTGACCACTCCGGTGGGTCCGAGAAGCGCTCCGATGATTTCGATCCAGAATTCATGGGTGTAGATTCTAATGATCGCCCACGAAATTAATCCAGCAACAAGGACGGACGCGACACAAATCGCGATGACCCGAGCAGTCTTGGCGTTCTCCTGAATGCGCACCACTGTCAGAAACACCCGTGAAGCCTCAGGCTCCTCTGAAGAAAGCCGCTTCAATGCTTCGACGCCGCTTTCTCTCGGTTCGTCCACCATATCGCTTCCTCAATAGGTTAGACGCGGAAAGCCGCCTGATGGTTCATAAGCCAGTCCCATTGAGCCTGCCCGAGTGCGCCGATGCAAGGAAGTTTGTGGCTACGCTTTAACCGCCGCCGCCTCGGAATCTTCCCTCACTCTCCCACCATTCTATGTCAGGTAGAATCGGCCCGCAACAGCGTGACCTTGTTTTACCTTTCTGGAACCGCGGCGCACTAGTCCCCCGGCAATTCCTGTCGGCTCGTCTCGTCATCCGCCTGGCGCACGGCCAACTTGCCCGGCCGACCGACGCGCATTTCAATGCCTGTTCCCGGACTGGCGAGCCAGCCGTCAGCGCGGACGACCTGTTTCTTGTAGCGGCCGCGCTTCAGGACGTGGATTTCCGGCTCTTTTGTGGCGCGCTGAATGATCCAGACTTCCAGTACGCCGAGCTGGGCGTAAAACGGCAGCTTCTCATAGGATTCGTCGCCAGGACTGTGGATCTCGACGGCCACATTCGGCCCGCCCTCCAAATACTGTTGGCGGTCGATGGCTAAACCTTCAGGAAGGAGCAGCACCAGATCAGGTACGCGGTAGTTATTAGGCCAGCCGTTAGCCGGCGCCACAGCGACTTGGTGGTAGACTTTCGCTTTGCGCCCCGGCGCCCAGCGCTGCCGCAAGTACGTTTCCAGCGACCACTCAAAATCCTGATGTCCTATTGTCGGCGGCGGCGGCATGTGTAGCACTCCATCCCACATTTCGTCCCACCGATCCTCCCGGTGGCGCTTGCACAACTCCATCACATCAGGCAGAGCGACAGGCATAATGACTTTCACGACGGCCTCCTTCGCGGCGCTACAATTACCTTCGCCTAGTGTACCGTCTCGGGGTCGCCCGCGTCCATCCCGCCGAACCCGTGACCCGGCCGCCTTCTCTTGCTATGAAGAGAGCATCGCCCTCTTTGAGGATTCCGCGCCATGGCCGATTCGCCGCGCTACTTCTTGACCACCGCCATTGACTATCCCAATCGTCGGCCACATATCGGCACGGCCCTGGAAAAGCTCGGCGCCGACGTGCAGGCGCGCTACCGCCGCATGGAAGGCTACGAAGTCTTCATGCTCATGGGCAATGACGAGAACACCGTCAAAGTATCCAACCGCGCCGCGGAGTTGGGCCTCGACGCGAAAGTCTATTGCGACGACATGGCCCGTCAGTTTACGGAGGTCTGGCGCGCCCTCGACATTAGCTTTGACGATTTCATCCAGACCAGCGAGCCGCGCCATCACGCCGCCTGCCGGCAATTCATCCAAAAAGTATACGATAACGGCTATATCTATAAAGGGAGCTACGAGGGCTGGTACTGCGAGGGCTGCGAGGCGTTCAAGACCGATACGGAAGTCCAGGAAGCCGGCGGCGTCTGTCCCGACCATAAGGTTCCGCCCGTCCGCCGCAGCGAGCCTTGTTATTTTTTCGCGCTGTCGAAGTTCCAGGAGAAACTGCTCCAGTTCTATAATGAGAATCCGGACTTTATCCAGCCGGAAACTCGGCGAAACGAGGTGCTGCACTTCGTCCAGTCCGGCCTTAGGGACACCAACATCACGCGGCGCGGCGAGGCGTGGGGCATTCGCGTACCGTTCGACGAAGACTTCACCATCTACGTCTGGTTCGACGCCTTGCTCAGCTACATCACCGGCGTCGGCTACGGCAGCGACGAGGCTCGCTTCAAGAAATGGTGGCCGGCCGACTTGCACGTGATCGGCAAGGACATCACACGCTTTCACTGCGCGCTGTGGCCGGCCATGTGCTTCGCGGCCGGCATCGAGCCGCCGCGCCGCGTGTTCGGTCACGGCTTCGTCTACATCAAGAACGACGAGACGGGTGACGCGCAAAAGATTAGTAAATCGCTCGGAAACGTCGTCGATCCGATGGAACTTGTCACGAAGTTCAGCGCGGAGGCGTTCCGCTACTATTTCCTGCGCGAATGTCCGTTTCCGGGCGACGGCGAATTCAGCTGGAAGCGCTTCGAGGAGCTTTACAACGCCGATTTGGCGAACAACCTCGGCAACACCTACAGCCGCGTCGTCAAGCTCGTCACACAGCACTACGACGGCCGGCTCGAAGGCACGGCCGGCCTGGAACCCGGCGTCATTTATACCGAGGTGGATACCGAGACGACGGCGAAACAGGTGCAAAGCCATATCGAGGCGTGCCAATTCAATCAGGGGCTACAGCGAATCTGGCTTCAGATACTAAATCCCACCAACAAGTATTTGGACGATACGGCGCCGTGGAAGTTGGTGAAAACGGACAAAGCGGCGGCGAAAAGGGTGCTATACGACGTGGCGGAGCAGTTGCGCGTGACGTGCATTCTCCTCAAGCCGTTTCTGCCGCGGGCGTCCGAAACCGTTTATAACAGCTTCAATTTCCCGCAGCCGTGGGCGAGCGTGAGCTTTGAAGACGTTTGGGCGCATCCGCGACAGGGGGAAGACCTGCGCGTGCTGGCGGCGCTGCAAGATGGGAAGGTGCAGCCGTTGTTTCCGCGCATCGCGGGGTGAACCGCCGTCATTGGGCTGAATCTGCCGCCGGCGCGCTCCCGCCGGCAGCGACTACGCTCTGAACGGTCGTCAGAGACCGTTCACTCAATTTTCTTTACCGCCTCGCCAGCCGCGTCCCTGGTTGCCGGGTCGGGATCAACTTTTAACTGTCTCAGTGCTGGCAGAGAATCTTTGGCGTCAGGACCAATTTCCGCCAAACAGGCGATGGCCTCTGCCCTGCTCTCGCGTTCGCTGAGAAGGAGCGTAATTGGTTTCACTATCTTCGCCGCGTCTAGCTTTCCCGATTTCACCAACTGAGTTGACAGGGCGGCCGCATTCGCATGGACGTTCCCTCTGTAGTTGAACGCGGGTGCCGTAATGGCCCCAACGAGTAAAGTCTGGAATTCTTTGCAGTCTGGGTCAATAGCGTAAAGAGCGTCAAGCAGCTCGATGCTGTAGGTGTGTTTCCTCCTTGTATCAGGGTCAGCAACTGTTGCTTGTGTACTATAAAAGCGGATAAGCATAGGGATGGCCGGCTTGGCGTTGCTCCCTAGTTTCCCTATTTCGGATACTGCTGCGCTCCTATTCCGATAGGACGCGTCAACTAATAGAGCCAGGACAGGTTTTTGAAGAGTGGGATTTATTTTCTCGAGCGCGTCCATCGCCCCTCGGCGAATGTCCGCTGATTTGTCTGACAACAGCGACAGTATCGTTTCAGTCGCGTCGTTGGCGTCGTGGCCCATTTCTCCTAGCCCGTCCAGCGCCTTTTGCCTTACGGCCGACGATTTGTCTTTCAAATCCTTGATGAGCGGCGCGATTTTCTCATGGGCCTGGGCTTTTACTTCGGCGGACATCGCCGTCTCAATGCCGTCAATCGCCTTACGAGCTTCCTTGCGAACTACGGCTTCGGAGTCTTTGGCCGCGACCTCTAAGTCCTTCAGGGCATCCTTGGCCGCAATTCCCGCATCCCCCAAGCCACGCGCCGCTTGAAGTCGGATCACGTCGTCCGAGTTCTTCAGCATCTTCGCCAGTCCAGCGACAGCCCTTGCCTGCGTTTCTTTGTCATTGCTCTTAACGTCTTTCAGGAGGCCGATCATTAAGGAGCGAGCGGCGTCTTTATCGGAATCGGCCAGTGCCGTCCGAACTTTCGCCAAGGCCCGCTTGGCGGCCGATGCCACATCTTCGTCCGAGTCCTCGGCCGCCTCCGCGAGAGGGGCAATGGCGTCCTTCGCGTCCGCCCCGAGCGTTCCAAGAGTCTTGGCGGCTTTAAGGCGAACGATGGCGTCCTTGTCGGAGAGTTGCTTGACAAGGTCGGGCACATCGTCCTTGGTTACGGCGACGCCTGTGGAAGCCAGGCACACCAGTACGGTAGCTGCGAGGGTGGAGAAGCGTTTCATTAGGGCACCAGGTACAGGATGGCGGCGAGAAGGCAGCACAATGCCGGCTCTTCGCGCGTCGAATGATTGGCCATTGTGACACCGGCTCCCGGAGGATGCAAGCAGAAATCCAGCGGCTTATGGCATGGCGGCACTGGACGCTTGCCAGCGACTCGCGTCCCGAGGATAAGCGGCGCCGATTCGCCGCATATCCCGCCGACCCTCAGGAACGATCCAGCGGGCTGCGCACGCCCCGCCCGCCCCGATTCAGCACGTGCGTATAGATCATGGTCGTTTCCACGCTGGAATGGCCCAGCAACTCCTGAACCGTTCGGATGTCATAACCGTCTTCCAGCAGGTGGGTAGCAAAAGCGTGCCGAAAAGTATGCGGGGTCACGGGTTTCGCTTCCGCGTCCATGAGGCCGGCCCCGCCCGCCCGGAGATTCGCACTGGTATGGCATGGTAATCTCTCCCAGCCGAATGTCAAGGAAAATCGGCGTGGTTCGTCCGGGGGGGGTCCGGGGTCCGGGCGCATCCAGTTCCTTCCGTGTAATGATCCGCAGAGGCTCCCTGACCCATGCGGAAGAGGTTAACCCAGCCGCGTCTGCGGCGTTATTGAACGCGTAAACGGTGGCATAGACGCAAAGCCTTTCCGCCCTTATTTTTCCGCCTTCGGCTCGGCCGGCTTGTCCTCGACCTCGGTCAGCCGCACGTTGTCGATGTAGTAGACGCCGGGCGGCCACGTCGGCAGGATCATGACGCGAATGTATTTCACGCTCGGCGTGTTCGCCGTCGGTCGAAACGGCTTCTCGCGCCGTGAATAGGTTTTCCATTCGTCGGAACCGCCGAGAGCCATCTGGCCTTTCCAGACGTATTTGTGGATGAACATCTCGTGACCGCGCGACGTATCTTTCGGTTTGCCTGTGAGCTTCGCCTGGAGGACTTCTTGAAAGGCTCCTTCGTCGGCGCCGAAATCGGCGCTTGTCTTTTCGGGATAGCCGAACAGCCAGGCCAGCATTGCCGGCCCCTTCGCGTCGATGGTCAGCCAGTACGCTTTGCCCTTTTCGACGGGGATGAAGTCGCTCCAGAACCAGACGCCGTCGTTGCCGGCCAGCGTGTCATATTTTTCGCCGACCGTCGGCGTCTTTTTCGGCGCGTCCTTCGGCGACGCGCCTTTAGCGATTTTCATCCACCAGTCGTAACCCTGCGATTGATAAACGTCCGTATCGAACTTGATGACCTTGCCGTGCTTGGGGTCTTCGTCCTTGACCCAGAACGATGACAGACCGTCCACCGTCTGCCAGCCAGTCGGCGTCACATCGCCGGCCTCGAAGTCGCCGTTGGGGACGAGGTTCACGGCCGCCTTGTCGGCCGGCTTCGGTTTGTCCGGGTCTGCCGCCCATACAACCAGAGTCAAGCCGACGGCCAAAGCCGCCGGCGCGAGGATCCAAGCCTTTCGCATGGTTCATCTCATTTCTTGAGTTTTTCAATCGCTTTTTTCGTGAATTCGTCGTTGACGCCTACGGCGACGAGCTTTGCCAACTCGCGCTTGGCCTCGTCCTTACGGTCGGTCTGGTCCAGCGCTTCCGCTAATAGCCATCGGGCCTCCGTCTCGAAGGACGCTCCAGTCGTCAATCGAATGGAGCGGTCGAGGTAGCGCACGGCGTCGGCCGGCTGGCCGCGGCGCATCAGCACCTTGCCGCGCCAAAAGAAGCTGTGGCCGTTGGGTTTGTCCGTGGGAAACTTCTCGTCCCATTTATCCACAAGGTCCAAGGCCGCGCCCGTGTTGCCGGTCTCCAAATACTCTTGAAGGGAATCCGGGTAGGCGCCAAGCCGGGCCGCGCGTACCTGCGACGGAATGAAGGCGCCGAGTTTTTCGGCTCTGGTGTACAGACTGCGGGCGTCGTCGAGCTTGCCCTGCCACAGCCGCACGTCGCCCATTGCGATCACGACTCGGCGGTAGGCCGCCTGCACCTCGTCGTCCACCTTCGCTGATTTGGCGGTCTCGTCCGCCTTGGCGAAGATCGACGCCGCCTTCTCCGGCTGCTCGCGTTGGACGCCGACGAGCCGGATCAGATGGGCCAGCACATCGAGCTTTTCCACGGCCGGCGTTTCCTTCACCAAAGCCGCCTCATAATTGGCGATGGCTTCGTCGAGGTTGCCTTGGCCCATACGCACGGCACAATCGGCCATGAGCCGGCGTACGCGGCCCTGCGCCAAATGTTCGGCGTTGGGAAATCGCTGCAAGAGCGTCTTGCCGACTTCGACCGCTTCCGCCGGTTCATCGCCCTCGGCCAGCAGATGTTGCAGTTCCTGCAAGCCGTCGGCGCTCAGCTTGTTGCGGTCGTAGCCCTTGGCGAGCTTGGCGTAATCCTTCGGCCGGCCCTCTTTGAATTGATCGACGACATGCTCGATCTCAAAAACCGACAATGGCCAGCGAACGGTCTGCGTTCCGGCCGGCTCCTGCGCCGTGAGCGTCACCGTCTGTAAACCCAGCGTCAGATAAACATGCTCGACCTCCGGCCCGGTCGCCGTTTGGCCGTCGCCGAAGTCCCATTGGTACTTTGTCACCTCGGGTAAGGGCGGCGTCTTGCCGGCTGTGAAGCGGACGCGTGTGTACTGTCCCTCATTGCGCTCGACCGGCCAGACGGAATCCACGATGACCGGCTCGAAGGTCAGCAGCGGCCCCTTGGCGTCTTCATACGCGGTCACGACGGCAATGTGGGGTGCCGTATAAAACGACTCCGGTATAGGGGAGAATTGCCCTGCATCGCCGGATGGGCGCCAACCGAGATAGGCCATGTGTTCAAGCGGCGTTGTCTCGTGGTAATACTCCAGGTAGTGCAAACCGGCCGTCAAATCGACCTTGGTGTTGACCTCGCCTCGGGCGCCGCGCTCGACGGTATGTTGACCGGGCCAGTGGACGAGCGGCTTGCCGTCCAGGAACGAGAACGAGGCCTTGTTGGAGACGGTGCAGAATTGATACGGCCCGGCCTTGGGGACGCGGACCCAGCCGCGATAGATGCTGATGTAATACTCCGACGATCCGAATGGGTTGTAACCGTCGGCGATGCGGCGCTGATAACGGGCGCCGTCTTTGCCCTTGCTGTCGGCGATCAGCTTGGCCATTTCGGCGATATTGTCCGGGTCGTGTTCCTTGGTAATATCGGCGGCGCGCGGCCTGTCGATGGTCTGGTAGACAAAGTCCGCATGGGGAACCCAACCGCCGGTGGGCGGGCCGCCGCCTGGTGCGGGGACGTCAGGCGTCTGCTCGGCGGCGCGCGTCCCCTTGGGATTGCCGAAGTAGACGTAGAACTTTTGCTTCGGGTTATCGGCCTTGAAAGTGAGCAGCGAATAATGGTCGGCGTCGTGAAAATCGAGCTGGAAGGGGACCGGCTTGCCGTCGGCGTCGAGGACGCGGTAGTCGGCGCCGTCGGGTTTGGCGCGGCCCTGGCAGAGAATCTTTATACCGGCCGCGTCCACGCCGGCTTCGGTAGAGGGGGCCGGGATCACGACGACGGCCCGCGCCGTCCAATCGGGCAAGCGCCACGGTTCGGCGGCGCCGGCAGGACAGGTGATGAGAGTCAGAGTCAATACGGCAAGCCCATCGCGTAGATGCACCGCGAATCTCCGGTTGATAATAGGCGTTATTTTGACTCCGCCTTTTCCTTCATAACGGCGGTTAACAGTTTCGCGCACTCGGGGTCGTTTTTGGCCTGCTGGCGCAGGACGTCCGTTACATCCGGCAGAGCCTCCGTCGGCAGTTTCTTATCGAGGAAGGCATGACCCAAAAACCGCGCCCCGTCCGCATCGGCGCCGAGCGCCTGGATGGCCCCTTTCAAGACGGCCGCGTCTTTATGGCTCGTCAAGTATTCGAGCGCAGGTGCCAGCGAAACCGGCGGGTCGAGCAAATAATTGTTGTACGAGCGAAGCAGCGCGATCCGCTCAACGGCGCTCAAGTGCGGGTTCTCTAACATACGCGGGATCGCGTCCGCGCCGGGCCGCGTTCGCAACATGGTGAACGCCTCGACCACCTTGTCCGTTTCCTTTTGTACGCCCGATTCGCCGAGCGCGACCAAGCGCGAAACGCCAGGCCGCCCCAGGTTCTCAATAGCGCGCACGAGACCGTCACGCAAAACAGTATCGCGGCCGTCGTCGAAGGCCCAGGTATTGACCAGCACGTCCGCCGCGCCCGGCGCGGCGACGCGGCTCATGGCCATCGCCGCGGAACGGCGAACCTCCGGGGCGGAATCGGTCAGGGCGCGCAGTAATGCGCCGTGAACCTCTTCATCGCCCTTGACGGCGTTCAGTCCCAGGGCGTCGGCGGAAAGACGGCGAAGGTCGGCCGAGGACTCTTTCGTAAGCAAATGGATGGCGAGCGCTTGCGCGTCGCCGTTCCACATGGATTCCAGCGCGCTCAACGCCGCGATACGGGCTGCGTCCGGTTGTTCGCCGTCTTTGAGGAGTTTAAGGAGAGCTGGACGCTCCTTCTCACCTCGCCGGATCAAATCGAGGCGCGGAGCGTCGCCGGCTTCGTTGGCGATTAGCGCCTTTATCAGATCGTCATCGTCCAGCTTGGCGATCTTGGCTGCTGAATCCATACCGCGCGGCGGCAACGCCGGCTGGTCCTTCGTTCCGGCCCAGCTGAGGCGGTAAATGCGGCCGTGTGCGCCGTCGCCCCACGGCTTGCCGGCGCCTCCGGCCTTGGTCCGCTCGTCAACGACGTAAATCGCGCCGTCCGGCCCGGCTACCGCCTGCCAGGGCCGGAATGAGGGATCGTCGCTCTTGAGAAAATCGAACTCCGCCGTGACCTCGAACGTCGCCCCTAAGCGCTCCACTTTGTAGCCGTGTAGAGCGCCCTTAGGCGCGTCCGGGCGGAACAATAGTCCCCGGTAGTTTTCGGGAAAGCGCGTATCGTTGTAGATGAATACGCCGGTCGCCGAGCCATCGAACTTGAGCATGGGCGGGAGTGCGCCGGGACCGCCGGCGCGCACGGGGTCGGCTTGGCAGCAGAGGGCGCGGGCCTTCAGCCGCCAGCCATAATCGGCTCCTTCGGGCGCCTGCATCAGCCGACTGTCGGTGAACTCGCCGGCCCCTTTCACGCCGTTGTCCGCGAGGAACATATTGCCGGCCGCGTCGAACGCCGCATTGCCATAAGTAACGACAAAACCTATCGCAAAAGTCTGCATTTTCGACCCGTCCGGCCGGCAGCGGAACACCGCCCCCGAGCGCAACACGGTCGCCCGGCTGCCGTCGGAGCCTTCGACGACGTTGTCGCCGTCCTCGGCCGTCAGGTACAGCCAGCCGTCTAAACCGATGGTCATGCCGGACCCTTGATGACGGCCAATTCCGCCGAAGCCTTTGGCGACGACTTCCTTCACGTCGTAGGCGCCCTCGCCCTTGCTCTGTTTGTAACGTCGTACCGTGTTGCCCTCGGCGACGTATAACCAACGGTCGTGGAGCAAAAGGCCGGTCGCCTTTTCCGATTCTAAGACCACCTCGGATGCGTCATACACGCCCTTTCCCTTGCCGTCGCTCAGACTTTTGATCGCGCCGCGAGCGAGAACGTAGGGCGTACCGTCGTCGCCAAAGGCCATGCCGGTCGGATTGACGACGACGGGGTTCTCGGCAACGATCTCGACTTTGACGCCTTCCGGGGTCTTATAACCCTTCAGGCGCGGATCAAGGTCGCCCTGGTCGATGATTTTGACCCAAGAGGGAGCGGGTTTGGGTGCAGGCTCCGGGGCGGATGCGGCCGGCGCGTCGGCCGCGCGGGTCGATGGGCAGGAGACGGCCATTGCGAGAGCAAAGCCGGCCAAGCAAAAGAGAATGGTTTTCACGCGAACAGTCTCCTGCCGGGCGAGCGACGGATGTTAATCCCCCTATTCTAAACAAAATAGAAAGAAGACGATAGCAGCAGGCGCCTGGGAACGCCAATCTCCTGATTGGCGTCTTTTCCGACTCGCCAATCAGGAGATTGGCGTTCCCGGACTATTTTGAAACTACTGTTACGCTCAGCTCGCCTTTTCTCGGAGTTCAGGGGGAAGGGAGGCGTTCAACGGTCAGTTCCGCCCGAGGATAGGCCGTGTTGAAGTCGGCGATGGATTTTCCCGGCTTGGAAGCGAAGAGAGCGAGCAGCCGCGTACGCTCCGCCACGGTTTTGCCTTTACTGCCCTCTTTCCATCCCTTCTCCGACGAGAAGACGGCAAACAATTGGCCGTCGGACGGGATGGCGGCGCCAGGGTTGGGAATGATCGTACCCCAGCCAGACGGGTCACACCCATCACAGCTCACCCGAAAATCTACCTCCTCTTCCTTGCCCATAAGTACGCCGTGTAACTTCCCGCCCGTGGGCAGGAAGGTGATGTGTAGGGTCATCGGGCCGTCCGTTATCTTTTGAAAGTCGAAGCTCTTCAACTCCCGAGGATTAGCTTCCTTGCTCGGAAACTCAGTCACTGCCACCCGGAAATTCTGGCCCTTCGCGAGATCGAGTTGAAACTTGTAGATGTTCAGTCCGGTCGCCGCCATGAGTTCGTCCATCGTCAGCGACACTTTTTTATAAGCGATGAGCGCTGGCGCTGGCGCCGGCTGATCTTTCGGGTTTGCGGCTGGCGGCTTCTCCGCCAGAACCTGCAACGTCAGCGCTCCGGCGAGGACGGTCGTGAGAACCACCCCAACGATAATCGCCGCCATTGTTTTGAGTTTGCTTACGAACATAGCTTGAAGCACTCCTTCCGCTAAGGGAATGGCCTTTAGGGTTATGGCGCCGGCGACGACCGCCGGGCCTCCGACGAACAGCGAAGCGCCGTGAACCGTGGAACGGACCAATACGGCAGGAACTGGCGCAGTCTGGGCCAACAACAAAGGGAACAATCCGGTGGACGGAGTAACGCCGCGGCGCGTCAACCGGGAGCGGAGGCGTTGCCTCGCCCACGCCAATCGGGAGAGGACCGTCCCCTTGGGGCAGCCGAGCAGGCGGGCGGCCTCCTCGTTGGTTCGGCCTTCCAGGTAGCACAACAGGAACGGCCGACGATACTTCTCGGGCAGCCGGCGTATCTCCTCATCGAGCAGGGGACCGAGGTCGTCCGGGGCGGAGTCGGGAGCGGCCGGCTCTATCGGCGAGTCTATGGCCGTCGTCTCACGACTGCGCCGTCGGGCGGTTTCCGTCCGTACCTTGAGACTCGTTCGATAGGCGACGCCGTAGAGCCAGTTGCCCAGCAAGGCCGGCCGCCTGATCACGCCGGCTTTTCGGGCGAGAACCAGGAACGCGGCCTGAAAAGCGTCTTCGGCGTCCTGTGTGTGGCGGAGGACGCGGCGACAGACGCCCAGCACCATCGGCCCGTGCCGCCGAACGAGGGCGGCGAACGCATCCTCGTCCCGGCCTTCGGAGAATAGGCGCAACAGATGGCCGTCCTCGCATGTGGAGTGCGCGTGCGGCCCCAGAACCCGGCGTAAGAACCGGGTTACCGGGCTGAGATTGTCGCCGGCCATGCGCCGCCCCTTTCTGACCGCGCTCGCGTTCCTCCGTATGATACTGCCGGAAAGGGACGATACGCTTCAACTATTTTCGGACGCGTCCCAGGCGAGCCGGGAGCGTGAGCGACCGAAGTTTCCTCATTAACGCCGCTGTCCGCGAACAGACCGCCGTTGAAGCGCTGAACATCCTCCGGTTATTGACGGTCGGAAGGGGAAAATCTACAGTGGGCAACCGGGCGCCGTGCTTGTCGCTCTAGACAAAGGAAACCGAATATGGCCGCCCTCAAGCCGCAAACGAGGAAGTGGACCCGTGCGGAGTATTACCGCATGGCAGACCTGGGCTGGTTCGGGGTCGGCCCGCATCACGATCGAAAAGTCGGCGAAAAGTCGGGCCGGGTCGGGATGGGAGTCGCCTCCCACCCCTCCCACAGTTCCGTACTTGCGCAATTAACGCATACGGCTCGTCAGGCTACGGACTCGCTGCGCGCGGTGACGCGAGCGCACGCGGCCACGGCAACGGCAGTGCCTTCAGCAAGCCGTTCAACCGCGCCCACGTGAACTGTCCACGCCGCTTGCGACGCGACAGCCACTTCCGCCACAGGCGCACTGCCTCGTACCGAAAGCGTTGCAGGCAAACCAGATTGCCAATCACGCCATAGTACGCGAAGTGCCCCCGCAGTTTCAGCCACAAGTTCCGATGCTGCTCTCCAACCGGCAAATGACGATTCAGTTGACGCCACGCGCCGATCCTCGTGACCGCGCGGTGGAAGCGACTGCCGGCCGTCTTCCGCTTCACCACCCAGTTCCCCTTCTTCGAGCGGCTCCAGTAATGCGTGAACCCCAGGAAGTCGAACGACTCCGGCTGAGGCTCTCTCTGGCAGTCCGCCGTGGAAGGAGAGCGATTCAGCCGTCGGAACGGCAACAACCGCGTCTTGTCGGGATGGATCGTCAGACCATACTTGCCGAACCGGTTCGGCAGCACGGCCAGCACGCGGCGGGCGTCCTCTGCACAGGCAAGAGCTTATGACGAAGTCGTCCGCGTAGCGTACCAGGAAGGCGCGACCCTTGAGGCAAGGCTTCACCACTTCCTGGAACCAGACGTCCAGCACATAGTGCAAATAGACGTTGGCCAGTAGCGGTGAGACCACACCCCCCTTGAGGCGTTCCCGCCTCGGGGTAGGTCAGTTCTCCGTCCTCGAGAACGCCCGCCTTCAACCACTTGTCGATCAGGCGTAACAGCACCCCATCACGCACCCGCTGGCGAAGCAGCAATCGCAACTGAGCATGATCCAGCGCGTCGAAAAACTTCTGGATGTCCACCTCCACCAACCAGCAGCCACCCAAATCCATCGTTTGCCGCCAGAGGGCCGCCAAGGCCGCGTGTGCCGACCGCCCCGGCCGGAAGCCATACGAGCAG
>DHJA01000247.1:0-1055 GCA_002404095.1 Planctomycetaceae bacterium UBA4732 | reverse complement strand
GCCGGAAGCCATACGAGCAGTCCAGAAAGTCCTGCTCGTAGATCGGCTCCAACGCCATGACGACCGCCCGTTGCAGAACTTTGTCCTCCAACGTCGGTATCCCCAGGGGTCGGGTTTCACTGCCCGTCCCTTTCGGAATCCGCACCCGCCGCACCGGCGGCGCCCAATACGCGCCGGACTTGGCGCGGTCCCGAAGCGACGAGAGATTGGCCCGAAGGTTCAACTCGTAGTCGTCGGCCGTTTGTCCGTCCACGCCCGGAGCCGCACTCTTGCGCGTCCGGTGGAACGCCTCCGCCAGCCAGAGAAGATCGAGGCGGTGGTTGAGCGAGGTGAATCCCCGTTGGGAATCTTGCTTCGCCAACTCCGCTATCTGTTGTTGTTTCGTTGACACGGGGTCCGGTTTCTGCGCACCGGCCATGTTTCCTCCCAACAGTTCCGCTGCCCGGCGCCCCCTTCCCTCCACCGGGTTCCCGCGGGTTGGGTTCCCCAGCTTCAACGGTACTATGGAGCGCTCCGATTCCCTGCCCCCGTCTCGCCGCGCTTCGTTGTGCTTCGCTTGGCGATACCGCGATGTGCGTCTGTGCTTCGCTCCCGCCGGTCCAGAACGCGTAACCGACAGGCCAGGAGTTGCTGATCCGGTCTCCGGCCGGATGTGCATCGTGGAGGGTACAGGGCGTCCCAAGTTCCTGGGGAACCCTGGTGTGTCTATGCCCTGTTCTTCGACCCCGGCGGGACCAACACACCAGGTCGTTGCGGTGTGTTGACGCGGCCCCCGTGCTGACAAAGACGAAGGCTCGCCGCGGGTAATGCTCTCGGGGCTCAATGGCACGGCTTGGACACTGGCTGTCTACGCTTCGCCCGGTGGGTTGCCCACACAGGACGCAAGACTCGCTTCCGGTTGCTGACCAGGGCTACTACCGGGTGGGATTGCTTACCCACAGGATTCCAACGAAGGGTTTCCGATGTGCAATCGTTACATCTCTTCCTCCCTTCCCAAGCTTTCTTGGCGCAATGTCCGTTCATATTTTTTTATGAACTGCTCTGAAAATAAACTC
>DHJA01000098.1 GCA_002404095.1 Planctomycetaceae bacterium UBA4732 | reverse complement strand
GAGAACAGGTACGTGGAGGTGGAAACGCTGCTGCCCGAGCCACTCCCTGAGCCACTCCCTGACCCACTCCCGGAGGCAAAACTCGGGCTGACGTTGGAGGTGAAGCGGCTCGTGGAACCCACGCCGGAACCGCTGCCGCTGCCTTGGCCCGAACCGATCTTCGAGCCGTAGTCGCTCTGGTAACCCACGCCGCTGCCATAGGAAGAGGAATCCGGCTGGCCGGCGGACTGCTGCGATTGGCCAATGCTTGGCGCGTTCGACGTCGGCGGCGCGAAATTCGACGCTCCGCTAATCGTGTTCGCCGCGGGAACAGGGCCGGCCTGCATCGCCGCGTATTGCGGCGCGGCCGCGCCTTGCAGGGGGTTGCTGAACGGCTCGTGGTTGAACGGGTCCGCGAGGACGCTTTGGAAGAGCACGTCGGCCAGCGCCAGAGGCGCGGCGGGCGCCGGGGCGGAGGCGTTGCCGGCCAAGGCGGTCACAGTCGAGTTCGGCAATCGACTCGCCCACTGCTCCGCGCTGGGCGTCGCATACCGCGCCGGAGCGGCGGTCGCCACGCCGGAGAGGCTGATGGGCGAATCGACCGACCCGCCGAGAGTCGCGTCGGCGGGGGTGATGAGGGCCGTGTTCGCCGACGCCAGGCTGGAAAGGAGGTCGGAGGCGGTCACCGTCGTGCTATAAGGGCTGGCGCCGTCGGCGCCCACCGCGATCGTGCCGGTGATAATGCCGCTGCCGGGGTCGATGCTCAGCCCAGCCGGCAGGCCGACGGCGCTATACGTCAAGACGTCGCCGTCGGAATCGCTGGCGTTGATCGGTAGGAACACGGAATCGCCCACCACGTTGCTTTGGTTGCCCGGATTCGTGACCACGGGCGGCAGACCCGTCACCGTCTGCGTCAGTGAAGCGGAGCTGGCGACGAAGGGCGAGTTGGGGTTGTAGACTGCGCTGACCGTATAAGAACCCGGCGTTGGGAAGCCGTAGAGAACCGAGGCGACCCGGTTGCCCTGGGCATTGGTCGTGAGGTTCACCGTCCCCAAGCCGACGCCGTTTTCCGTGAACGTCACGGTCCCCGTCGGAGTGCCGCCGTATTGGCCGATGAATTGGGCCGTATACGTGACGTTCTGCTCTGAAAATAGGCCGTCTTCCTGATACTCCGTTCACTGCCCGACGCCTATTTACATGGCTTCTGGGTGAACTATTGTTCATGACGACTGACACCAGTTATTCCCGCAGTTATTCCCCCGCCCTATTTATCTTCCTTGTCAAGGGGCCAATCCGGTTTCCCCATTAGCTCATGCAAGGATTTTCCCTCCTCGTCAGAGTTAAACCACGCTTGCCATTCCGCATCCTCTTTAGCACTCCAACGTCGCGTATGGGATTCCGTCTTGGTCGAAGCCGCTGGGAAATCGAACGGCCATAGATGCTTTTTGAGCCAGTCGACCACAGCCCGCTTGCGCGTATCTGCGATGGTATTGATGTAAAACTTCGCGTGTACGCCCAATGTTTCGCGATAATTCTCAAAATGGACGCCCCACACAACAGCGTCCGTATCGTCGTTCAAGTCGCGCTTTGCCTCCTCCAGGAAATCATCCCAGTCGGCCAGGGCGCATAACTGGTAGCACTCCGCGCGGATCCGACCCGTGGAGGTCGCCATGTGCCTTTTGACGTACCCGATGACGTCCTTTTTGGGATGATCGAATAGACACCTAAAGGCCGCTTTCCAGTTTGGCGAACCGACCTCAAACCTTGAGCAAAACTCGCCAGCCTTGTCAGGCGGCATGTTCCTACACGCTGCTGCCGCCGCTCGGGAGGAATGAAGCAACCCTGCCTGATAAATGGCTGCCAACGAGGCGAAGTCCTTTTTCTTCCCTAGAAGTTCTACAAAATCGGCAAACTCCTGGGATGTCATTTTTTGGCACTGCGCCACCACGGCTTCAGGATCGGGTGCCACAGCGACGGCTGCATCCTTACTGAGATCGGGTCGGCCTCCCCCATCCGAGAACACCAGAGCGAACAAGCAAACGGTTATTTGCATTTCAGAACTCCTTTCACGGGCTAGGTACGTTTACTCTTCTGCTTATACCGATATCACGAACCGTCTCTGGTTTTGTGCTTTGCGCCTTCAAGTACTTTATCAATGTGTCTGAACTGACTTGCCCCAAGGGCATGGCAAAATACATGTTGTCGCCGAGGTACAGCGTATTTTCAAGTCGGTATGCCTCACTTCCCTCCTTAAAATAAGGATTGTAAAAGGTGCGCATGTCGCCGGGGATTAGATCCATGTGGACAGTGCCGGGCGTGTCCTTGGTACCAAGCGCAGCATTATAGTCGAATTTATTAGAGTAAAACCGTGTGATGCACGGCCCCAGCGTTGGATCGGTGCCGTCCTGGGCGATGTACCACGGTTTGTCTTTAAACAGGGCGTTGTATTTCTCGCTAGTCAGGTAACTTTTAAGGCCCATTTGGGTCAGCAGAGCGATTGACGATGAGCAGTCGCTGTACAGGATTTTGTTTGGGTCGGAAGCGGTTAATTCCTTTATCGCGTCCGAGGGCTTACTCCCGGATTTAAGTACCTCACCGATAAACGGCGCGTTGTCCGCATCCAATTTCAACGGCTTTGCCTGCACATTGACTGGGGAATCGAATAGCGTTCCGGTGAGTTCAAAGACAGTCTTGACCGTCTTATCCCCATTTTCGACGAATTTCAAAGTACCGTCCTTGATTTTCTTTTGAAGAATCTTCGCACCATTTATCTGCACTTTCCGAAAAAACCTAAC
>DHJA01000228.1:4228-5530 GCA_002404095.1 Planctomycetaceae bacterium UBA4732 | reverse complement strand
CCGCAAGGGGGGAGGGAGCAAGACGCCGCCCCGAATAGACTTCCGAATTACTGAGGAAACTGCCATGTCCACCATCGCCATGCTGGAACCGCCGGAGCGAACGGTCGAAAACGCCGCCGCGCTCCTCGAACTGTCGATCATCATGCCCTGTCTCAACGAGGCGGAAACGCTGGAAACCTGCATCCGCAAGGCGCAGGCGTTCCTCGAACGCCACGGCGTTCACGGCGAGGTCATAATCGGTGACAACGGTTCGACGGACGGCTCGCAGGACATCGCCCGCCGCTGTGGGGCGCGTGTGGTGGACGTGAAGGTGCGCGGCTACGGCGCCGCCTTGTACCACGCCACGCTGGCGGCGCGCGGCAAGTACGTCATCATGGGCGATTCGGACGACAGTTACGACTTTAGCGATCTTATGCCTCTGCTTACGGAACTGCGCGCCGGCCGCGAACTGGTGGTGGGCAATCGTTTCAAGGGAGGCGTCAAGCCCGGCGCCATGCCGTGGAAGAACCGTTACATCGGCAATCCGATCCTCAGCGGTCTCGGCCGGCTGTTCTTCCAATGTCCCGTCCGCGATTTCCATTGCGGCCTGCGCGGCTATTCGGTCGAGGCGTTCCGGCGCATGGACCTGCAAACGACCGGCATGGAGTTCGCCTCGGAAATGGTCATCAAGGCGACGCTTTTACGCATGAACATCGCCGAGGCGCCGACCACCCTCAGTCCCGACGGCCGTTCGCGTCCGCCGCACTTACGGCCCTGGCGCGACGGTTGGCGGCACCTGCGTTTCATGCTGCTCTACTCGCCGCGCTGGCTGTTCCTTTACCCCGGCCTGTTGCTAATGCTCCTCGGCCTGGGCGTCGGCGCGTGGCTTTTGCCCCAGCCGCGCCAGGTCGGCGGCACGGTTTTCGACGTGCATACGTTGCTTTACGCGGCTGCCGCCTTCCTGCTCGGCTTCCAAACGTGCATTTTCGCCGTGCTGGCGCGCGCCTTCATGGCGTCGCGTAAGCTGCTACCCGAAAGCAAGCGCTTGACGTGGGTTTTACGCTATTCCAGCCTCGAGTTGGGCGTGATTGTCGGCGTGGGCCTGATCCTTGCTGGTCTGGGCGGGTCGGCTGCGGCCGTCTGGGGATGGGGGGCGCACTCGTTCGGCCCGCTTGACCCGAGTGTAACTTTGCGCATCGCCATCCCATCGGTGTTGGCCCTGCTGGCGGGGTCGGAGGTCGTGCTGTGCAGTTTGCTACTCGGGGTGATGCGGTTGCCGCTGCATACGTGGAAGCAATCTTGAGCGTCGTTTAGCCGCGACCC
>DHJA01000228.1:0-4145 GCA_002404095.1 Planctomycetaceae bacterium UBA4732 | reverse complement strand
CCCCCCCCCCCCCCCCTTGGGGGTCGCGGCTAAACGGTTTACGGAACAGATGCGAAGTCGGGGAGCCGGTCAACATGAGCGACAAGCCGTTGGTTTCCATCGTTATCCCATGCTACAAGCAGGCCGAGTACCTGGCCGCCGCCATCGACAGCGCGCTCGCGCAGACGTATTCGCCGGTTGAGGTCATCGTCGTCAACGACGGCTCGCCCGACGACACCGAGAAAGTCGCCTTGGGCTACGGCGATAAAATCGCCTACGTCAGCCGTGCCAACGGCGGCCTATCAGCGGCGCGCAACACCGGCATCGCCCGCGCCAATGGCCGTTATCTCAAATTCCTCGATTCCGACGACTATTTACATCACGAACAAATTGAATGGCAAATAGAGGCATTGGCCGACCGTGAGGACCGCGCGTCGCTGACGGCCGTCCGCCTATTCCGCGACGGCCGGCCGGAGGAGTACGTCGATCACGTCCCGAGCGCGACGACGTTTTTGCCGGACCTGTTCCGAGACATCGACTGGGGCGGCACCCACGGCTGGTTATTTCCCACGCCGTTAGTCCAAGCGGTGGGCGGCTTCAACGAGCGCCTACGGTACGCCGAGGATTGGGACTTTTTCACCCGCATCGGCTTGCTCGGCACTGCTCTGGTAGTCGATCCGCGGGTGGGTTGCTACTACCGCCAGCGGGCCGGTTCCATGAGCGCCAACCGCGCCGGCATGGCTATGACCCGCGCGGGCATTCTCATGGGATTGCACGATAGGCTGCGCGAGATGAACCGCCCGGACTGGTTCGGCCTCGATCTGCTCAAGACCGAACAGGCCGGCTATCAGAGCTTGGTGCAGCTGCAAGTGAAGGAAGCCGACTTGCTGGATGGGCTATTACGCCGCATCCTTGAATTGCAGAAGCGCGTCGGCTTTGGTCAATACGGCTGGCGCTTCCGCCTGATGGCGCGCATCCTCGGCTACGGCCGCGCCGAACGACTGCGGGCCTTTGTGGTGCGCGCGTTGAAGATCAAGCCGCCGGAATCGCTCGATACGCAGGAATGGAGATACGCCACATGACGGCGCCGACGGTCAGCGTCCTCATCCCCGCTTATAAGGCGGCCCACACCATCGGCCGGGCCGTGGGCAGCGTGTTGACGCAAACAATACCGCCTGATGAGATACTTATTATCGACGACGGCAGCCCCGACGACGTGATGCCGGCTTTGGCGCCCTACGGCGACCGTGTGCGAGTGTTGCGCAAGGCCAACGGCGGCGCCTCCAGCGCCCGCAATTTTGGACTGGACCATTGCCGCGGCGACCTCATCGCCTTCCTCGACGCCGATGATTATTGGGAGCCGCAAAAGCTGGAACGACAGCGGGCCATTCTGAAACGCCATCCACAAGTGGGGCTGGTCGCCGGCAGGTTTTACGCCCAGTCGCCAGGCGGCTCGCGCGCCTTGGACCTCACGGCGCAACGTAGCTTGTTCGACCGCGTTTGGGACAAACCGGCCGGAACGACCGCCTTCGAGATCGCCCGGCGAGTCTGGACTTCGCTAGTGCTGGTGCGGCGCGAGGCGTTGGATGGCCGTCGTTTTGACGCCGGATTGCGGACGGCCGAAGACGTGGATTTGTGGGTGCGTCTGGTGCGATCAGCACCGGTCTACCTGGCGTCGGAACCACTGGCCACGGCCGTGTTGGAGGCGGGGTCGCTGTCGCGCGGCGACGCGGCCGACGACTGTAGCAACCTGTTGACGGTGGTGTACCGGTATGCCGACTTGCTTGGGCCTGCGGGGGTGCGCCATTGGGAAATCTACGCCTACCGTCAGTGGACGGCCGGTTGCCTCGGCCGGGGCGAAGGCCGCGCCGCCGTGGGGCCGGCGTGGAACCGATGGATACGACAGCCGTGGTCGCCCGAGGCGTGCTGGATTTTGTGCAAGTCCGCTGGCCTCTCGCTTGGCTCTCCCCAACACTCTGGGGAGAAAAGTCCCATGGGACCTATAGGTCCTATAGGTCCCATGGGCTTTGCCTTTTTTTGCCCGAATGAAACGCAATCGAACCGGCCGGGCCGGAATGAAATGGAATTGTACTGCGCGGTGCCGTGCGCTTTGCTGCGTAAAGGCCGACCGTTGCGGAATTCAGCGATCCTGCCCATCCTGCACCAATAAGTCGGGCGGCTGCACAAAAAGTGGGGGATGGCAGCCACTAGAGACGCGCCGGGTAGTCAAGGATGCCGAGAATCCAGTCGCCGATTTCTGCGGTCGGGTGAAAGTATACCGGTATGCCTTCCTGAATGTAGGCGGCCACAGTCTCTTCGGGTCTGACGCGAACGCAAGGTAGTTGACCCCTCACTGCACGGAGGCGTTCCGGTGACATAAAAGGTGTGTATCGGGGATCGCCAAGTCGATTAACTAAGGTTGCGTGTCTTGCATCATCGGCGTCCCTGCGTTCCCATGTTTCAATCTGCACGAGAGGAGCCTTGGCTTCTGCAAAAACAGCCAACACGAACAGGGAGCAGGTCAGCCCCATCCCGTCTTCCGCCATGATGTACGCGCCTTCGTCGCTACTCCCTTGGCCGGCAAAGTGCGGCCCCCGGCCGAATTTAAATGCAAAGGGAGGGCCATTTCTCCTGTTTTCCTCTATGTACCTTTTTGCAATCAACCGACACCATCGCACAACGCGCCAGAGGCTTTCATCTTCCATCGCTGGGATGGCGTAGGCATAGCCACGGCTATAGATCGCCTCGGAAGGCTGGCCGGGGCCAAGAAACTCGGCATGTTCTAGGTAGCAGTCCCAGCGCTGATGCAGGATGTAGACGATTCTTTCCGCAGGGTTGCCATCAGACTTGCTGGCGGAATATAGGATTCCGGTATGAGTACCATCACCCGAACGCCCGGCCACGACCGCCGCAATGGGCACGTCGGCACCGGATAACCGGAGCAGATCGTCGCGCATGGTGGTTACTCAAGTCCCTTGAGAATTCTCGCCGCCCTATCAGCGCCCCTGACTTCAACCATTCGGTCACGGACGCGGGAAAAGAAGCCCGGCCGCGACGGCAGGCGGTGGCCTTTGGCGGCCGATGTGATGTTTAGGAGCGCCGTCAGGACAAACGTAGAAAGCCGCAAGACCTCTATCTCCCTCAGTACCCTATCGCAGATGCCAAACTCTCCTTGGGAAAGCATCCTGTCGATGCGGTCAAACACGAAATCTCCGGCCGCATCCACGCTTTGGCTGTCGCGCCGGTATACTTCCTCAATAAACTCCTTAGCCTCTTCCTTTTCCCCTTCCTCTTTGGGCGCGCCCGACCGCCCCGAAGTCTCGGAACGGCTGTCCCACAACCGCGCAAAGTAGGTGAGCAGCGCAAGAATATTCTCATCAAAGATTATGTCTATCGACGAATTCGTTTTCTCCTTGATCGTACCGTCCGGCAGTTGCACACGCCGAGTGCAACTGTTCTTCGTGTACATTACACGCGATTTTACAGTACCAGCGATCCGTTTTTCCGGTGCGATGGCGGTCATTCAACATCTCCACATTCGGCGATCTCGGTTCCGAGGGAAACAAGTTCTACGAAGACCTGTGGAAGTTGGTCTGGGTTGAGTGGCCCGCTGAAATCTTGGTCCGTGTTGATGTCCAGTTCCATCACGCACGCCATGCGGTCCACCGTCGTCGGAAATGTGGGGGTCGTTTCGCCGCTCGCCATCACACCTTGGACGGCAATAGTGAACTTCATAGCAGCCCAAGTTGAGAGGCGGTTGATCTCCAGCTCGACAGGCAGCATGGCCCTTGACGGTCGCTTTCGGTTGATCCTGTACAGAAGATCGGCAGACTTTGGGTCAACCTCCACGTCATGGAGGTATATATTTAGCATGTGATAAAGCGCATCCCGATTGTCCGCATATCGTATCAGCTTCGCGTTGAAGGCCAACCGCTTCACGCTGGGACGCTGCTGAAGCCACCCACTAATCAGGCCGACGAACCAATCTTTCGCATCCACAAACCGTCCAAGCGTCGGTGGACTGGTTGGGATTTCCTGTAAATCCATCCGGGGGGTTGCCGCGCATGCTATTCTCAGCACGTCCGTCGTGACAGTCAGCAGGGCATCATGATATGGGCCTTTTTCTTCTAGCTGCATTCCCCTTGTGCGCCGTGCCAAGGCGTGAC
>DHJA01000002.1:2951-22821 GCA_002404095.1 Planctomycetaceae bacterium UBA4732 | reverse complement strand
CCCGCCGCATCGACAATCAGCTTCGCGGCCGCGCCGGTCGTCAGGGCGATCCCGGTTCCAGCCGGTTCTACCTGGCGTTGGACGACGACCTAATGCGCATTTTCGCCCCCGAATGGGTGGGCCGGCTGTTGACGATGATGGGCATGGAGGAAGGCCAGGCCATCGAAGACAAGATGGTGTCGCGGCGCATCGCGGCGGCGCAGAAAAAGGTCGAGGAACGCCACTTCGACAGCCGTAAGAATCTCCTCGAATACGACGAGGTGATGGACAAGCAGCGCAAGGACGTTTACGGCTTCCGTCAGCGCGTCCTGGAGGGCGGCAACGGCAAGATCGAAATCTTGGACATGCTGGATAAACAGACGGCGATTAACGTTGAACGCTTTCTGGATCGAGAGTACGGGGCGGACTGTTTCGCGGAGTTCGCGGCGCGGCGGCTGGGCGTGGACTACGACGGCGCCGACTTCTACCGCAGCGACTACGAACAGGCCGACAAGACGGCCCACGACAAGGCGGTGCGCGCCGTCGAGACGCGCGTCCAGGAGATGATCGACGAGAACCTCGGCGGCGACGATCCGAGCGAATGGAATTGGCAAGCGTTGTCGCACCAGGCCAATACGCAATGGGGCCTGACGACGAGCGACCGCGAACTGAAGAAGGTCGGCAAGGATGCACTGTCGGAAATCGTTCGCGAGAAGGCGCTGGCGTCGGTCGCCGCCATCGACCTGTCGGAAGGCAAAGAGTTTTTGGAGGAAGATTGGGGCCGACGCGCCATATGCGACTGGGCGCGTCTCAAGTTTCAGATCAATCTTTCGCCGGATGAATTGAAGGACAAGACCGAAAAAGCGGTGACGGAGCTGGTGCATCGGCGTGTGCTGGATCTGTACCGGCAGCGCGAGATCGCGTTCCCAGTGATGGCGGCGATGGCCCGCTTCATGTCGGATCGGCCGGCCCAGGGCGGCGCCCAGCGCTACAACCGCGAGGGTCTTTACCATTGGGCCGTCGAGCGCTTCCCATCCGCGACGTTCGTGGAAGAGGATTACCGCACGGATTCTCGGGCGAAGCTGTTGGAGAGATTGTTGGAGGTGAGCAAATCGGCGTACCCGCGCGTCAACCAGGAGACGATTGACGAGAAGCTGGAAGAGGCATTCAGCGGCGCCAAGACGTCCGAGCCGGAGGACGCCAAGGAGTTGGCGGACTGGGTGCGAGCGGAGATGAGTCTGGAAGTGTCCGAGAGCGCTCTGACGGGCGTTACCAAGGCCCAGGCCCGCGACCTTCTATGGAACGCCTTCGACGCCCGCAACCGTCCCGAAATGCGGCGCATGGAGCGAAGCCTGCTCCTGAACCACCTCGATACGGCCTGGAAGAACCATCTTTATACGATGGATCACCTGCGTTCGGGCGTTGGCCTTTATGGCTACGCGCAGGAAGATCCGAAAATTAAGTACAAGCAAGAGGGACAAAAGGAATTCAAGTCAATGTGGGAGGCAATGGAGGATAAGGCAACGGACACGATCTTCCGGATTGAGGAGACGGAGGCGTTCCAGGAATCGGTATGGGTGATCGGCGCGACGCGCCACGACTCAGCGCCGCGCGCGGCCGCGGCGGCGGCGATTTCGACAAACGGGACGAGCGAGAAGAAGAAGGAGCCGATTCGCAACCGCCGCGACAAAGCCGTTGGACGCAACGATCCATGTCCGTGCGGCAGCGGCAAGAAGTATAAGAATTGTCATATGCGCGAGGCGGCGGTGTAGTCGCATCACGGCAAATACGAGCCGCGACCGTAAGGGAGCGGGGAAGGTTCCTGAACCGCCCTCCGCTCCCTTACGGTCGCGGCTCGTCGGGCGTCGTTTGGTCAGGGAAAGGATTCCCATGCGTTGGGTGCTGGACGCGCTCTATCTCTGCGTATTGACCGCCTTATCGCCGTGGCTGGTGTACCGTGCCATCCGCACAGGCCGCTATCGGCGCGGCCTCGGCGCCAAGCTGTTTGGCTTGCCGTTTCGCCCTAATTCCTTCGGGCATCCAGTCTGGTTTCACGGCGTCAGCGTCGGCGAAATCCACCTTTTGCGACAGGTAATTGCTTCTTTCCGGCGACTTCATCCCAGCCAATCTTGCGTCGTCTCCACCACTACGGACGCGGGCCATGACGAGGCGTGCCGCTGTTTCTCCAACCTGCCCGTCTTCCCTTATCCGCTGGATTTTTCATGGGCCGTCCAACGGACGCTGCGCCAGGTCGATCCGGCCCTGATCGTGATGGCCGAGGGCGAACTGTGGCCGAACTTCCTCCTCGCGGCCCGACGCCACGGCGTCCCTGTTGCCGTCATTAACGGCCGCATGAGTCCGCGCAGCGGGGCGCGTTACCAACGGCTGCGTTGGCTCACCGGCCCGTTGTTCGATTGCATCAGTCTTTACGCCGCTCAGACGGAAGAATACGCGCGCGCGGTGCGTTCACTGGGAGCGGCGGCGGATCGCGTTCACGTCACGGGGTCAGTGAAGTACGACGGCGCCGGCGGCGACCGACACAATCCGCGCACCGAGGGATTGCGACAATTGCTAGACGTAAAGGCGGACGATTTGGTATGGGTGGCCGGCAGCACGATGGCGCCGGAAGAGGAGATTGTAATTGGGGTCTATCAACGCGCCCGAGAGGCGCATCCGAATCTACGACTGTTCCTGGCGCCGCGTCAGAAGGATCGCTTCAACGAAGCGGCGGAAGTGCTGCGCCGGGCCGGCGTACCGTTCGTCCGACGCACTGGGTTAATCGCACCGATTACGGATCGCGCCGCCGTGGTACTGGTGGATACGATTGGCGAACTCGGCGCGTTATGGGGCTTGGCGGACGTGGCGTTCGTCGGCGGCAGTCTGGACGGCCGGCGCGGCGGCCAGAACATGATCGAGCCGGCGGCTTACGGCACGGCCGTGGTGTTTGGGCCGCACGTCTGGAACTTTAAGGAGCCGGCTGGTCGCTTAATCGAACACGGGGCGGCCTGGCAAGTGAAGGACGCCGAGGAGTTGAAAATCGCCGTGCATCGTCTCCTCGCCGACGCGAAAGAACGAGCGCGAATGGGAGCGGCGGCGC
The DNA here is from genome assembly GCA_002404095.1 of Planctomycetaceae bacterium UBA4732. GTDB lineage: Bacteria > Planctomycetota > Planctomycetia > Gemmatales > Gemmataceae > UBA4732. Next base: position 19,745 of record DHJA01000002.1, on the reverse strand, counting down.
GGGCTTTCGTACAAAAACAACTGGGCGCGACGGAAACGACGGTGCGGCTGCTAGGCGGCATCCTTGCGGCGCGGCCGGAACAGACGATGGTCGCGTGAGCCCGCTCCTTACTCAGGCGATCATTCTCGAATTGGCGCAGCAGGCCATGAGCAAAAAGTCGGGGGAAGCAACGGTAGACTCAATGCCTTGCGAACGCGATTGGCTTCTTCATGGGTAATATAGTAAATATTGATGGAATAGCCGGCCCGCGCGATCGGCTGAAACCGTTGGAAGTAAGCGTAGTCCGGCTGCTCCAGACCCTTGTTACACCCGTGCCCATCGAACACCCTGATGCGATGGCCGTACACCAGAGTAACACTGACGGCGTACCAACCCGGCCGAGGACCGCACGAGAGCGGCTCGGATTCCGGATTGCCGGCGACTGGCGCTGGACCGGGCGGCGCCTGCGTGTATTCGATACCCGCGATGTGGGGATCGAAGGAGCCGAAGTACGCCAGACCCAAAGGTTTCGCCTCGGGGTGAGCCTGTAGCCATTCCCGAAGGTAGAGAAGATCCTGCCCCCAATCGACGTTACTGTCGATCAGGTGGGCGCCTCCTCCCGCCGGCCCGCCGACCAGTTCATTGAAATATGATAAGCTGTGCGGGTAAACTGACAGGCTGCTAGCAACCAACCAAGTCAGGGCGATTCCCGCGACGACGGCCGCCGCCTTCGCCTTGAATGCCAGTACGCGTCCCAAGCGGCTAATGAGGATGAAGGCAAACGGGAAGCTCGGCAAGACATAACGCAGGTGATGGTTGAATCCGGTCTGTGAACTTACCAGGGTAAAAACGGCGAGGGCCGGCGCGAGGAGAACCATTTCGTCGCGCCATGACGCCGAGTAAGCCCGGTTGCCGAGGGCGAGAGCGAGTGCCAAAAGAGCGAGCACCCAAAGCCCTAGCGGCGCCTTGACGACCAAGCCGTAAAGGTAATAGTACCACCATCCACCGTGCTTCCACTCGCAGCGGAGGTAGGACGGGTAGCCCGTCTCAAACTCCGATCTCACATAGTCGATGCCGAGCAGATAGGCATGGGGCACGGGCGCGGGAATCTCCCCGATCACGCAGCCGGCGAATCGATTGGCCCTCTCATGGGGAGCGGGGCTGGCATCAGTCTGCCCCGACAGGGTTTTACTTGCAAACGAATAGCTTGATAACTTTCTGAAGGAACCTTCAAAGCCATAGCCGACATTGATGATGAAAAGACCCAGAAGAAGTATAACGGATAATTGGCCTCCCTGTAGCAGCCAGATCCTGGGGTTGAGCGTCCGGCGTTCGGGCCACCGCCAGGCGAGCCAGAGGAGCGGCCATAAGGCGAAGAGGAGTATCCAAGTGGTCTTGGTCAATTCGGCCAGACCGAGGGTCAACCCCGCAAGGATCATGCCTCTCCGATCGGGATGCTTCAACCAAAGCCACAAGGCGTAATGAGCGGTGACGCCAAGGGCCGCCGCCCCCGTGTCGGGGGTAATCATCTGGGCATTGCCGAGGATGTTCGGATCAAAGCACCACAGCGCCAGAGCCAGCAGCCCGGCGGATTGACCGTAGAGTTCCCCGGCCCAGCGCCAGCAGACATAGGCACCGAGCAAACTGAAAGGGATGCACGCCCAGCGCGCTAAAGTGAAGAACCAGAAACTGCCCTCGCCGTTCGCGGCCATGAGCGCCGCCCCCACCGTGAATTCATTCCGAATTCTGTAATCCGGTCGGTAGGATTTCCAGTCAATGATGGGATGGCAAGCCAACACAGGCAAGGCCGCGACCATGCGGACGAGAGGGGGATTGACCGCATAGGGATCAAATCGGCCGTCTTGCCAGTGAGCAATCCCGGCGGCGAGATGGCCTACTTCGTCGATCGTCGGGCTGTGCCGCAAATCTCCCCAGGCAAGCAATCCGGCGTGAATGAATAGGAGGGAGAGCGCGACGATGCCAAAGCGCGGTGATCGATTCATGGTGTGCAGCTTGGCTAGGAGAATCGCTTTATTGGTCTTTCTCCTTGAGGCCGGATTTTGCGGATGCCGCCCGCGCATCGGCTCTGCGTTGCCAGAAGAAAATGACGCAAAGTACAGCCATCAGAAAGACCGTGAAAACTATAAACCAAATTCGCCTGCCCGTGTCATCTGGAATCGCGTTGGGCGGCGGATCGGGCGGAATGCCTTTCTCCGCTCGGTCCATTGCTCTCTGCAACTGCGGAGGCAATTGCGGCGGCAAGGGCGGAGGCGGGCCGGCGTAGGTCGGGATAAGAACATATTCTTCTCCTTCCTTTATCCAGTGCCCCTTGATGTATTGGTTCCCTGCCAGATTCTCCAGGACGGCCCAGGCGGGAACCTTGTTTGTTTTTGTATCTCCCTGGAGCGGCCGGTCCTGGATGACGGAAGGGGCCAGGGAAATCTTTGCCCCTGTCTCGTTCCGCACGAGGTCAACAATGTCTTGGGCCTTCGGAGCCCGAAACGCACCGGTAACTGGCTTCTGAAGACGCGGATCGTCGCGCAACTGCATAGGTTTGCCGCTGTTGGCGCCGTTCGCCTTATCTGGGGTTGTAGGTTCCGCGGCAGAGACGCGAACACAGGAAATCAGCCCGAAAATCAGTATTCCGCCGAAAATATTGATATTCCGGATCGAGAAAGACCCACTTTGCCGTCCCATTTCTTTCTCCCTAAGAAAAGGCCGCAATGATCTGCGCCGACAAAAACCGCCTATCCATTGGAACGTCACGGAGCCTATTGCGGGAATTCCTTCAAGGCAAGGTTCAAATTCTCCTTGTGCATCGGATCCGTTTCCTTGGCTAGCCGGTTCTGGACGAAAAGACGACCCAAGTCGTCGCCGTATACTCCCCTGATGACCTTAACCATCAGCTTTCTGCGGAGCTCGTTCTGTTCGGTGAGAAGACGCCTGAGAACTTCTGCGGCGGCCGGGACGCCGATTTTGTGCAACGCTTCCTGAGCCGGGAATTCACCCCACCTTCCTATGCTAAACTTGGGATCGATGCGCGGCGCTTTCAAGTCGATGTTGTCCGCCAACGTCCACACCGCACGCGAGGCTCTCAGTTCGCCAAGAAGATAAGCAGCCAGCGTTTTTGCATTGGCCGAGGAATTGCGATCCCTCATCTGGTCGATCAACTCGCCGGTGACTTTTCCGTAAGATTTGAGGACTTGGGCGGCGGCCTCATCGCCTTCTTTTTCAGAGGTGGCGGTGAAATCAGGAACCGAGATTCGGAAGTCTTTTGCGGACACGTTGGTTTTCATGGTCAGGGACGTCAGGAGGGCGATCAAGGCGACTAAGGTGAGCCACGAAACAGAGAGATTGCGCATGTATTGCTCCCGTAAGTAGGTCAGTTTCGTCTCATGGGTACGGCCCTCTCCCCCAGGGGGAGAGGGGTGACAATCAAACTGAGACGCTACCGTTTTGTGTAATGAGGGCCAGCTGGGATGTTGATAGATCCGGTACTCAGCTGGTTCAGGTCGATCCTGGACCCCACGGCCTTGTCGCCGTCCACCTGCGCTTGATAGCTCCAGAGCGCGTTGTCGGAGCAGATGGTTTCCGCATCAAGGGTTACAGTGATCCACTGAGTAAAATTTACATAGCTTTCAGATGTATGGTTTATCTCGGTGCCCCCCAGCATGACAGAACAACCCGGCGCATCTACATCGTAAATAGTATCCACACTTCCTCCAGATGTGGGATCCCAATCTTGGGAAGCTGCTCCTTCAGCTGTTATATCGTTTTTGCCTGCCGGGTCTTGAGACGATGGACCCATGACCCAGATCCCAAAGCTGTAGTGGCCGCCGTTATCCCAAGCTATATCCTCTCGCGTCCTGTTGAGTTTCCAGGCGGTCGTGGAAATAACCGTACCTATGCCCGGAGGCGTTAGCTTACCGGTCGCCTGCATCTTGCCGACAGTGTAGGCGTATGTGAGGCCCGGGACCGCATCGTGGTCGATAGGCCCCAGGCCCGTACCGCCTCCCAGCGCATCCGGCCAATTCCCACCGTTGTCAGTGAACAAACTAGAGTTGTCATCTTGTGCGACCTTGTCGGTGTCGGTAAGCTGGATGGTCACGGTCGCCCAGATGATCCAGATATTGACTCCCTGCGCTGGCGCCCCGCCGACCACCGCTGTTACCTCCGTCCTCGCCGAAGTGCCCTTGTCCACCGTCCGCTGGGTATTGTCGCCCGCGACCGCCGCCCCATTCGTCCACTGGATCAGGTTCGCTGCGTTCACATCATTGGGTTTGACGGTGGCCTTGATATTGACCGTACCGAGGTACTGCAGGACCGCCGCCCAGTTCGGGTAGTCGTTTACTTGCAACACGTTCGTCTGCGTCGCTCCAGATGTCACGGTGACGCTGACCAACTCGCCGCAGTTGGGGAGCGACGTGCAGGTCGCTGTTCCCGTCCAAGTAGCTGTTCCCGGTGTTTCGGAATAACCGACCGTCACCTTGCAAGTGATGCGCCAGTATGCCCCTTGGTAGAACCATGCTTTCAGGGTGTCGTCCGCTGTAGTGCCGTTCGTGAATTGGGTGGAAGAGACTCCGCCTTCGGTAAAGGAAATGTTGTCGTTGGAATACTCGACCTTTTGGACGGTCCAATGCCAGTTCGGCACTTGAAGAGTCGAACCCGTGTCGGGAGTAGGGGCAGTCGCCGTGGCATGGACAGCAATCTCAGTCGGTTGGCCCCACCCCGTCCATGCCGGAGAAGGCGCACCGCACGTTGCCATCACGTTCTGCACCGTGCCTTGCCCCACGGCGAAGAGCGGGCACGCCATCAGCGTAAGAACCGCTGCGGCGAGTTGAACGATCCACTTCATCCCAAAGCGGTTCACGGCCACCCTCCCTGATCAGTCATCCGTCGAGCGACGCGAATAGCTGTCTTGTTGTCAACAGCCCCCAAGAGTTGTTTTGGCCCGTTGTATGCACTGGTGGTTTAATCGACAAGTACCGGCTTGACCGGCTGGCGTTTCGCCTTACCTTGCTTGGGCGGACGTGCTGGGATCCCCTGCAACATTCCCTGAGCGCTGATGTCTTCGTCGATGTCAGGCCAATGGATTCCCTCGCCGCTTCCCAGGATCTCAAAACGCCGGCGCTGCGCCGGCGTCGCGTCGGCCAGGCGCCACGACCACGTTAACGGCACACTAATTGTTCGCCCGTCGAGCAACTGGGCGACGATGGCATCCTCAGTGACTTCCAGCTTGGCGATGCGGGGTTCACTCCTCGCCGCAGTGTTCATCCCATGCCTCCGGCTCATTGCCTAGCGTCAGTCGATAGCCACGTCCACGTCAAAATGTCCTGGTTCGCGCCCGCTCCGCCAGTGCCTCCCGTGAAGCCAACGTATGCCGTTGAGCCGTGGACCGCCGCGGGCACGTCCACATCGAACGTATGCGAGAATCTCTTCGTCATATCCTGGACATCGACGATTGTTAAAGTCAGTTTCTTATCTTTATAGTCGATGGTCGCGTCATAAGTGCGGCCGCTATGTAGGTCGATGCCGCTCGGCGTCAAATCGATCGCGCCGGCGTTGGTGGGCTTGTCGCCGTTTAGGTAGACGCCAGTCGAGTTGGGGCCTTCACCGTCGTTGCTGAACAAGTCGAATTTCACGGCCATGCTGTTCGGAATGCCCTGATAACCGAGACCGCCAGCCGAGACGCCCACCGCCGTCGGCTCGCCACCGTGGATGCAGAAGGTGAAGCCGTCCGCCGTGCTAGGGCTGATCTTGAAGCGGAATTGCGTCGTAAACGAGCGGACGTCCACCGAATTCTGGTAGAAGGCGCTACGCGCTTCGTTGGGGCCGGCATCCGTCAGGCGCAGAGCTTTGTCGATGACCACGGCGCCGCGGTTTAATACCAATCCGCTTGGCGTGAATCCCTGCGCGTAGAACACTGGCGCCCAGGCCACGTTGGAAACGCTCGACTCGCCGGATTCTCGGAGCGCTCGCATCCGGTAGTAGTACGCCGCGCCGGATGCAAGGCGGGTAAAGGTGTAAGCTCGAGCGTCCCCATTAGCCAGACTCGTCCCAACCACATTTTTGGTGAAATAACGGTCGGCGGCCTGGTCGATACGGAAGCCAATCGACGGCCCGTTAGGATCGTCCCAAGTCAACTCAATCGCCTCCGCCCCATTGGCCGTCGCTCGTAGGTTCACGGGGCCACGCGGCTTTTCGGGCAGCGCCAACGTCTGTCCGGACGGCGCGGTGATAGGTTTGGGCGTGGCGGAAACGAGCGCCACGATCAGCCAGACGCCGCCGATCAACAATAGCAAGGCCGGGATTGCTCCCACGATATACCAGCGGTGATTCCGAATATAAAGGCCGTGCCTTTTGCCGGAGCGTCGGCCTCCCGATGGGGTGGACGGTTTGCCGGCGTCCGAGTCGTCATCGAAGAGACAGGACCAATCGTCGCCGGACTGGGGAAGTAACGTCTGCGGTACTGCGGGCCCCGTCGGTCCAACGTTCAGCGCCGGACTGGCGGCGGCGGCAACTCGCGGCGGGGCTGGCGGAAGTTCCAGGTTGAGCATCGCCGCTATGGAAGCGAGCGGCGCCGAGGCGGCCGCGGGCGGCGCCGAGAGAGCCGTAGTGCGGGAGGCGCGATTAACCACGGTGGAATCGGCCGATCTCCCGACGTTTCGTCCCATCCGGCCGGCGCGGGCAGTGGGCCGCAGCGGCGGAAGCTCGGCTGGCGCGGGTAGTCGCAACACCGTCTGCGTCCATGGTGCGAGGGCGGCGACCACGTCCGCCGGCGTCTGATAGCGCCCCGCCGCGTCCTTCGCCATCATGCGTGAGATCACCATCGCCATCGCTTCGGGCACGTCGGGGCGCAACTTTCGCACCGCCATCGGCGTCTTCATTTGATGCCAGATGAGCTTTTGATTCAATGTCCCGTCGGCAAAGGGTGCTCTACCAACGAGGAGAAAATAGAAGGTCGCGCCCAGGCTGTAAATGTCGGCGCGAATGTCAACATCGTGGCTGTTGCGTCCCTGCTCCGGCGCCAAGTAGTCGGCCGTACCCAGGATGGCTTGGCCGGAATGTTCCTTCGTCAAGGCGTCCTCGTCGTCGTGGAAGAAGCGGGCCAGCCCCAGGTCCAGCACTTTGACGACGCCCGTTCGACTAAGCAGCAGATTGGCCGGTTTGATGTCGCGGTGGACCAAGCCGGCTTGGTGGGCGTGCTGCAATCCCGCGGCCGATTGGCTGATATAATGGGCGGCGCGCGTCGGGTCCAGCCGGCCGTGTCTTGTGACTAAATCCTGAAGGTTGACGCCGTCCACATATTCCATCACCAAAAAGTAGGTCTTGCCTTCCACATCCACGTCGTAGGCGCGGACGATATGGGGATGGTTCAAAGCGGCGACCGCTTGGGCTTCCCGGATGAAACGGGCAAGGGCGCCAGCATCATCGGCCTGATCGGCTGGCAGCACCTTCAAGGCAACCTGCCGCTCCAGCTGGAGATGCTCGCACAGATAGACCGCTCCCATACCGCCCGCGCCAATTCGGTCGAGGATTACATACTTGCCAATGAGGAATTTGGGCCGCCGACCGCGCATCAGATGGTCGGCCTGAAATGCGGTCAGGAAGCCGTCGCGGACGAGAAGGCCGGCCAGATCCTCTGGTTTGCCCGGCAAGACGGCCGAACGCCGTAGCTCCGCGACGTAGGTGTCCAGGCGCGACGGGTCCAGAGGAAGGCTCTGGCGTACCAAGTTCAAAAGATCAGCAACCGAGGACGGCGCAGCCATTGCGTCCACCATAAGAGAAGCCGGCAAAGGTCACGGCCGTGACGCTTACGCCGAGGGGACGACCGCTTATCACGAATCTTTCATTAGTTTGCCATGTATTTGCGGCGTACGCAAGGGCCGCGCCGGCGATTGCAACGGCGACATCGACGTTGTCCGCAACCGGTTGCATAAAGCCTCGGCGCCGGGTAACATCAAATCGGGTGCAAATTCAGTGCGGAGAACTGAGCCATGATTGATCTGTCGCAGGACATCCATTCGCTGAGCGACTTCAAACGTAAGACAACCGAGTTTATGGCGCGGATGAAGAAAAGCGGGAATCCCCTGGTCTTGACGATACATGGGAAAGCCGAATTAGTCGTTCAGGACGCGGCCAACTATCAACGACTTCTGGAGCTAGCCGAGCGGGGCGAAATGATGGAGTTCCTGCGCGAAAGCCGCGAAGATGTTGAGGCGGGACGCTCGGAGCCGGCGCTCGAGGCCCTTGAGCGCTTGGGTAAAAAGCACAAGCTGAACCAAAAAGGCCAGTGATCGATGGCCTACTTAGAACCTGTCCGGAAACAATAGCCACAGATGAACACAGATGGACACGGATGAAGAGCCAGAGACGAAAAATGCGCTGTTCTCCAGCAATCCGGACCCGTCTTTCCTTCTTATCTGTGTTCATCTGTGTTCATCTGTGGCTACTTCTTTGCTTTATAGAAAGCCTTTGAAAAGGGGCGACGCCTCCTGCTTGCGTTCCCGTCCCCGCCCCTGTACAGTCCTACATATCTCCCTATTTCGCATCCAAAGGCAACGCCCCATGTCCCCTATTACCCAACTGGTCGGCTTCGGCCTACGCCAGGTGATCGGCGACTACGCCGACAGCGCCGTCCAGATCGCCGTAGTCATCGAACAGCGCTTCCGCGACCATAGCACCACCCTGCCCAAAGCGCTGAACCATGCCCACAACCGCGCCTGGCAGAGCCTCGGCGTCGCGTTGGCCGGCGACGGCCTTCTCGACCGCGTGAAAGTCTTCTTCGCCTCCGGCGACGACAAGGGCGTCCGCGAACAGGTGCAACTTTTCCTCGACGGCAACGCGGTCTCCTTCGACGGCGCGCCGGCCGACTTCCGCCGGGATTGCCTGGACGAACTCAAACGCCTCCGCAAGTCCGGCCGGCTGTCCACGCCCGAGGGAGCACACGCGGCCATCGCTCGCCAAGCGGCCGGTTTTACACGCCACGCCGACCCGCAAGGATTGGTCGAAGAGGCGCGGCGGGCCGTAAACGGCGTCGCCGACGCGCTGGCCGAGAACTACCCGAACCTGGCCCGCCTGCTGCGCACGCCGACGCCGGCCGGGCCGCCGTTGCTGGCGGCGGCCTTCTGCTATTTCTTCCGCCGCGAGGTCGAGACCAACGACGAGCTGGCCCACGGCCTCTTCTTCGACGGCCTACGGCAACTGTCGGCGTCGCAGGCGAAGGCGTTCGGCGAGGTGGGCAAAGCGTTGGCGTCGCTTGGCGGACAATTCGACGCCCTTTTCGAGCAATTAGGGCGAATCGAGGCGGCCATCGAGGAGACGCACACCGTCGCGGTCGAGACGCATGGGGCGGTGCTGGACATGCAGACGGAGTTGCAGCGGTTCGGCGGCGAGGCCCGCACCCTGATGGAGCAGGTGCTGTTGCGACTCGGTCAGGTCGGCATGGCGCGGGGCGAAGTGCGGCCGGGCAACAGTTGTTCGATCCGCGGCGAGGACGAACGCCGGGCGGTGAAGGCGTTGCTGGCGCGTTTCCGCGAACTGCCTGCCGAGGAGCAACGCCAGGCGCCGGCCCTGCTTAACGGGCTGGGCAAGTTGCAGGTCGGGGCCGGAGACTTCACGGAGGCGCGGCAACTCTTCACCGAGGTCGTCCAGGTCGTCGGCAATCCGACGGACAAGGCGGAGGCGTCGTTCAACGCCTACCGCGCGGCCCTGGAGGAAAAGAAATGGGACGCGGCGTTGTCGGCTCTCCGCGAGGCGGGTTCTCACGATCCGCAGCGGTTCGCCCCATTCCCGCTGCACCGCTACGAGCCAAAACGCATCCTCGGCGCGGGCGGTTTCGGCGCGGGGGTTCTTTGCCGCGATCGGCACTTCGACGAAAACGTAGTGGTTAAGACGCTGTACGCCACTGACCTAGCAAGCAGCGCGGACGAAGTGTTCCGCGAAGCGCGAATCCTCCGCCGACTGTCGCATCCGGTCATCATCGTTGTGCGCGATTGTGAATACGCGGACCTGACCCATAAGGCCCGCCCCTACCTGGTCATGGACTACTTTCCCGGCACAAGCTTGCAGGAGTTCGTAGAGCAACGGGGTCCGCTGAACCTAGAGCAGCTGCTGGCGGTGGCTGTTCAGATGGCGGAGGGCATGATCGCGGCCCATGCCAAGGGAGTGCTGCACCGCGACCTGAAACCGGCTAACCTTCTGGTGCGAAAGGAAGGGAACCTGTGGAAGGTGAAAATCATCGACTTCGGCTTGGCTCTACGGCAACAGACTGTTGAGACAAGCAGGCTCAGGACCGGTGCGGACCAGAAAAGCATTCTGGATTCGAGCGTGGCGGGAACACTGGACTACGCCCCGCCCGAGCAACTGGGCAAGCTGCCGGGGGTCCAGCCGGGACCATATTCCGATGTCTACGCCTTCGCCCGGACCTGCTGCTATGCGATGTTCAAGACGACCGAACTGCGGCGGAAGCAATGGGACAGCTTGCCAAAGCCGCTGGCCGATCTGCTGGAAGGGTGCCTGGACCCCGACCCGCAGCAACGGCCGAAGGGTTTCGAGCCGGTGTTGGCGGTCCTGGACGAATGCTCTCGTGCAGGGCAGGAAACTCGGCGCCGTGAGCAGGAGGAGCGCCTGCGTCGAGAACAGGAGGAAGAGCTGGGCCGGCAAAAGGAAGGCGAGGAACAACTGCGTGAGCTTGTCCGGGCGGCCCTGAATAGGACCGGAGGGAAGCCGACCGGGGAAGACACAGCTATGGCCAAGGCTTTGTGCCGGCGTCACAAACTCACGGCCGACCGAGCCAACGCGATCATCCGAGAAGTAAAGGATTTCTGGCAACGGGAGCGGGAGAAACGTGAACACAAGCCAACTCGCCAAGAAGCAGCCCACCAGCTCGGCGCGCCTGTGGAACGCGCGATGTCGACGCCGCCTTCCGCACCATTGCCGCCTTGGGCATTGCCTGTGGAGTCTCCCTTGGTAAAGCTCCGACGCAAAAGCGGCGAGCTGTACACCAATTCAATCGGCATGAGGTTTTCTTGGATTCCGGCCGGTTCCTTTGCAATGGGCAGCCCCCTGGACGAGGAAGGGCGCGGACGGGACGAAATCCTGCATGACGTGACGCTTACGAACGGCTTCTATTTGGGCGTCCACCCCGTCACGCAGGGCCAGTGGCGTGATCTGATGGGCGGCCACGAAAGCCCCTTTCACGGTCGCGACCTTCCCATTGAGAATGTTTCTTGGGACGATGCTGTGGACTTCTGTAAGAAACTGACTGCGAAAGAGGGCGAGACGTATCGCCTGCCCACCGAGGCCGAATGGGAGTACGCTTGCCGGGCTGGGACAGTCACAAGATTCCACTTCGGCGACACACTCTCCCCGAATAACGCGAACTTCGACGATGCCGGCGGCAAGGGGCGCCAGGGGTTGTACCGCCAGGAGACAAGCCCCGTGGACAAATTCGCACCCAATCCTTGGGGGTTACAGGACATGCACGGCAACGTCTGGGAGTGGTGCCAGGACTGGTACGGGCCGTACCCACCCAGCTCATGGTCGCTAAATGCGACAGACCCTCAACGATGTCAGGTCGGCGAGTGCCGTGTCACTCGTGGAGGATCGTGGGACAGTCTCGTAAGATGTTGCCGGTCAGCGTGTCGCAACGGGAGCATACCCACCGAACGCGGTGACGATATCGGCTTCCGGGTATGCCTGTGTCAGGGCTGATTTCCGCTGCCTGTGCCCCCGAAACTGAAAAGGGGTTAGCGTAAATTAGTTGGCCCCTGCGGGATCGTTGGGGGGAATAGGCCTGCGCCGACCTCTTTTGTCCCCTTCGGCAGTTACGGCAGCGCCAGCTTTTGTCCCTATTTCACCCATTCGGGTATTCTTTAGCTAATATCGTCTGGATCATCGGCAATCCTACCGGGGCCATTTCCCCCCACTTGAGTCCCAGGGCTTTCACGAAGATCGGATACAGCCGGTCATTGCCTCTCGGCGAGTTGAGCAGTCGGCGCAATTCCTCTTCCCTCTCCGGTCTGGTCTTAATCGTTTGATCCGTCATTGAACTTTCCCCAAAGCTATGTGCTGGCTCGTGCGCCCCAGCGCAAAAGCATATGGAATATTCTACCTTCCCCGATGTTACCGGACAAGCAAGCCCAGCGCATGAAAAGGGAAAAAGAGTCGGTAGGCCAAATTAAAGGGGTCGGGAGTCGTTGCCGCTCCCTATGCCGTTGGTAAGAGATACGACTCCCGACTGCTTTTCTTCTGTCGCGGCCTGGAAGGTACGGCGGAACTGCCACACGGCCTCGAGAAGTTCCGCGTCGGCGGCGTCCCAGAGGCCGCGCCCGTGGAGATCGGCGCACAACTCCCCGACGGCGGCCATGAGCTGGCCGCCTCGCATCTCAGGAACGACCTTGGCCAATGCTAGAAGGGCGGCGAACAACTCCGCCCGCGTGTCGTTTTCGCTCATAATCGGTCCCTCACGCACGGGGAATTGGCTCGGCTCCGGCGATAGCGCCCGATCACCATGATCGGGACCGTTGTCGCGAGCGCCAACTTCGCTATCCGCGCAGCCCGCGTGACGCCATCGGAGATTTCGAGAACCCCATCGGCATCCTCGTAAACGAAGATCGGCGGCATCCCGTCCTTCGATGACCCGAACTGCCGGATCTGTTTATGCAATTTCCAGGGGTCGGCGCCGCTGGCTCGACTGGGCGGAAGGCGAAGGTCGCTGGGATCGACTTCCCGAATCGGCTGGCTCATACGTCCAGCATACACGCCTCCAAAGAGAGCCGCAAGCAACCGTGCCCGCTAATCACTCCGAATTGTCCCCCGGGCGAACTAAGGGGTCGGGGCGAACAAAGGGATCGGGAGTTAATTAAAGCAAACCCCCATCCCTTTTGTCCCTCGTCAGACAATCGCCTCTTCTTCCACCTTGCCATCAGGCATAAGGATCAATTGCCTGATGACCTTGCCCCGATGCTCAATGGGAAGGGAAAAGGAACATCGAGATTTTCACAGGATCTGTTTCCAACGTCCCTTTTTCCTTCAACAAGGGGCATGGTCTGCAAGGCGTCATGTGGTAAAATGTGCGCGGAGTACAGATTTCTCCCCCAGGAGAGCGCCATGCCTACCGCGTCTATCGTTTCCGAAGCCGACATCTGGGAGCGGATCATCCACCCCCACGGCCCCATATCGAAAGGCGCCGCCCACCGCTTCCTGGACCTCTCGTTCTCGGACGAGGACCGTGCGCGGATGCGCGACCTGGCCGAGCGGAATCGTCGCGGCGCGCTTTCCGACGACGAAGAGGCCGAACTCGATCACTTCTGCCGGGTCGGCACCCTCCTGTCGATACTGAAAGTCCGGGCGCGGCGCGTCCTCAAGTCCCATAGCCGCGACGGGTGACCGCCGATGGACCGTATGCTCGAAGAACTGGTCTGGCGGCGCGCCGGGGGTTGCTGCGAATACTGCCGGACTCCCCAAGACGTTGAAGACCTCCCGGCCGAGATCGACCACATCATCGCCGAGGTCCACGGAGGGCGGACGGCGGCGTCGAACTTGGCGCTTTCCTGCTTGCACTGCAACAGACACAAAGGTGGCCCAACCTCTCCGGGATTGATCCGCAGACGCGGCTTCTCTCGCGGCTGTTTCATCCGCGCCGCCACTCCTGGTCCTACCATTTCCGCTGGGACGGCGCAAGGCTGCGCGGGCGCACGGCCATCGGCCGCACCACGATCCGCGTCCTGAAAATCAACGCTCCTCTCCGAGTGGTCCTGCGTGAAGAACTGATTGCCGCGGGTCTGTTCAGCCAACCCGTTCGTTGATGCACGGAAAAGAGATAAGGGTCGGGAGTCGATTAAAGCAAATACCGATCCCGTTTATCCCTCGTCAGATAATCGCCTCTTCTTCCACCATGCCATCGTGCATAAGGACCAATTGCCTGATGATCTTGCCCCGATGCTCGATGGAAACCGGCTCTCCCACCTGGCCTTCGCGTACCAGGGAGCGAGCAATGCGGATGGCCTCCTCAAGGCTTTCCGTCTCATCCAAACGGTCTTCGGTGGTTTCACGGATGATGCAGTAGGCATTGGAAATCATGGCAACCTTTTCAAACACGGTCGATGTACACCCACAAATGGTTCAATATTGTACCGGTCGCCGTCGCCTTGGGTAATCGGGCGCGGCGTTGAATCGGAGACGGCCCTTCCGTAGAGCGGGAGAAGATGTATCATAAAGGCAGGAAACCCTACAGAGGTTGGCATCATGACTCTCGAAGGCCGCGTCCTGAATGGAACCATCGTGTTGCACCCGTCGGCGACCTTGCCGGAAGGGTCGCGCGTTCGCATTGAAGTGTTGACGGCCGAAACGCCGGAGGCGAGCTTGTTCGACCGATGGGGCGACCTGGCCGGGAAAGCCGTGAACCTGCCGCCCGACGCCTCAGAACAGCACGACCATTACCTCTACGGCGCGCCGAAATTGTCATGACGCCGGTCTTCGCCGACACTTCGTATTTCCTGGCCTTTCTCGGGCCGGCCGACCAGCACCATAAACAAGCGATGGCGTGGAGTCGGGTTTTGCGCCAGCCGCTCGTCACCACCGAATATATCGTACTTGAGGTCGGAAACAGCCTGATTCGCGGGGCCGATCGCGCCCTCTTCGCCGCGTTTTTCATACGGCTGTACGCCGACCCGCGAACGGAAGTCGTCCCGGCCGCGGCCGAGTGGTTGAAGGCGGGCGCGGAGTTGTTCACCGCCCGCCCCGATCAGACATGGTCGCTCACGGATTGCATCTCCTTCTCCGTTATGACCCGGCGGAAGTTGACCGACGCCCTGACCGCCGACCGCCACTTTGAACAAGCGGGATTCCGGGCGTTGCTTCTTCATTCACCCGATGCCTTTGGAGCGGTCGCCGAATAAGGCGAAGTCCGCGGACGAGTGCCGGGACATGCGAGCGGAGAGTGCGGCATATTCCGGCCCCAATCCCAGCTGGAGGAAGCTGATGTGATCCGTGTCCAGCAAGTATCTCACGGCGCCGCTTCCTCGTCCCCCCGCGGCCGATCCGCCTCACGCAATTCGCGCCCGAGTCGGAGAATCTCCTCAAATGCCTCCACGTCTTTCACGGACCCCGTGATTTGCTCCAACCAATCGTCGATCCGGGGAATGGCTGCCGGCCGACGTTTCAGGTCGGCGACCTCGGCCTCCAGCGCAGCCAGCCTTTGCTCAAGGTTGTTATTTGTTAACATAAGGTCTCCCCTGTCACGCCTTAAGCGCCGTCCGCCGCGACGCCGCGAACCGTCTACCTCCTGTTGTCGCTTCATCCTAGCAGAACGTGAAACAGGTCGGAAGGGAATAGGCGTCGGAAGTCGTCGTTTCCATTCCTATTGGGAACAACTCAATGACATCGTCCTCGTGTTCGACTTCAAAATCAGCGAAAACACTTTACACGTTCGCCGGATCAACGACCACGACGCCGGGGCTGAACCCCGCGAGCCGGGCGAAGAGCTTCCGCAGCCTCATTTCAACGGAATTTAGGGCAGACGAGCAGCAAGATTCGTTGTCACGTCGGTAAAATCCACCTGGGAAGGCGACTGTAGGCGCGCCGGAAATAGTACCATAGCGTCGCGGCCGGCGTTTTGGGCGGAGGGGAACAGTATGCCCTCAAAGTGACCGTCGTTGAAAACGGCGTCGCCAAGCCCCTGGGTTGGGGCGTTTGGAATACCGCGCCAAGCGCCGAGAAGTTCGGGTAAGCCGTTGACGCCGAGAGTGAGACGGGTGGCGTTATCACGAAGGTCGAGCATTCGCACCGCGCGGACATGGACGCCGATTAACACCACGGGGTCCGGCCGCAAGCCGCCGGCGAGGAGCAGAGCTTGCCCTGCCGCGGAACTTGCCGTTTGGTAGAACACTTGATTGCCTTCTCGGTGAGCCGTGTCCGCGTCCAGTGCCGCGTAGAGAGCCGCGGGACCGTTCGGACGAATATATCGGGTTCCCACAACCCCGCCCCTCGCGGCGAACAGAGCGTTGACTTTCCGAAAGTTCGAGAAGTGGCGAAGATGGATCGACCGGAAGGTCAGACCTGTGAAGAGAACCGCCTGGGGGCGCGCCTGAATAACCGACCCGATCAAAGCGGGCCCGTTATGCATACGTCGGACTCCGCCCCCACTGGGATTCGAGAGTCGCCAGCACCATTTTCGCCTGTCCTTGACGAATCGCGTCTAGCGGGGTTGACTCGAAGCCCGGCGCCCGAGACGCCAGCCATAGCCGGGCCGCGGCGTGCGATCCAAGGTGCTTGGCTAATAGGTCTCGAACCTTCTTTGCGACCGCCTGATCCTCTTCACTGAGTGAGATGATCGCCCGAGCCATTTGGGCATCGTCCGGAATGCCAGTAATCCCTTCGATTTGGGCATCCTCAAGAGGACGGACAGACGGCCGGCGTGGTTTTTTCCGGTTTGGCTTCTTTCCCTGAAGCTTGCCGCCCAACATTATTGAAATTTCAGGTTTCGCGGACTTCTTTGATACGTCCTGCTTCTTTACTGAAATCTCTTTGAGACTTTCAAGGTGCGGCGTCTTTCGACCATGTGCCGTTGCCATCGGGCCACCTGTTCTTCCGGAAGTGCGGCGTCTTTGTATTCGGCTATTCGCTAGTGAGCTTCTTTTCACGGCAACTAGGTTTTTCAACCTTAGTATACCACGGCTGCGATCCTAAACAAGGGAAAGGAAAAACTGTCGGGAGTCGTCGTTTCCACGCAAGTGGAAACGACTCTACGCCCACACCCTCGCGTGCAGCGTCTGTTCCGGCGCAACCACCTCACACGCTCGCCGGATCAAC